>NZ_CP041405.1:5155000-5485000 GCF_007066085.1 Paenibacillus thiaminolyticus | reverse complement strand
TGACCTCTTGCACAAACATCACTCGTTGTTCAGTTTTCAAAGAACAATCCGGCAACCAACCTCATCAGTAAGTTGCTTTCTTTTCTTCACCGCCGTTCAGCGGCGACTTTTATAATATATCATGTCTTCGTTTCAGCGTCAAGCACTTTTTTAAAAAATCTTTTTCGCTTCAGGCGGCTAATGCCGCTCTGTCGAAGACAGGAATATAAATATATCATGCTTCTAATAGAAAAGCAACCCCTAAATCTATTGTTTTTCTCCACTCGCTACGGCATCTTAAAAAGGAACATCATGCGAAGGCTTAATCCCAGTTGGTTTATAGATTGACATCACAACAACAGGTAATACCCACCCATCTATCTCTTCTTAATAGAACAGGGGATATTACCTGTTGCTTCTAAGTTATCGGCATTAGCCGCCAATCCACGGCATACCTTGCGGACGCTGCTTCCTGCTTGAAGCTTTGGCCTTCTGCGCGTTCCGGGGGCTCTTTTTCCCGGAAGCGCTGCGAATCGTCGCTTTTTTCTCCGTATCGCTTGAATTCCCGATTCTTTCTTCCGACTCGCCATTCTCGGCGGAGGAAGCATTTGCTGTCTCTGCTTCGAGCTCCTCTTCGCGCTCATGAACGCTGCCATCGCAGGCCTTTCCTTTTTCCCAACCATCCATCTGCCAGTGAGGCATGCCCCAGCATGGCTCCGGATTATGCCAGCCTGCTTCCGGCGATATATAGGTAGGATAAGTCTGATGCATCCCCTGGTAGACATTACCGGTATGAGAAAGCCACTCCCCATGTCCGGTCATTCCGTGAGGGTGCCATCCCCCGTGTTCGCTCATTCCATGATGCGGGTACCATTCTCCGGATTCGCCCATTCCATGATGCGGGTACCATTCCCCATGCTCCGCCATCCCATCATGGGGATCCCATGTCCCGTGTTCACCCATTCCGTGATGCGGATGCCATTCCCCATGCTCCGCCATCCCATTATGGGGATCCCATGTCCCGTGTTCGCCCATTCCATGATGCGGGTGCCATTTCCCGTGTTCGCCCATTCCGTGATGCGGGTGCCATTTCCCGTGTTCGCCCATTCCGTGATGCGGGTGCCATTTCCCGTGTTCGCCCATTCCGTGATGCGGGTGCCATTTCCCGTGTTCGCCCATTCCGTGATGCGGGTGCCATTTCCCGTGTTCGCCCATTCCGTGATGCGGGTGCCATTTCCCATGCTCCATCATCCCATCATGGGGATCCCATGTCCCGTGTTCACCCATTCCATGATGCGGATGCCATTTCCCGTGTTCCCCCATTCCGTGATGCGGATGCCATTTCCCATGCTCCATCATCCCATCATGGGGCTCCCACTTCCCGTGCTCGCCCATTCCGTGATGCGGGTGCCATTTCCCATGCTCCATCATCCCATCATGGGGCTCCCATGTCCCGTGTTCACCCATTCCATGATGCGGATGCCATTTCCCGTGTTCACCCATTCCGTGATGCGGGTGCCATTTCCCATGCTCCATCATCCCATCATGGGGATTCCATGTCCCATGCTCCATCTCATGTTGACCCGGCATGGAAGGCGACCACTCGGCCGGCGCCGGATCCGCCATGGCGCCTGGAGAGACAAATACAGGCTGCCCGGAAGAATGCGAATACGGCATTATTGGATAACCGCCATCGCATACATGCGGCGGTTGCATAATCGGAAATGCCTGCCAAGGCGGACAATCCGCATAAACCGGTGGCATTGCCGCAGGAGCGACAACCTCCGCTGCCGGTACCGGATACTGAGCGAATGGATGGTGATGGTGGTGTTCTCCGCAGCCGCACGGTATTTCTTTGATCGGAGCATACGGTTCAGGGCAACACGAATAAAATGGCTTAGGCTGTTCTTCCATGTACGGAAGAATGGCAGGAGGCTCCGGGCATTCCAGAATCGGCGGGGCCGGAATCGGCAGCGTTGGCGCAGGAGGACAGAGCGGATATTCATGCTTTGGTTTTTCCGGCTTGACATACTCCACTTTTTCCATTTCGAACTCGAGTTCATACTTCGGCAAAGTAATCTCGACTTTCGGCTTCGGCGCCGTAACTTCTGGCTTAGGCTTGGTCAGTTCCGCTTTAGGCGGCATGATTTCCACGATCGGCTTCGGCGCGGTCAACTCTTCCTTGGACTTCGGTGCCGTCATCTCGCCTTTGCCGTGATGCATCGGCATAGAATCCGATGAAGGCGGCGTCATTCCCGAGACCTTAGGAATATTGACAACTTGCCCGATCACAAGAACATTTGGATTTTTCAATTGCGGATTCGCTTCAATCATCTCTTGCAAAGGAACGCCCCATGCCTTCGACAGCTTCCATAACGTATCCCCTTCCTTGACCACATGCTTATGCACAATTTCGTGCCCTGTTTGCGGGTGGCTCGAGGAAGGAACTTTAATCTTCATCCCGACATCGATTTCATTCGGGTCTTTGAGCTGCGGATTCATCTTGATTAATTCCTCTAAAGGAACATCGTATTTTTTCGCAATGGAATATAACGACTCGCCGTTCTTGACAATATGGATTTTCACGTGTTGTAACCTCCCAAACGTTCATCATCCTTTGTGCTACGGGACACTTGCCCTAGGATCAATTACTACATCCTATGCAGATGATGGGCGTTTGACATCCCTTCATATAAAAAAATCCTCCCCGATGGTCAGGGAGGAGTTGTCTGCTTCGCAGCTACAGCCTTTATTCGTATACCTTGACGCCATCCTGCGTAACGATCTCACGGAAATGCTTAAGCAGATTCAATGTCATCGGACCGGCTTGTCCGGAACCGATGATGCGACCGTCAACTTCGCGTACAGCAATGACCTCGGCAGCCGTTCCCGTGAAGAACACTTCATCCGCGACATACACATCGTGGAGAGTGAACGGTTCTTCCTTGAGCGTATAGCCCAGCTTGCCGCATAATTCCATGATCGCCGCCCGCGTAATACCCTCCAACGCACCCAAGTAGCATGGCGGGGTGTAGACGACGCCTTTTTTGATAACAAAAATGTTATCGCTGGAGCCTTCGGCTACATACCCTTGCGCGTTCAGCATAATCGCTTCCCCGACATCAGCCAGGTTCGCCTGAATTTTGACGAGAATATTGTTCAAATAGTTCAGCGATTTGATCTTCGGATTCAAGGCATCCGGGATATTGCGGCGCTGGGACACCGAGACGGTGCGCAGCCCGTTGCGGTAAGCTTCCTCCGGATAAATGGCGAGCTGCTCGACAATAATAATGACACTCGCCTGCGGACAACGGCGCGGATCGAGGCCGAGATTGCCGGCCCCGCGGGAGACGATGAGCCGGATATAGCCGTCACGCAGCTCATTGCGCCGAATCGTCTCCACCATCGCGTCCTGCATTTCATCCAGCGTCAGCGGAATGTCAAGCATAATCGATTTCGCCGAGTCATACAGCCGCTCGAGATGCTCGCGGCATTTAAATATATTGCCGCTATAGACGCGGATACCTTCAAATATCCCGTCCCCGTACAGAAAACCGTGGTCATATACTGAAATCGTTGCATTTTCTTTGGTCACATATTGTCCGTTCAAATATATCCATTGCGACATGGCAAAAGCACCTCCGTATATTGGCCCTCACTTGGGTACAGCTTGTTCAAATGTATAGCTTGGGTACGATCCGAGGATGCGAACCTGGCAGCCAATCGCTTCAATTTCCGCGAAAGCGGAAGGCAGCAAGACCGTGTTCAGCCCCATTTCCACATCAATATAAAAATAATAGTTGCCAAGCCGGCGCTTCGTCGGACGCGATTCAATACGCGACAAGTTGATTCGCCGCCACGCAAAGGCGGACAGCACCTGGTGCAGCGCACCCGGGTAATCCTCCGGCAGCGTGACCAGAATCGTGGTCTTCGGCTTGCCCGAACGCTCCAGGTTCAGCGGCTCCTTGCCGATAAGGACGAACCTCGTATAGTTATTATTATGATCCGTTACTTCCGATGCCAGTACATCGAGACCGTGGGTACGCGCTCCCAGGCTGGTTCCGATCGCCACCCAGCCGCTGCCGGGATGCTGCTTGACCTTGTGAACGGCTTCGGCGGTGCTGCCCGTATGCTCCAGCTCGGCATGCGGCAGATATGTCCGGATGAAGTTCATGCATTGCGCCATTGCGACCGGATGAGACATCACCTTGACGACCCGGGACCAGTCTCCTTCGATTTCGGCGCGGCGTCCGATAATATTTTGGATGGACGGATAGAACCACTCCGCCTGGAACGGAATGTCCACCTCATGGACAATCCAATCCATATGCAGATTCACCGAGCCCTCGATCGTATTCTCGATCGGAATGACGCTGTAATCCGTCTTGCCCTGGGCGGTCGACAGGAATACGTCCGATATCAAGGCATAGTGATCATACTGATGCTGCTCCCCGATGAGATGGACCGCGGCCTCATGCGACACGGAACCTTCAGGCAAAAGCGCAATTCTAGCCATAATGAGTTAACTCCTTCTATCGTGATGAATCGGCACGCTCAGCGACGACCGCCGCCATATCGTCCCACACTCCGCAGCGCACGGCTCCTTCCTTGCTTATGCCGAGCGGCATAACCCGGGACTCGACCCCGTGATCGCGAAGCGCTTGCTTCATATATGCTTGCAACGAATCGTGCTCGTTCCGGTTGTCAACGAAGGCGAGAAGCGTCGGGCCCGCGCCGCTCAGCGCCACGCCAAGCGCTCCGTGCTGAACCGCCTCCTCCAATATGCCCGGCATGCCCGGGATGAGCGATGCCCGATACGGCTGATGAAGCCGGTCCCGCATCGCTTCCCCCAGCAGCTCCGTCCGTCCGCTGGCCAGAGCCGCGACGAGAACGGAGGAGCGGCTAATATTGTATACCGCATCCGCCATGTCGATGCGCTCCGGCAGCACATGCCGCGCCTTCTTCGTCTCAAGCTCGAACTGAGGGACGGCCACCACCGTTCCGAGGCCGGCGGGCGGATCGAGCCGTATATGATGAGCCTGCTCGCCATCCCACATGGCCGTGATAATTCCGCCGAACAGAGAGGCCCCCACATTGTCCGGATGACGCTCGATGGCCGTCGCCATATCGAACAGCCGTTGATCCGTCAACGGCTGCCCGATGAGCCAATTGGCGGCGGCAAGCCCGCCGATCAAGGCGGAGGCGCTACTGCCGAGCCCGCGCGTCAGCGGGATCTCGCTATAGACGTCAAGGGCGAGCGGGCGCTCTTCCACTCCCGCCTCCCGGAATACCGCTTGAGCCGTCCGGTAGATCAGATTGCGCTCGTCGGCAGGAAGGCCGTGAAGCTCCGAACCGTGAAGGCGAATTCGCATCTGCTCCGCCGGCTTCATCGCGACCCACAAATGCAGCTCGAGCGCCATACCCAGCGTATCGAACCCGGGGCCAAGATTAGCCGTGCTGGCAGGCACGCGCACGAGCACGCCCTCTTCCTTCCACATTATTGTTCACCCTCCAGCTGACGAATCGCCGCCATGACCGCTTCCTCTGTGTCCGGCACGACGAGCGGCTCCTTCGCCGCCGTCTGGATGGCGATGTTCGGGTCCTTGAGCCCATGTCCGGTCAGCACGCATACAACTGATTCTCCTCCGGTGAAGTACCCTTCCCGGTGCAGCTTCAGCACGCCGGCCACCGAAGCCGCCGAGGCCGGCTCGGCAAAGACGCCTTCACTCGCCGCCAGCAGCTGATACGCTTCGATAATTTGATCGTCGGTCACGTAATTAATCTGACCGCCGGATTGCCCGGCCGCTTCGACAGCGGTCTTCCAGCTCGCCGGATTGCCGATTCGAATGGCGGTCGCCAGCGTTTCCGGGTTCGGAATCGGTTCGCCTTTCACAATCGCCATGGCGCCTTCCGCTTCGAAGCCGACCATCTTCGGCAGGCGGTCTGTATGACCTGTCGCATGATATTCCTTAAACCCTTTCCAGTAAGCGGAAATATTGCCCGCATTCCCCACAGGAATGGCGAGTACGTCCGGCGCGGCTCCCAATTGATCGCATACCTCGAAGGCGGCTGTCTTCTGTCCCTCGATCCGGTACGGGTTGACCGAATTGACGAGCGTAATCGGGTGCTTCGCCGTAATCTCGCGCACAATCTCCAGCGCCCGGTCGAAGTTGCCCTCGATCGCAATCACCTTGGCACCGTAGATCATCGCTTGCGCCAGCTTGCCAAGCGCAATGTTATTGTTCGGGATCAGCACGATGCAGTTCAGTCCGCCCCGGGCGGCATAAGCGGCTGCAGCCGCGGACGTGTTGCCGGTTGAGGCGCACATAATCGTGCGGCTCCCTTCTTCCATCGCCTTCGCTACGGCCATGACCATGCCGCGATCCTTGAAAGATCCGGTCGGATTCAAGCCTTCATATTTCAAATACATATTCAGCCCGAGCTCCTCGGACAGGCGCTCCGCCCGGATGAGCGGCGTGTTGCCTTCCTGCAGCGTCAGCATGGGCGTATTTTCGTTAACCGGCAAATAGCGCTTGTAGGTCTCCAGCAATCCCATATATCTCATTTCTTTTTCCCCTCTTTGCGTATGGTTTCAACCGATGATGCGCATCTGCTCGATCAACCTTCGACCCGATAAGCGCTCTTAATCGACTTGATGACGGACAGCTGCTCGAAATGCTCAAATACCTTATTCATGTTCGCCCGGCTGGCGTAATGCGTAATAATGATAATCTCGGCATCCGGGTTGTTCGGATTCGGCTGCTGCACAACCGAATCGAGGCTCACATCGTACTCGGCGAACAGTTGCGTAATTTGCGCGAGCACTCCTGCCTTGTCTTCGACGTGAAGCAGAATGAAGTTTTTATAAGCAATCTGCTCATCGGATTTGAGCTTCTTCTCCTTGTACGGAGTCAAGGCGCGCTGTCCGTTGACGCCGAGCTTCATGTTCTTAATGACGGCGACCAGATCCGCCACGATCGAGGTGGCCGTCGGCATCTCACCGGCGCCCGGTCCGTAGAACATCGTCTCACCCACGGCTTCCCCGTACACATATACCGCATTGAACACGCCGTTCACCGAAGCGAGCGGATGCGCTGTGCTGACCATCGTCGGCTGCACGACGACACTGATCTGATCATCCTGCCGTTCTGCGATGCCAAGGAGCTTCATTTCATAACCCAGTTTTTTGGCAAAAGCGATATCTTCCTTCTTAATCCGGGAGATGCCGCGCACTTCTACGTCTTCCAAAGCGACGTCCGCATGGAATCCAAGCGTCGCGAGAATCGCCATCTTGCGCGCCGCGTCCAATCCTTCCACATCAGAGGTCGGATCCGCTTCCGCGTAGCCTAGCTGCTGCGCTTCCCGCAGCACCTCTTCGTAGCCGGCCCCTTCCTGGCTCATTTTCGATAAAATATAATTGGTCGTCCCGTTGACGATACCCATAATCTTTGTAATCCGGTCGGAAGAGAAGCCTTCCATCAACGTGCGGATGATCGGGATGCCGCCGGCGACGCTCGCCTCGTAGAACACATCGCAGCGCTTCTCCTTCGCCTTCGCTTTGATCTCGCGCCCGTGGAGCGCGATCAGATCCTTGTTCGCGGTCACCACATGCTTGCCCCGATCCAACGCTTCCATAAGATACTCCTTGGTCGGCTCAATGCCGCCCATCACTTCGACGACCACGTCGATTTCCGGATCGTCGATAATATCCCACGCATTTTCCGTGAGCAGATGATCCGGCACGTGAATGCTGCGGGACTTGCTCACATCTTTGACGAGCACCTTCCCGATCTGAATCGGCGAGCCGACCTGGCTGGCCAGATCCTCCTGATAACCTTCAACAATCCGAACGACACCTGTACCTACGGTGCCCAACCCCAACAGTCCTACTTTGATTGGCTTCATCTCGTTCCTCCCCTTCGCGTGACGCATCTGTCTATGTGTATTGATAAAGAACTATTATGTCCGGGGGTCACTCGTTCACGTCCGGCGTTCACGGCCTGCGCCGGCAAGCGGCCCGTCTCATCCTTGCCCGATAACCTGTACCCGCTTGACGCCCGAAATGTCGCGCAGCGTTTCAAGCATCATGCCGAACGGTTCGGCAATAAGAGATGTCTCCACCGATAGAACCACGTTCGCCATTCCCTGAAGCGGAATCGTCTGGTGGATCGTGAGCACATTCCCCTCGTACACGGCCACCGAGCTGAGCACCTTCGAGAGGATGCCCGAGCGGTGCTCCAAATCAAGCGAAATCGTCACGATACGCTCCCGCTCCAACTGGTTGAGGGGGAAGATGCCGTCTTTATATTTATAGAACGCGCTGCGGCTCAGCTCGACCCGCTCCGCAGCCTCGTGAACGGTCTTGACCTCGCCGGCGGCAAGCAGCTGCTTCGCCCGTACCGTCTTCACCACCGCATCCGGTAAAATATCTTCCCGTACCAAGTAGTATCGCTCTGCCATTTGCAGTCCTCCGCAAAAAGACTTTTGTTTTCTTATAGAGGACATTATAGCGGATTCGTATGCGAATTGGCAATAGGAGATGAGCCAACAATTGAAATTGGATTCATTATACACGAATTTGAATCAAATCAATGCCTTTTCCTTCGTTATCAATGAAATTTTTTCATGGCATCACAAAGAGCCTTTTACTTGTTGAACCGTTTCCCTGGCTGTTCTGTAAAAGGCTTGTGGCTTCCGCACCGTCATGATTCCGCTTACAACATTAGTCGCTCCCCAGCTAAGGGGCCAATCGATTGCCTCTCCTGCAGCATAATCGGGATAAGCATCCGCTTCACCGCTAGCTTGCGCTCTTCGAGCAGATCAATGACCGCTTCCGCTGCCCGCCGTCCAATCTCGTATTTGTTTTGCAGCACCGTCGCGAGCGGAACTTCGAAATGCCGCGACACTTCCTCGTCGTCGAATCCGACGAGCGACAGCTGCTCCGGCACCTGTATATTTGAGCCCAAGCACACTTTCAGCAGATCAAGCGCCAGTTCGTCATGCTCGGCTTGAATCGCCGTCGCTTTTCTTCCCAGGAGAAACTGGATCATTTCCGTGTAGAATGCTTCCTTATTCTCCTCGTTCACCTGCCGGTAGAAATCGGTGATGACCAGTTCGGCATCGCTTGGAAGGCCGCCGTCCTTGAGCGCCTGACAGTAGCCAAAATAGCGATCGCGAACCGAACTCCGGTACTCGATTCCGATGCTTGACACGAAGGCAATGCGCCGATGCCCCAGCTCAATCAATCTTTGGGCCGCGATGTATCCGCCCCGGAAATTATCGGAACAGACACTCGGCACCGGGATGCTGTCGTAATATTGGTCCATCGTCACAATCGGATATTGGTCGATGTATTGAAGATTCAGGACCTCCATGTTGTGAATGGAGCTGATCGGATACAAAATGATGCCCGAAAATCCATGCTTCGGAAGGCGTGTCAGCAGTTCCTTCTCCTTCTCCGGATTCCAGTCTGTACAATGAATGCTCAAATAATATCCCTTGCTCTCCAAATATTCTGTTGCCCCTCTCATGTAATCCAAGTGTCCATTCGCCGCCATATAAGGCAGGATCATCGAGATGATACGCTGCGGCGCACTGGATGTGCCGCCAAGGAAGGGTTCCTTGTCCCCGGCTCGTTCCTTGACGTAGCTGCCGCTCCCCCGCTTGCGGTAAATATATCCGCCCCGTTCCAACTCAAGCAGGGCGCGCTTGGAGGTAATGCGGCTCACCCCGAACTGATAGGCCAGCTCCATTTCGGTCGGAATCTGCTGATGGACAGTATACATCCCCTCTTCTATTTTCCGCTTTATGTCATCTATGATGAGAGCGTATAACGGTTTGTTTCCCGGTTCCACAGTTGTTCACTTCTCCGCTTCATACTGAATTGTACATGCTATAAAGCTGCTGCTAGCACCATATTATAGGATATCATGTCGTGCAGCAAGACAAAGGCATACCCTGTTTCCCCATCCCTTTACGAGTCGACGATAACCCCATTCAACCGGAACTTTTTCCCATTACGGACGTACTAGTATACAAACCTATCATGTTTTCCAGTAGCATCGGTCCGGAATGAATAATGACAAGGCAGGTGGATATTGATGCAGGACAAACAATTGGGTTCCTACCGAATCTCGGCGATCGGCTTCGGCGGAGCTCCGCTCTCCGTACCGGGAAGACCGGATCGAGAACGTGCCCTGAAGACGATTAAGGAAGCCTGGGAGAACGGCATCACTTTCTTCGACACGGCAGATACATACAGCTTGAACGAGCATGATCTCGGTCATAACGAGGAGTTATTCGCAGAGGCGCTGCCGCCAGTCCCCGGGTGCGTGATTGCCACTAAGTCCGGGCTCGCCCGCCCGGACGGCGCATGGACCCGGAGCGCACATCCGCGATCGCTGCGAGCCGCATGCGAACGCAGTCTCACCCTGCTGCGGCGGGACGTGCATCCGCTGTATTATTTGCATGCCCCGGATCCGGAGGTTCCGTTCGAGGAATCGTTCGGAGAATTGAGCCGCCTGCAGGAGGAAGGCAAGATCGAGCATCTGGGCCTGTCCAACGTGTCGGTTGCCGAATGCGAGGCGGCCTTGGACATCGCCGGCGTAGCGGCGGTCCAGAACCGTTACCACTTGTTCGACCGAAGCTCCTTGGACGTACTAACCTTCTGCGAGTCGCGCCGGATTCTGTTCGTCGCTTACAGCCCGTTCGGCGGCCCGGGGCAATCGTCCAGACTGCGGCATGATCAGCTTCTCCAAGATCTGGCCAGCGCCTATGAGGCGAGCCCATACCAGATCGTGCTGGCGTGGATGATGGCCCGCTTCCCGCAGTTGATCCCGATTCCCGGAGCGACCCGGCCGGAATCGATCCGCGACAACGCTCAGGCCGCCCGGCTTCGTCTCACTCCGGAAGATCTCGCGAAGCTGGATGCGCATGATACCCCTTCACCGGCGCAGGGATAACAGCGAAAAGACCGCATGCCTGTTCAAAGGCATGCGGTCTCCTTCATGTCATCAGTAATAGCTGCTGCCTTCGACGAATTCGAATTCGAAGTCGCCGATCCGGATGATGGTGCCATCCTCTGCGCCGCGCTTGCGCAGTTCTTCGTCTACCCCCATCCGGCGAAGCGTTCGCGCGAACCGGAGAATCGCATCATGCGATGTCATCTGCATCCGCTTCAACATGCCTTCAATCGCCTCGCTCTCGACGATGAATGTGTCATTCTCTCGCCGAATCGTAAAGGAAGGCTTCTCTTCTTTCTTCTTGTAGCGGTAGATTTTGCGCTCCTCAACGTCTGCGACCTCTTCGACATGAGTCTCTGGAAGACGTTCCAGCATATCCATAGCCTTGTAGAGCAGCTCCTGGATTCCCTGCTTCGTCAAGGAGGAGATCGGCATAATCTCGATCTCGTCGCCCTTCAGCGCCCGCACCTGCTCGCGGAACGCTTCCAGGTTCTCCTCCGCCTGAGGCATGTCCATTTTGTTCGCCGCCACGATCTGCGGGCGTTCCGCCAGCTTCTCGTTATATTGTCTCAATTCATCGTTAATTTTGACCCAATCGTCGAACGGATCTCGCCCCTCGGTTCCCGCCATGTCCACAACGTGGATAATAATCCGGGTACGCTCAATATGGCGCAGAAATTCATGTCCCAATCCGACTCCTTCGCTAGCACCCTCGATAAGGCCCGGCAGGTCCGCCATGACGAAGCTTCGTCCGTCCCCGATGTCAACGACCCCCAGATTCGGGGTAATCGTCGTGAAATGATAGGCCCCGATCTTCGGCTTCGCGCCCGAGACGACGGACAGCAGCGTCGATTTTCCGACGCTCGGGAAGCCGACCAGGCCGACATCCGCCATCACCTTCAGCTCAAGCACAACCCAGCGCTCCTGGCCTTCTTCTCCATGCTCCGCCAGCTCCGGCGCCGGATTCGCCGGAGTCGCGAAGCGCATATTTCCTCGGCCTCCGCGTCCGCCCTTGGCGACAACAACCTCTTGCCCGTTACGGGTCAGATCAGCGATAACTTCCTGCGTATCATCATCGATCACGACCGTTCCCGGCGGGACCCGGACAATCATATGCTCTGCGTTGGCGCCATGCTGGCTCTTGTTCCGCCCCTTTTCTCCGCGGCTCGCCTTGAAGTGCTTCTGGTAGCGAAAATCGACCAGTGTACGCAACCCCTCGTCAACCCGGAAAATGACGTCGCCGCCATGCCCTCCATCGCCGCCGGCTGGTCCGCCCATCGCAACATACTTCTCCCGGCGGAACGCGACGAGACCATCGCCGCCATCCCCGCCTTTAACGTATATTTTCGTCTTATCTACAAACATGCTGTCACCCCATTATGCGTTGCAAGGCACGACAATCCGGTAGGCTTCGTGCTCTTCGTTCTGCTGCGCTGACGATTGCTCCAGCCGCAGGCCGCCTACAGACGCGATATGCTTCAATTTGGATTCCACTTCATCCGGATTCAATAAGATGCCTTCGTATTGATAACGAATGACGAGCCGGCCGGCCTCCTTGGCAAATTCGACGCTAAGCGGATTCATTCCGTCATGATGCGCCTTTGCCGCAAAGCGAAACGTTTGAACCGAAGCCATGACCGACTCGGCCAACTTGCACGGATCGACGGACAAGTCCATCCGGTTCAATTCAATCGGTTCCGGCATCTCGATTCGGAGCGGCATCATGCTCCCTGACAGCCGCTGCTGCATCAGGAACATCACCAGCTCCGGCACGCCAAGCTTGGCAATCCGGCTCTCCTCCGCCATTCGCTCTTTTATAGTCTCTACACATTCCGGCAATTTATCGAACTTCTTCAATCGAACGTAACCATACACCAACTGCAGATCATTCATCCAGTCATGGCGCTGATGGTTCATCAGCTCGAGGGCAGATGTCGCCAGCGAACGCTCTACACGCTTCCGCCGCATCCGCTCTTCCCGGTATAACAAGAACCCGCACAGGCTCAGCATCACCGCCATGACGAGAATAAGCACGAATCTCCAAGTGAATGATAAAGGCCATCCAATGACAATGACGGCGCATACGGCCGCTGCCGCGATGCAGCCTCCTAGCTTCAATCGCAAACTATTCATATTCCGGCTCCCCGTTCATCATTCCATTCTTCCATTTATGTACAAACTCCCCAATCTTCAGTATATCATGCGCAAGGGAAGGCGTCCAAGAAAAATGAACCGCAGCCGGTTAAAAAAAACCCCCGGCACTAACCGAGGGTTTCTTCTATCATCTTAGTTCTCCACAGCTGCTGCAACAGGTGCAGCTTCCACCGGGTAGACGCTCACTTTTTTACGGTCGCGACCCCATCGTTCGAACTTCACGACGCCTTCCACTTTTGCGAACAGCGTGTCATCTTTACCGATGCCCACGTTGTTGCCTGGATGGACCTTCGTGCCGCGTTGGCGGACCAAGATGCTGCCGGCTGTAACCACTTGGCCGTCGGCGCGCTTCACGCCAAGACGCTTGGAAATACTGTCACGGCCGTTCTTCGTGGAGCCTACGCCCTTCTTGGATGCGAACAACTGAAGATTCAGTTTCAACATGTTGTCTACCTCCTTTATGTTGTCATTAGTTCTTCTATTTGAAGATACGATTCGTATGAAGCTTCGATACTTTGCAACCCAATGATCATCGATTCCAGCAGCAGCTGAACCTGAGCTTCAATGTCCTTCCGCTCGATGAACGGAACCGTTCCGCTCAAGAAGCCGTCCTTCATCTCGCACTCCAGTTCAACGCCAGTCAGAGCTTCAATGGCATTGACTGCGCCCACCGACACGGCAGAGACACCTGCACATACGATGTCCTCTCCATGGGGAGCATATTCCGCATGGCCCTCAATCGAGAAGCCCGCGATAGATCGATCCGGCTTCCGCCTAACTGTAACGTGAATCATCCGGCACCTCTTACGCCTGAATGTTCTCGATCGTTACTTTTGTGTACGGTTGGCGATGACCTTGCTTGCGACGGTAGTTCTTTTTCGCTTTGTACTTGTACACGACAATTTTCGCGCCTTTTCCATGCTTCTCTACCTTCGCCGTTACCGCAGCGCCGGATACAACCGGTGTTCCTGTAACGAGGCCGCCGTCCTTCGATACCGCCAATACGCGGTCGAATGTTACGCTGTCGCCTTCTGCAGCGTTCAGCTTCTCGATGTACAATACATCGCCCGCTTGAACTTTGTACTGCTTGCCGCCAGTTTCGATAATTGCATACATTGTGTTGCACCTCCTCATGTCTCAGACTCGCCTGAATCAGGTGATGACGCTGCTCGCAGCCTCATGCTTGGAACCTGTCCGGAGCGGTTACAGCATGTGTAAGCAACTTCACTAGACACATACTTATAGATTGTAGCACAATTGATTACAAAATACAACCTTTTGCGTTCCTTTAACGGTTAGGAATTTGTGCCGGCTCCCATCCGCTTCCCCCGCATGAGGAACATGGCTGCAGGAACTGGTTCATCACCTGTTCCCGCACTTTTTTGCGGGTCAGCTCCAGCAAGCCAAGCTTCGTCCAGCCGACGACCAGACATTTCGTCCTGTCTTTCTTCATCATCGTCTCCAGCCGTTCGACCACGTGTTGGCGATGCTCTTCCGTATCCATGTCGATGAAATCGACAATGATGATGCCTCCGATATCCCGCAGACGGATGAGACGCGCGATTTCCTCCGCAGCTTCCATATTCGTAAGATACACGGTCTCTTCGAGATGGCTTGTCCCCGTATATTTCCCCGTGTTCACATCAACAACGGTTAAAGCTTCCGTCTGGTCCCATACCAAATAGCCGCCGCTTTCCAGCCAAGTTTTGCGCTGGAACGCCTTGTCCAGCTGTTCTTGGACATGATACCGCCGGAACAGCGGCTCCGCTTCCTTATACGTATGAATCCGGTTCTCCAAATCAGGGGCGACCGATCGGACGAATGTATGTAACCGCTCGGCTTGGCGGACATTGTCGATCAGCAGTTGATCGACATCCCGCGAGAACGCGTCCCGCACCAGCCGCTCCACCATGTTCAGATCATGGTGCAGCAGGGCAGGCGCTTCCGCTTGCGCCGAACGAAGCGTAATCCGGTTCCACAGCTCGCGGAGCGTCTCGATGTCGCCATGCAGCGTCTCTCGCGACTCTCCCTCCGCCACGGTGCGGATAATCATGCCTTCCTCGTTCTCGCGCAGCTCTTCAGCAAGCTGCTTCAGGCGGGTTCGTTCCGCTTCCTGCTCAATCTTCTTGGATACTCCGATATAATCGGCGTTAGGCATATAGACCGAATAGCGGCCTGGCAGCGAGTAATGGGTCGTCACACGGGCGCCCTTGCCCCCCAGCGCCTCCTTCATCACTTGGACGATAAGCTCCTGTCCAACTCGAAGCAAGCTGGTTATTGGAGGTTTCTGCTTCGGCTGCTTCTCCAAATGCGGGTGCAAACAATCATCAACATACAGAAATGCGTTCTTCTTCTGACCGATGTCCACAAATGCAGCCTGCATTCCCGGAAGAACATTCACTACGCGGCCCTTGTAAAAGCTTCCGACCGACGTAGTTCCCGTGGCTTGTTCGACTGCATATTCGACGAGCCGACCATGTTCCAACAATGCCATTTGCGTGATTTGTTCCTCGCAGTGAACAATCATTTGTTTCATGGTATCACCTCTGCTACAGCGCGTCATCTTCCATTGTAACATGAAGCAGGAGGCAGTGAACATACCAAACCCATATGCTTTCCGATCAAAATAATAGAAAAATGGAAGTGGGCCCCGCCCAACTGCGCCGGGCGCCTACTTCCGTCGCCCCCCGGGCTCGTCGAAATAGGCATCAATCGCCCGCTGCTCGGGAATGATGCGCTTAATCGCCCCTTCCGGGTCCATGACATAAATAAAATGATATTCATCCCGGCGAAGCAAGCGCAGCAGCCCGGATAGCGGCCAGCCGTTCTCCGCCACGATCGGCCGGCCGAGGCAACCGCTCCGTTCCCATTTACGCAGCCGGGCGGGACGGGCCATCAGGAAGCGCAGGAAACGGTAAGGAACGTTCTTCCACTCCTCCCAGTTGGACCACAAAAGAAAGAGTCCCAGCATGAGCAGGTTCAAATTCACTTTCCCGCCCGTGAATAGCGGAATGATGCTGTATACCGCAATCGCAGCGCTCACCGCCATGCTGACTCTGGCCCCGATAAGCAGTGTCTTATAATAGCTGAACCATAACGAAGCGGCGGCTTGCAGCATGCGCCCGCCATCCAGCGGCAGTACCGGCAGCAAATTAAACAATCCGATAAACGCATTCGCTCGAATGAAATCGTTCGTCCAAGCGCTCTCCCACCACCCCCACTGCTCAAATAATAGGGCAAGTCCGATCATGATACCGTTCTGCAGCGGCCCTGCTGCCATGACCAGCCACTCTTGCCAGGCCGGAGCCAGACTTCCGTCTTCAGTCTCCGCTACGCCGCCGAAGGGCAGCAGCTTCACTTCCGTTATCGTCCAGCCGAACATGCGCGCCACAGTGACATGCCCCATTTCATGGACAATCACGATAACGAACAGGGTAAGCAGCTCCAAAATATAACCCGTCACGGCCGCCATGGCCAGCAGGAGGATGAACAAAGGATGCAGCGTATAGACGGTTCCTCCCCATTTAATCAAAAGCAATCACATCCGTCGGATCAATGTACTCTCCATCCCGTAAGAGAGCGAAATAGAGCGCCGCCGTACGGTCTTCCGCCGGACTTTCCAGCATGCCCACAACTTCTCCCTCCTCGAGCCAATCGTTCACCTTCACTTCGCTGGCGGCGAGCCCGCCGTATATACTGACCACGCCCGAAGCATGCTGAACCGTAATCTGGATATCATCCTCGGCCCGGCGATTCACTCCCGTAACCCGTCCGGTCGCCACGCTCATTACCTCGGTATACGCCGCAGCCCCGGTATCGGCAGCAATCCGGATCCCGTTGCCGTTCATATCGAACGGCTGCAGCACCGTCCCCTTGACAGGGGGATGCAGCGACAGTCCCCCTTGAACGGATGCCGCTTCCTTCCGATTCCCTTGGAAAAGCGGGATGAAGGAGGGCGAGCCGGAGAACGTCCGTTCATACCAGGCCGCGATCGGGCGCATGTCCATTTCCTCGGTCACACTCCTTCCGATCCATTGCCGCGCCGGCTCATTCCAATCCGCAGGGAAGCGGAAAATCGCAAACGCGGCGGCGAACAGCAGGACGGACAGCACAATTCGCGTGCGGAACGATCGCCAGAACCCGCCTTTCCGTTCCTGCTCCCACCCGTAGCGTTCATGCCATTGCCGCTGCGATGCCTTCCACAGCCTTTCCGGATCAGTCGAATCGGCGGCGAGAATCTCCATCTCGTCAAAGCGAATTGGAGAATGCCCGCCCATCTCTTCGCTATCTCCGGGAATCTCGACCGTCCTAGGTGCAGTCGTCTGGGCGGGCCGAGTGATCGGCGGCTCCTGCCGTATGTGCTGGACGGGCAGGAAGGACGTGCCGGCCTCATGCAGGGGTTCCGCCTCGGATAATCGCTGTTCTTGACTGATGATTTCCCGAATTCGTTCTTGCCGCCGACGGCGAATGTCCTCGATCATTGCTTTCTCATCCCTTCCTTGATATCTGCTGTATCCACAATCAGGTCTTCATCCCTAAACAAACGACTGCTTATATCCCATATGTATGACAAGCTATCACCGGTTATGAACAAGCCCTCACCCTTCAGATTGTGTTCTAACCCATTCGTTCTTGGCATTGCCTCGGGACCTATTTTCGCCTCATTCGTTCTTGGCATTACCTGTACACCTTGTACCCTTCGTTTGCCGTCACGTGGATACATGCTGATCGCGGTCTTTTGCACAGTCTCCCACTCGTTCAGGTTACCTTTTCGTGATTCTCCGGATGATTTTTATGACTGCTCAATGTCCATTCGGTGCTCATTTGATCGCCCTCCCAATCGCTCAGGATTGCGCCTTAGCATTTCGCCTTGTGCGGCCTTACGATGATTCTCCCAAGCGCTCAGGATTTGTATGGGATCCCCGGGTAAACTTACGCCCGATCTCCCATTCACCGCTCTGATATTACACAGCAATCCCAGATTAATTCACTTGAATATCCGTCCACATTGAAATTACCTTTTTATTCATTTAAGGAGCTTTATATACTGCTCAGAATTTATCTTGTTTTTCTCGATCCATCATTTTTAAATCCACCATTTCTGAACTTTCTCTTCCTCGACCCATCATACCCGATATTATTCCTGCATTATTCCTGGTATCATTCCTGATTCCATTTCTGAGTTAAGGGGATACTTGCCTTAGCCTGAAGAGAAATGTGCTGCCTCTAAAGTGAGCTTCGAGGATACTGTGCATAGGGGACAAAAGCGGTCCATTCGACTTCTGACTACTACTGGAGTGCTACCTATTAGAGACTTCGTGGTCATAAGCTCCTGAGCTTTAGGAATATCGGTTATAAGGAGTCAGGGGGCTTATTCATCCATGCAACTATTTGCACATGTCTTTGGGGACGTTAGCATTTGGTTTTTCCTGAATAATGGGGATACTCACCTTAAGAGGCCTAAAAGATGCTCGGCTCCCCCAATCTTCAATCACAAAAAGCCTTACTGTCTATATCCCCCAAGCGGATGCAGACAGTAAAGCCTCTTCTTAACAGCCTATTTGGTTCCGGCTTCAATCCTTCAAGCTTCACTCTTCACTCTTCAATTTTCAATTTTCAATCTTCAAGCTGATACTTCTCTTGATATATACGTATGCTCATCACTAATCCGATGCAAAACATATTCAGCAGCAGGGAAGTCCCCCCGTAGCTGATGAAGGGCAGCGTGATTCCGGTCACCGGCATCAGGCCAATCATCATGCCGATATTTTCAAGAATCTGAAAGACGAACATCGACACGATTCCGATGATGATATAGGAGCCCCTCATGTCATAGCACTGGAAGGCGATGAGAATCATCCTGTAAATCAGTAAGAAGTAAAGCAGCAGCAGTATCGATGAGCCTTGGAAGCCGAACTCCTCACCGATGACGACGAAGATCGCGTCCGAATACGTATACGGAATGAAGCTTCTTCGCTTCAATTCCCCCTTCATGTACCCATCTCCGGACAACCCTCCGGAACCGATCGCGATCATGGCGTATTTGGATTGATGGTTGGCATCGTCCGACGCCAAGGACGGATTGATGAACGTATCGATGCGCGTGAACCAGTGCTGTTGCTTGACGACATCGGTGAAAAATGCCTTGGTCTCTTCACGGAACGTCGTAAAGGAAACATAGACCGACCCGGCCAGCAACGAGACCGCCACAAGACCAATCAGCACATGCCGCAGCTTAATCCCGCCGATCCAGAGCATGCCGATGAAAATAACAATATAAATGATCGCATTTCCCAAATCCGGCTGGACTACGACAAGCGTAAACGGCACGAGCGTTACAAGCGCCACCGGTACCAAGTCTTTGGTGAACGTAAGCGGATCCCCGCCGCGCCGCCCGAGCAGCTGGGCCAGGGCGAAAATAAGCGCAATCTTGGCAATCTCCGCCGGCTGGAACGAGAATGCTCCAAAATTGTACCAGCCAATCGCACCGTTCAGATTAGAGCCGAAGAAGAAGATGCCGACGAGCAGCAGGACCGTTACTCCCAACGTAATCGGCCATATTTTCAGCAAAATTCGGTAATCGAACAACGCGGTTGCGAACATGATGACAAATCCGGCCGCGAAGAAAACAACCGTCTTCATCGCCGTATTGGCAAAGCTCGGATCTCCCCCGTAGGTCGCACTATAAATGACAAGCGGGCTGAAAACCGAAAACACAAGCAAGATTCCAACGATAACCCAATCAATCCGTTTTAGTTTGTTCAGCAATGCGCATCAACCCATCCCAAAAAACTTCTTCATCCGAGTCAGCACGCCCTTCTTCTGATCAAGCGGCATCAACGGAACCGTATCCCCAAGAATGCGCCGGGCGATATTGCGGTAAGCAACCGCTGCGCGGGAATCCGGGTTCATCACCGTCGGCTCCCCTGCATTCGCGGCCCGAATGACGAGCTCATCGTCCGGCACGATCCCGAGAAGTTCGATATTTAGCACCTGCAAAATATCGTCCAGATCCAGCATCTCCCCGCTCTTCACCATGCTGGAGCGGATGCGGTTCACGATTAGCTTCGGCGAGCCGACATTCGCATTTTCCAGCAGACCGATAATGCGATCGGCATCACGCACAGCCGCATTCTCCGGTGTCGTAACGACAATCGCGCGGTCTGCACCGGCGATGGCGTTTTTGAAGCCTTGTTCGATGCCGGCAGGGCAGTCGATAATAATATATTCATATTCCTTCTTCAATTCGAGAATGATATCCTTTACTTGCTCCGGCGAGACCGCATCCTTGTCTTTGGTCTGGGCGGCAGGCAGCATGTACAATTCATCGAACCGCTTATCCTTGACAAGCGCTTGATTCAATCGGCAGCGGCCGTCGGCCACGTCGCAAATATCATAGATGATGCGATTCTCCAGCCCCATAACGACATCAAGGTTGCGCAAGCCGATATCGGTGTCGACCATGCATACTTTTTTGCCGAGCAGGGCAAGCGCGGTCCCCAAATTCGCCGACGTCGTCGTCTTGCCGACGCCGCCTTTCCCCGAAGTGACGACGATAGCCTCTCCCATAGTTCTTCTACACTCCTTTGAACAAAGTAATGTCCTTGCGGACGCGATGAAGTTGCGAGATTTTGTCAATTTGCATCATGCCGTCATGGATATACGCAAATTCCATATGAGCCTGCGCTACTCCCCATTCGTCCGGCGGTCGGCTTATGACATCCGCGATGCGCAGCTGCGTCGGCGCAAACAGCGAGGCGGCGATAACCGCGCCGGTCTCTCCATCGACGCCGGCATGGGCTGTGCCCCGCAGGGCTCCAAAGACGAATATGTCTCCGCTGCTTATGATCATTCCGCCCGGATTGACGTCGCCAAGGAACAGCAGATGCCCGTCATGGCGGAGCACCTGCCCCGAGCGAACCATTCCGGTCATCGTATGAACGCGGTACCCTTGCGCTTCCTTCTTGACATCGGCATCCGATTCCAGCGATCGGATTAGCAGATTCCCCCGCTGCCGCAAAATGTTGAGCATCTCTGTCTTTTGCTCGTCGGCAGCGGTACGGGCTCCTAACTTGACATCGACATACACAAGCGGTCCGTCGAAAAAATGCGGTGTATGGTCAAGCTTGTCGCGCAATTCTTGCAACAAGTCTGTAAATTCGCACTGATCGTCAAGCAGGAACACGAGGCCGTCTTTCATGCCTTTTATCGTTACCAATGGCTTGGCCGTCATGAAATGTCCCTCCCCACGGTTATCTTTTTCGTGACGGATAAGAAAAGTTCCTGCAAGAAAGCCGTGAATCGTAAGAAAAACCTCTGTCGAAGCCCCTCGAAGAAGAGCGATCGCCAACCGAGGCTGGTGAACACCTCTCCTTCCCCGCCCGGCAGCAGCACCGGAACTGCGCTTGAAAACAGCATCAGCCGCCTGGACGAAGTGCCCAAAGACGGCTGCTTAGTCTTGTTCATTTTCAGCGGTTCCCGACTGAAGATCGAACCATTTCCGCATCGGAACATAGATCGTCAGCGCGAACAGCAGCTGTACGAACAGACTCGGAATCAAATAGTCGAAAATCGCAACTTCATACGTCATTTTGCTCAAGTTGAACAGCGAATAGATAGCGAACAATATCGTCTGGTACAAGAAGCTTCCCAAGACCGCCGCTGCCATCATCGGTATGAGTGTGATGTTCCGTCCGGGAAAGAGAAGCCCCGCCAAATAGCCGAGCAGCCCCATGCTGAACGCATGCGGACCAATCATATGCCCGTAGTATACGATATCCTGCAAAAATCCGAACGCAAGTCCCATAATAAGCGCCGTGTGACGATGCTGATAGATGCCGTGATAGAGCACTACAATGAATATGAACTGCGGAATAATGCGCCCCTGCCACATATCCGGAATGATGAGTGGAAGCAGCGTCCCCTCCAATACGAACAGCACGAACATGAAGCCAATCATCCAATTCCGGTTCATCACTTATCCTCTTTCTTCGATGCGTTGTCTTCCGGATCCGGCGTGAAGACGATGAATAGCTCGCGCCAGTCGCGGTAGGTGGCTGCCGGTTCGATGGTAGCAGTCCGCGTCAGTCCCAGGTCTCCTTGCTGCAAAGAGACAACGGTGCCGATAATTAGTCCGCCCGGGAATACTCCGCCGAAGCCGGAGGAAATAATCGTATCTCCCACCTTCACCTTGTCGTTCTCTTCAATCCGTGTCATCGTGAAGGTGCCGCTGCTGTGATCGTACGACTCTATCATACCGAAGGAATCGCTTTTGCCAAGCACGGTCGCCGAAATCGGGCGCGAATTCGGGTCCTTCTCGTCCAGATTGGTCAACAGCTGCACGGTGGAGGAGAATTCATACACGCGGCTGATCGTCCCGACTACGCCATCGACAGAAATGACGGGCATCCCTTGGCGGACGCCGTTGATCTCCCCAAGATTGAGGTTCAGCGTCTGGTTGAACGGATCGGCTACGTTAATGGAGGACACTTGCGCAATCCGGTACTCATACGGCAGGTTCAACTGCTTCTGGCGCTCGGTGAACTTCAGCTCCTCCATAAGCCGTTCGTTCGTTGCCTGAACTTCGCTGTAATAAGCTTTGTCCCGTATGTAATGGGCCTCCACAATCTTCAGACGCTCATTCTCTTCATGCAGTTCCTTCAAAGTCGCGATATCATGAAAAAAATTCGATACATAGGAAGCCGGCTTATACACCAGTTGCTGCACGAAGGTGACCGTATCGTGCACGATTTTCTCCGGCCACGACATCTTCAGCCGCCCGCCCAAGGTAAAGCCCATCAATGCGATAAACAAAATAAGTCCGAACAATAGAATGATTAACCGTTTGTTCCCCAACAGCTTAAACAGTATCAACACCTTCTCATCGTAAAGCGGTACTCGTTCCTCCTCGAAATAGAGCCCGCGCCGAGGGAACGGATCAGCGCGGGGCCAATAGCATGGTTATCGCTTGGAGCGAAGGCCGGAGCTTCCGCGTCCCTTGAACAAGTGAATATTGTCGAGTGCCCGACCGGTGCCGATAGCAACGCAATCCAACGGGTTCTCCGCCACGATGACCGGCATCCCGGTCTCCCGCGCAAGCAGCTTGTCGAGGTTGCGAAGCAGCGCTCCGCCGCCCGTGAGAACGATGCCCCGATCCATAATATCGGCTGCCAGCTCCGGCGGACATTTCTCCAGCGTCACCTTGACCGCTTCCACGATCGAGTTGATCGTATCCAGCAGCGCGTCGGTAATCTCATTCGAAGAGATGGACAGCGTCTTAGGCAATCCGGTCAGCAGATCGCGGCCCCGAATCTCCATCGTCTCCACTTCATCCAACTCCATTGCAGAGCCCAAATCCATCTTCAGCTGCTCTGCCGTGCGCTCCCCTATCATCATATTATACTGGCGCTTGATGTATTGAATGATCGATTCATCCATCTCATCGCCCGCAACCCGAACAGAGCGGCAAGTGACAATACCGCCGAGCGAGATGACGGCGACTTCCGTCGTACCGCCGCCGATATCGACAACCATGCTTCCTGTCGGCTCCCATACCGGCAGATCGGCCCCGATCGCCGCCGCGAACGGCTCCTCGATCGTGTAGGCGTCTCTGGCGCCCGCTTGCTTCGTCGCGTCTTCCACCGCACGCTGCTCGACGGCCGTAATGCCCGACGGCACACAGACCATTACATTCGGGTGGCGCGGGAAGAGCGAACGCTGCTTCTGCGCTTGCCGAATGAAATATTTAATCATCGTGGAGGTCGTGTCGAAGTCGGCGATAACGCCGTCCTTCATCGGACGGATAGCCCGGATATTGCCCGGCGTGCGGCCGATCATCTTCTTGGCGGCTTCACCAACCGCTTCGATCGTCTTCGTATCCGTCCGGATCGCGACGACAGACGGCTCGCGTACAACGATTCCTTTGCCACGAATATATACCAATGTATTGGCTGTTCCCAAGTCAATTCCCAAGTCTTTTGTAAAGCCACCTAGCATGTTGTCAATCTCCTTTTTATAGCCTCAATCTCAATCATTATATTACATGAGTCCGCGTTCCTTCAAACTCACATATTGATTATCTCCGATGACCAAGTGGTCCAGCAGATCGATGCCGACAATCTCGCCCGTGTCGACGAGCCGTCTAGTGATGGCCGCGTCTTCCGGGCTTGGCGTCGGATCCCCGCTCGGATGATTATGCGCGCAAATGATGGAGGCCGCCCCGTATTTCAAGGCGGCGCGATACACTTCGCGCGGATGAACGAGAGAGGCGTCTAATATGCCGATCGTAATCGTTTGTTGAGCAATAATCCGGTTTTTCGTATTCAAGAAAAGACAAACAAAATGCTCCTGCTGATAGTACCGCATTGATTCCATCAGCCATTCCGCCGCATCCTGCGGCCGCCGGATCGTAATCGCATCGTCACTGCGCGATCGCGCCATTCGCCTGCCAAGCTCCAAGCCGGCCTTGAGCTGAATCGCCTTCGCGAGGCCCACACCCCGGGTCTGGGTCAACTCGGTCACCGACAGATCGGGCAAGTAACGCAAATGGCCTGCCCGGTTCAAAATGCGCTGCGCCAGGACGACGGCCGATTCGTCCTTCGTCCCCGTCCGCAGCAAAATCGCCAATAACTCCGCATGGCTTAACGCTTCCGCCCCGTATTGCAGCATGCGCTCTCTCGGGCGCTCGCCATGGGGCAGATCACGAAGAAGCGGGTGATGTTCCATGTCGCACAACCTCCTGAATCGTGGATTTGCGGCATTCCTATCCCAAGCTTCTTGCCTGCCGGACTCCCGGCGTTCTATGGCACTCTGATTCCGAATGGCTCAAGCATATCGGTCAGGAGCGATAACGGAAGACCTACTACATTGAAATAACAACCTTCGATTCGCTCGACTAACGTGGCTCCGACTCCTTGTATACCGTAGGAGCCGGCTTTGTCCATCGGCTCTCCCGTCGCGATATAGCGGCGGATCCGCTCCGTGCTGCAGGGCTTCATATGTACGACCGTGGCACGATGGCTCACGCCTGTCCGCCCGTCGGATACATGGACGAGCGCGACGCCGGTGTATACTTCATGCGATCGTCCCTGAAACGCCGTCAGCGCCCGCTCCGCATCCGCTTCGTTCTCCGGCTTGCCGAGTACCGCGCCGTCAAGCACGACGATCGTATCCGAGCCGACGACGATGCCGCCCTTCCCTTCACTGCGACGCATGCGGGCCACAGCCTCAGCCTTGCGCAAGGCCAATTGTTCGACGATGCGATCGGGCGGCCACCCGGGAGGCACCGTCTCGTCAGCATCACTGGGCTGGACCGAATAAGGAAGGCCCAGAGCGCGAATCAATTCCTGCCTGCGAGGGGAGGATGAAGCCAAAATCAATTCCGGTTGTTGTTGTGTCTGCATTGCCATGTTCATCCGCTCCTCGCCATTTTTTGACACCATTTTTATTATACGCGGAAGTTGACTTTGAAACAAACGCTTCCTGTTCCATTTGACGCAAAAAATGGAGGGAGTTTGTGGAAATGTTTCAGAAGCGTGCCGGGGCAATGAAGGGGGCATGTTTTATCCTTATGTTAGACGTGCGGCTAGCCTCAAAGTTACGGAGGAAAATGTTGAGATTATCGCCAATCGTTCGGATCAAACCGCTTTCCAAACGCAGATGACTTCTTTTACAATAGAATGAGGTCTATCTGAACTATGATCATCCATAACGGACTCTAGGAGGTTGGAAGCATGCAATATCGCAGATTGGGAGCAAGCGGGCTGAAAGTAAGCGAGATCAGTCTCGGAAGTTGGCTGACCTACGGTGGATACGTTGAACGCCAAAACGCCGTGCAGGCGATAGAGAACGCCTATGAACTGGGCGTGAACTTCTTCGACACCGCCAATGTGTACGAGCGCGGCGAGGCGGAGAAGGTCGTCGGTGAGACGCTGAAGGCCTATCCGCGCGAATCCTATGTGCTGGCAACGAAAGTATTTGGCGCCATGGGCGACGGTCCCAACGATCGCGGGCTGTCCCGCAAGCATATTACGGAGCAATGCCACGCAAGCTTGAAGCGGCTCGGGCATGATTATATCGATCTGTACTACTGCCACCGCTTCGATGATCAGACGCCGATGGAAGAGACGCTTCGCGCCCTCGACGATCTACTCCGCCAAGGCAAGATTTTGTATGTCGGGGTCAGCATGTGGACGGCGGCGCAGATGGCGGAAGCGCTGGCCATCGCCGATCGCTATTTGCTGGACCGGATCGTCGTCAACCAGCCCGTGTACAATCTGTTCGACCGTCATATCGAGAAGGAAATCATTCCGTTCAGCGAGCGGAACGGGATTGGACAAGTCGTCTACTCGCCGTTGGCCCAAGGCTTGCTGACCGGAAAATACAGCTCCTCCTCGGCATTCCCGGAAGACAGCCGCGCCTCCAAGCTGGAAGGGATGCGCAAAGGCATTACGCCGGAACGGATCGAGCAGGTTCGGATGCTCGCCGGGCTGGCCGGAGAGCTGGATATGACGGTCGGCCAGTTGGCCATTGCCTGGATACTGCGCCAGAGCAACGTAGCCAGCGCCCTCGTCGGAGCCAGCCGACCGCAGCAAGTGAAGGAGAATGTCCTCGCTTCCGGCATTGCGTTGACGCAGGACGTGCTGTCGCGCATCGAAGAAATTATGGCTCCTCCCGCCAACTGATCCCCTAACGCCCCTCCTGTACAAAGAAGAAGCCGGCTGATGCCGGCTTCTTGCTTGCTGTACGCCTCAAGAGGCTACGCCTTCATCGTATCCAGCCAAGAGCGTTCCGCAGACAGATACTGCATCACCGCTTGCTGAATGCTCCACAGATGCGAGGCGGACGGCTGCTTATTGTATTCATTGACGGCGCTAATCGCCGTGTTCATCGCTTGCACGAGCTTCGTCCAGGCATCGGCCGACTGCTTCGGCTGACCCTTCTGCACCTTGCTCATGTGCTGGGTCCACTGCAGATGCTGCTTCCGCAGCTGCTCGGTGTCTTCCACTGCGAAGGCGGCGGATTCGGTTCCTTCCAGATGGGCAACCGATTGCGCCGTTAGCCAGCTGATGACAGCGTCGCTGTCTTCCATGAACTGCTCCACATCAGCGGCATTCCCCTGGAAGGCGAGCTGCGTCAAGGCCGGCCGGCTCATCTCCCGGACGTACATGTCGATCTGCCGGTTCTTCAGCAGCTGGCTCAAGCTCATCGCATCCTCGCGCGCGGAAGCGATAGCCGCGTAGACGCGATGCTGTCCCGCCTGCTCCTCCATCGCCGCCATTCCCTTGTCCCGCAGCTCGCCTATCGCCGTCTTAGCTCCCTCCGGCTTGTCGAAGACTCCATATTGAAGCATATAGAACGTCTTCTCCGGAATGTTCACGTCGGTGACGTAGACGCCTGTCGCTTGCCAAGCCGCTTCCGACTTGTCCCCCTTGCCAGTTGGCTGGGCGGTGGCCGGAATGGCAGCAGAGTCCGCCGGTTGCTTATCCGAGGCGGTCTGAACCACTTTCCCGCCATCCGACGTCTGCTCCGCTTGCCCGGATAGATTCGGCAGCCCCGCCGTCGGATCGGGCAGCCTCACTTCCCCCTTGAACAGAGAGAGCGCGATGAAGCCGAACACCGCTCCCGTCGCCAGCGCCCCGGCCACGGAAGCGATTACCTTCCACAGCGACGGCTTGCGGGTACGGGTATGCACCCCATTCCACGCCCACTCCCCTTGCTCGCTCATCGGTTCGCCCGCCGGATCGGCGATAGAGACCGGAAGCGGATAGCGCTGGGCGGACTGTTTGTCCGACTCCCGGATGAAGCTCTCAATTCGGTGTATCTCGTCCTCGTCCCCGCCACCCAGGATTGCAGGCTCATCCTCCCGTACCGGATGCGGGTGCCCGTGCGTTTCCGCTGCTTCTTCGACTTCCGGACCGTCTGGCAGCGCCCCTTCCACTTCGGCAATCGTATCTATGGCATAGCCCGTCTGCTCAAGGTCCGACTGTCTCCGTCCGTCCCGCTCGTTCTGCTCATTCTGCTCCCGTCCGGCTGTCGTTCCGGAATCGCCGAACCGGAATGTCATTTTGCTGTGCGTACGATTCATCCTGCTCCACCTCACCTTGTCCTCTTCTTTACTATGAAATCTATGATAGAGTCCTTGGCATTAGAACCTTCTCTGTCTATGAAAATGAAAAAAGGCATATCGCATGCTAGATTCGACGAGGTGCTCCCTATCAAGGGGGAAAAACATACGATAGAACATCGGAAAGGGGGATTTGGCGTAATCTATCCTCGATATGAAATGCCAAAAGACCATTCCGCTATTGGAATGGTCTTCTCGCTAATCGGTTATGCCTTCGTCTGCAACAAAGTTTTTAGCGCGTACGCGGTCTTCCATATATCGCCCGCGCCCATCGTCAGCACCAAATCCCCCGGCTGCACGAGCGCCTTCAGCCGCTCCAGCGCATCGTCCTTGCTGGCGATATATTGCGCCTGGCCGTTGCTGTTCTCCCGAATGCGGTTCACGAGCGCGGCCGCCGTAATGCCTTCAATCGGCTTCTCTCCTGCTGGCGAATAAATATCGGTCACAATCAGTTCATCCGCCTCCGTGAAGGCGCGGCTGAACTGCTCGAACAGGAAATAAGTCCGCGAATAGCGCTGCGGCTGAAATACAGCCACGAGCCGGCGCCCGGTCGCCTTGGCCGCCGTCAGGGTCGCTGCAATCTCTGTCGGATGATGAGCATAATCATCGACGACCAGAATACCGCCCTCTTCCCCGACAACTTGAAAGCGGCGCTTCGCGCCGATGAAGTCGGTGATCGCTTCGGCGGCACTTTCGAAGGAGACGCCCGCCTGCATTGCGACGATCAGCGTAGCCATCGCGTTCAGCACATTATACCGGCCCGGTATGGACAGCCGCACGCTGCCCAGCGTATTGCCGTGATGGCGCATCCGGAACGTCATGCCGCGACCCTCAGCTTGGATATCGTCCGCCATATAATCGGCAGCCTCATCGATCCCATAGGTGACCACCCCTTGACCAAGCCGCGGAGCCATGCTCCGCAAGATCGGATCATCGGCGCACAGGACGGCGATCCCGTTCGGACTGCGCTGGGACAGGAATTGGACATATGCCGCTTTGAGCCGCTCGAAATCTCCATCATAGTTCTCCAAATGATCGGCTTCAATATTCGTAATCACGGGAATATAAGGATGGTAAGCGAGGAACGAGCCATCGCTTTCATCGGCTTCGGCTACGACGAATTCGCCGCTGCCCGCCCGGGCGTTCGTGCCCAGGTTCGTCACCTCTCCCCCGATAATATAAGTCGGATCGGCGCCGCAGCGCTCCAGCACGAACGCAATCATCGACGATGTCGTCGTCTTGCCGTGCGCCCCGGCAACCGCCACGCCCTTCTTCGCATTCAGCAGCTTCGCCAGCATCTGGGAGCGATGCAGAACGGGAATGCCCCGCCGCTCCGCCGCGATCCGCTCCACATTATCAACAGGGCAAGCCGTAGAGTATACGGCAATGCCGGCATCTCCGACATATCCGGCATCATGCCCGATATGTACCGTCGCTCCTTCCGCCTGCAGCTTCGCCGTCGCCTCGGATGCGGCGACGTCGGACCCGGAGACGGTGTATCCCATTTGCAGCATGACGCGGGCGATGGCGCTCATCCCATAGCCCCCGATGCCGATAAAATGAATATGTTCCGTCGTCTTCACACGAACTCACCAACCTTTTTCCGATTCGGTCCGATGCAAAACGTACGAGCGAACGTCCGCAATCAGATATAATGTGCCGGTGACCACCGCCAGATCGCCTGGTTCGGTCATCGCCTTGAGCCGTTCTAGGGACTCGCGCCAGCTCGGCTCTACTGCAATCTGTGGGCGGCGCGAGGCTGTAGCCAGCAATTCTTCTGCAATATGACTCAAGTTCTCCGCACTCATCTTCTTGCGGAAATCAGGTTCCGTAAAAATAAGAGTATCCGCTAAAGGAAGTATATGACGCAGGACATCATGATGATTCTTGGTGGACAGCATCCCCATCATCACATGCAGCCGCTTGTAACGGTACGTATCGCGCAGCGCCTGAGCGAGCGTCTCCGCCCCTTCCGGATTATGAGCTCCGTCCAGCAGGATGCGGGGATGTTCGCTTACCATCTCCAGTCTTCCCGGCCAGGCCGCGCTGCGCAGGCCCGCCCGGAGCTCCTCGTCATCTACCCGGAAGGCCATATATTGTCTCAGCACCTCGAGTGCCATTAGCGCCGCGGCGGCATTCTTCATCTGATGCGCGCCGTTCAGCGTAATCGCCAAGTTCTCCAGCTCACGGAACGGACCGCGGAAATGGAAGGTTTGCTCGTTCTCCTCGGAATGTAGCCCCTCGAAGCGGAATTGCTCGCCCATCAAGTAGAGCGTAGAGCGCCGTTCCCCTGCCGTACGGCGGATAACCTCGATCGCCTCCGGCTGTTCCACCGTGCTGACAATCGGCACGCCAGGCTTGATAATGCCAGCCTTCTCCGCCGCCACCTGCCCGATCGTGTCGCCCAAAATATCCATATGATCATGCCCGATATTCGTAATAACCGATACGATAGGCGTCACGATATTGGTAACGTCAAGCCGGCCGCCCAATCCGGTCTCCAGGACGACAACGTCGGGATATGCCACCTTCGCATAGTAGCAAATCGCCAGCACCGTCGATACCTCGAACATCGTGGGCGAGCCGAGCGGCGTCGCCGCGATCTCGTCCACCAGAGGCTTCAATTCATTGGCCAAGCGGAGCAGCGTCTCCTCCGGAATATCTTCATTATTGTATTTGAAACGGTTCGTAAATTTCTCAATGTACGGCGAAGTGAAGGTGCCGACATCGTAGCCGTTGGCCATCAGCACGCTGGTCAGCAGCGCGCAGGTGGAGCCTTTGCCGTTCGTACCGGCCACATGTATGAACTTCAGGCGGCGATGCGGATGGCCGAGCTTCTCCATCATGAGCTCGACCCGCTCCAATCCGGGACGAATGCCAAAAGGAATCAAAGAATTGATCCAATCAATCGCAGCTTCCGCCGTTGCAAAGGAGTCCGTGGCAGCAGGCAGGTTCGTTCGTTGGTTGTCCGACATAAGCAATTCATCCTTACCTATGAACTCATCGACGGCCGAACCGACATGGAGACGGATCCCCACCGGTTCGGCCGTTCAATGGCAGTGTCGATTACACTTCTCTCAATTCCGCAATGCGCGCCATCACCTTGTCACGCTTGCCGCTGTAATCCTGCAGCTTCGCGCGTTCTTCCGCCACGACCTTCTCTGGCGCCTTCGCCATGAAGCCCTCGTTGGACAGCTTCTTCTCGACGCGTTCCACTTCCTTGTTCAGATGCTCGGCCTCTTTCTCCAGCCGGGCGATCTCTTGCTCGATGTCGATGAGGCCCGCCAGCGGAAGGTACAGTTCGGCTCCCGTCACGACGGCAGTCATCGCCTTGCCCGGGGCGGACGCATTCAGGTCGACGGACAGCTTGGAAGTGCCGCAGAAGCGTTCCACGTACTCGATATTGTTGTTGATATTCCGGTCATACTCCGCATTCGCCGGCTTGACGAGCAGCTCAATCTTTTTGCTCATCGGCACGTTCACTTCCGCCCGAATATTCCGCACTGCCCGGATCATATCCATAAGTAGCGACATCTCGCCCACGGCATCCGGCGCTTCGAAGGCGGCGTCGTATTCCGGCCAGGCCGCCAGCGTAATCGAGTCGCCCTGATGCGGCAGATGCTGCCAGATCTCCTCGGAGATGAATGGCATGAACGGATGAATCATGCGCAGCGTCCGATCGAGAACGTAGGCAAGCACCGATTGTGTCGTCTTCTTGGCCGCCGCATCCCCGTTATACAGGCTGAGCTTGGCGAATTCGATATACCAGTCGCACAGATCGTCCCAGATGAAATTGTACAGGACGCGGCCGGTCTCCCCGAATTCATAGGCGTCCATGAGACGCGTAATGTCGCGGGCCGTCTCGTTCAGACGGTGCAGAATCCAGCGATCCGCTGTGCCGAGCTTGCCGGACAGATCAATGTCTTCATAAGTGAACCCTTCCAGGTTCATCAAGGCGAAGCGGGACGCATTCCAGATCTTGTTCGCGAAATTGCGGGCCTGCTCCACCCGTTCCCAACGGAAGCGCAGATCCTGTCCCGGCGTGCTGCTCGTCGAGATCATGAAACGCATCGCATCCGCGCCGTATTTCTCGATAACTTCGAGCGGATCGACGCCGTTGCCGAGCGACTTCGACATTTTGCGCCCGTCGGCATCGCGCACCAAGCCGTGCATGAGCACATCCTTGAACGGGATCTCGCCCGTGAATTCAAGCGCGGTGAAGATCATGCGGGCAACCCAGAAATATATGATGTCATAGCCGGTCACCAACACGTTGGTCGGATAGTAACGCTTCAGATCGTCCGTCTGTTCCGGCCAGCCAAGCGTAGAGAACGGCCACAGGGCGGAGCTGAACCACGTGTCCAGCACATCCTCGTCCTGTCTCAGCTTTGCGCTGCCGCAGGAAGAGCAGGAAGCGGCATCCTCGCGTCCGACCGTCATATGTCCGCAGTCCTCGCAGTACCATGCCGGAATGCGGTGTCCCCACCAGAGCTGGCGGGAAATGCACCAGTCGCGCACATTTTCGATCCACTGCAGATAGGTCTTCTCGAAGCGCTCCGGAACGAAGCGGACACCTTGGCCGTTCTTCTGCGCCTCGATAGCGGCTTCGGCCAGCGGCTTCATCTTGACGAACCACTGCGTCGACAAATACGGCTCGACGACCGCGCCCGACCGCTCGCTGTGCCCGACCTGATGAACATGATCCTCAATCTTGATGAGTACGCCTTGCGCTTGCAGATCCTTGACAATCTGCTTGCGGCACTCCGCGCGATCCAGCCCTTGGTAGGAGCCGGCCGCTTCGTTCATCGTACCGCTCTCTTCCATGACATTGATCTGCGGCAGATCGTGGCGCAGCCCCATCTCGAAGTCATTCGGGTCATGCGCCGGCGTAATCTTCACGGCGCCGCTGCCGAATTCCTTGTCAACGTAGTCGTCTGCGATAATCGGGATCTCCCGGCCGACTATCGGCAGTACCAGCATCTTGCCAATCATGTGCTTGTAACGCTCGTCCTCCGGATGAACGGCTACTGCGGTGTCGCCAAGCATCGTCTCCGGCCGGGTCGTCGCGACCGTGATCGAGCCGCTGCCGTCCTTCAGCGGGTACTCCAGATGATAGAGGTGACCCTGCACTTCCTTATATTCGACTTCGATATCGGACAGCGCTGTGCGGGCTGCCGGATCCCAGTTAATGATGTATTTGCCGCGATAAATGAGCCCTTTCTCGTACAGCTTGACGAATACTTCCCGAACCGCGCGGGACAGCCCTTCATCGAGCGTGAAGCGCTCGCGGGAATAGTCGAGCGAGAAGCCCATCTTCGCCCACTGCTCGCGAATCGTCTCGGCATAGATGCCTTTCCACTCCCATACTCGCTCCAGAAATTTCTCGCGGCCCAGATCGTAGCGAGTGAGCCCTTCTTCCCGCAGCTTCTGCTCCACCTTCGTCTGCGTCGCGATACCGGCATGGTCCGAACCAGGCAGCCAGAGGGCATCATAGCCCTGCATCCGCTTGGAGCGGATAATGATGTCCTGCAGAGTAAAATCGAGCGCATGCCCGATATGCAGCATCCCGGTTACGTTCGGCGGCGGGATCACAATCGTGAATGGTTCGGCATCCGGCTGGCGCCCGGCTTTGAAATATTCGCCTTCCTGCCAATAGGCGTACCATTTCTGTTCCGCCGCCTTCGGATCATATGTGGTCGGCATGGATAACTGTTCCTGATTCTCTGACATAAGCATTCCCTCCGTTATGACAAATAAAAAAACCTTCCGCCGCAAAGGACGAAAGGTTCGACTTCCGTGGTACCACCCTTAATTCCGCCAAGCGTCTCATGAACATCTCATGAACGCGGCGGCACTCCACTGCATGTAACGGATGCGGCCGTCCCCTTCTAGCGCGCGGGGCACATGCCGAGCACCGGGCTCATACACTGCCGTGACGCGTTCAAACGGGCAACTCCCAGGTGACTTCAGCGGGACGCTCCTGCAGGCGTTACACCTCATCGCTCTGCTCTCTGTAAGGGGCCTTGACGCTTACTCTTCCTGTTCGACGTCTTTACTCCATGGCTTCAGCCCAAGCGCTGACAACCACATGTTTACGATATATTTTACCTTCGCTCTCCAGATGAGTCAATAGACGGCTTGAAATCGTTCTTTGTATTAGTCATATCCCGTTTTTCCACTCTCATAACATGTACTATAGGAGGTGATCCTCACATGGAACGTTGGTGGTGGCGTATTCGACATTCGGTAAAAGGAGTAATCTTTCCGCTCATCTGCCTGCAGTTTGTCCGGACGCTGCTTCTGCCAACCGGGCTCGATGTGTTTTTGTTGTTCGCGCTGTTCCTCGTGTATCTCGGCTTTTTGCTCGATGTATACTGAGTTCGCCGCAAACCTTCCCAGCATGCGCATACCACATACAAGACCCGTCCGCGAGATTCGCGAGACGGGTCTATTGTGTCCCGGTTCAGGAGGTGACCGGAATATACAGCACCTGGCCTTCCGTAATGTTCTGATCGGACAGGCGGTTATACAGCACGATTTCATTCGTATTCATCTGATAGCGATCCGCGATCGTATCTAGCGTCTCCTCGCGCTGCACGATGCACAGGCGAACTTTTTTGAAGCCTTGCTCTTCGTTCACCCGCTGCAGGAACAGGGACTGCCACTTGACGTCGTCGCCGGTCGTCACTTTAGCCGCTTCGAGCGCGGCTTCTTCCTCGGCCTGCTTTGTCTCGGCTTCCCGCTGCTCCCGCTCCTTCGTCTGCCGGCTTGATTGCAGCAGAGAGCTGAGGCCGACTCCGCTCGCGGCCGGCGCGTCTGCCGGCTTGGAGCTGTTGATTGCAATCTTCATCTCCGGCTTGGCGTCCGCAGCGCCTGCAGCGGCCGCTGCGGCATCCTCAGCCGGCTCGGCCTCCAGTCCCGCATCGGCTCCGCCCGACTCCGCGACGGAGGCTTCGGCGACAGTGGCTTCAGTGGTGGTGGCTACCGTAGTAGAGGCCACTGATGCAGGTACTTCAGCCGGCTTCTCTTCCGCCCGGGGCTCCGCCTGCACCTCGATTGCAGGCTCCGGCGCGGGCGCAGGCTCCCGCTCTGGCGCTGGAGCTGAGGCGGCCCAACTCTGGGGCTGCGGCATTTTCCACTTCGCTGGCTTCTCCTCGGTTCGACCTGCTGACGCTTCGGCCGGCTTCTCTCCGGTTCGACCTGCAGACACTTCTGCCGGCTTCTCCTCGGTTCGGCCTACAGACACTTCGACCGGCTTCTCCTCGGTATGCCCTGCAGACGCTTCGGCTGGCTTCTCCTCGGTATGCCCTGCAGACACTTCTGCCGGCTTCTCCTCGGTTCGGCCTACAGACACTTCGACCGGCTTCTCACCGGTTCGACCTGCAGACGCTTCGGCTGGCTTCTCCACGGTATGCCCTGCAGACACTTCTGCCGGCTTCTCCTCGGTTCGGCCTACAGACACTTCGACCGGCTTCTCCTCGGTATGCCCTGCAGACGCTTCAGCCGGCTTCTCCTCGATATGCCCTGCAGACGCTTCAGCCAACTTCTCCTTCGCTTCCTGCTCAGCGGCTTCCTCCTCGTCCAGCCCACGGTCCTCGGGCTCACCCTGCTGGTCGCTCTCAGGAGCCAATGCCTCCGCTTCGGCCACGGCCTTCGGTGCGGCTGGCGGCGAATCTTGTACGCTTGGAGAGGCCCATGGTGCGTGATTCCAGGTGAGCTCGGTCCGGTCCGGGTCCTTCTCCGGTTCGGACTCTTCCGCTTCCGCCGCCGCAGCCTTCTTCGATTTTTCTATCTTATCAAGATATTCGGAATACGTCTTCTCGCGCTCGCGAACAAGATCGGCCTCCGGTTCGGGGACAGCTTGCCATTCTTCTTCGCGCCGCTCGTCGCCGTCGGCCAAGGAACGGATCCGGGCCACGGCATCAAGCGCCTCCGGGCTCGGGGGCCGTGCCGCTGCTTCTCCATAATCCCGAAGCCATTCCGGTTCATCCGATCCGCGCTCCTCCTCCGCCTGATGGACGACAGTGAATTGCTCCGGCTCCCAGTTGGACGGTTCGGCCGGCTCCATCGCAATGCCCTTAAGCGACAAAATGCCCGTAATGTTAAGAGAGCGGGCAGACAACAGATCGACATCGAAATGCTCAATGTCGACCGAAATATCCTCCAAGCTTCGAATCCGGTTGAGCGGCAGCGTAATCTCCACCGGAATCCAATGCTCCAGCGTCTGGCTGCCCCGGCCTTCGTCATCTCCCTGATAGACGCCTGCCAACAGCAGGCTGCCCCGCACCGTTACTTGGTCTCCGGCCGGGATCACCTGAATATGGGGCGTCAGTTCAACCTCTTCCAATTGGTCGATACCGACACATTCGTCGGATAAATGAACACGTTCATAAATATCAAATCTTAAGCCATATGCTTCCTCATACACGGACTGCTCCTCCTCCCGCAGTACTTCTGATCTCCGCCGTGATCGCGAATCTTCCCCTGACCCGGATGCATGTCTTGCTGGCTGGCGCGACATCAGACTCGGTTCACTACTTCATGTATATGGACGGAAAAGGAGGAGCATGACTATATTTTTTGGCGCAGACACGCTATGTCTTCGGGCCACGGTGCCTGAATCTCCAGCCATTCGCCCGACAGCGGATGGCGGAAGGTCAGCGCTTCCCCATGGAGCGCCTGCCGCCCGAACAGCCGCCCATCCCCGCCGTACATCGTGTCTCCGGCCAACGGGTGGCCGATATGGCTCATATGGACGCGAATCTGGTGCGTCCTCCCGGTCTCCAGCCGGAGCTTCACCAGCGACAGCTCCCGGCCGGCTTGCTCGACGGCGTAGTGGGTTACAGCAGAGGAGCCAGTCGGGCTCACCCGGCGGCGCGACGGATGATGCCGATCCTTGCCGATCGGTGCATCGATCGTCCCCACGCGCGTGCGCGGGCAGCCGTGGACGATCGCCGCATAGCTGCGGCGAATCGACTTGCTTCGCATGTCGGCATCCAAGACCGCGTGCGGCAGCGCATGCTTCGCGATCAGCACAGGGCCGGTTGTATCCGTATCCAGGCGGTGAATATGGCGGACGCGCAGCGATTGGCCCGTCCAGGCGTAATGGCATGCGACGGCATGCGCCAGACTGCCCCGCCTTTGCTCCTGCTCTGCCGTCGTCGCATGCACGGCCATCCCGGCAGGCTTGTAAGCGACCAGCACCGCATCGTCTTCATATAAAATCTCGGCGGGTTCATCCGCCGGCTCCATCGTCATCGCTTCCTCCGGGAAGAGATGTATCCGCAGCCGATCTCCGGCTGTCCGGATCTTGTCCTCCGCCATCATCTGGCGCAGCATATTCGGCGGCATGCGAAGCGTCTCCAACAGCCATGTGCGGAGCGCATCCTCCGACGCCAGAATGCGGCGTTCCGGCATGAACTCCGCCCACTCCCCCCGCCGCTTCCATCCGATCGCCATCTTCAAGAGCCTCCTTTTTATCCGAATCAAATTAGGCTTCCCGCTCGGCTTGCCGTTGCAGAGTACCAGTCCGCCATGGGAGCCGCTGCTCGATCCTGCTCACAAAAAACCGGCCGCCGTGTCAGCTTCGGCTGACACCGGGGCCGGATATGCTTTTACAGACGTTTCAACGCTTCATAGTGCGCTTCGATCGTCGCATCCAGATCTTGATCGGTATGCGCCGTCGAGACGAACATCCCTTCGAATTGGGATGGCGCGATGTTGACGCCCCGATGAAGCAGCTCGGCAAAATAACTGCGGAAGCGATCCAGGTCGGACATGCGCGCGGAATCGAAGTTGGTGACCGGTTGCTCCGTGAAGAACGGGCAGACCATCGAGCCGACCCGGTTGATCGTGCAGGCAATGCCGATATCCCGCGCATTGCGCAGGAAGCCTTCCTCGAGCTTGGCTGCCTTGCGCTCCAGCTCTTCGTACGCTTCTGGCGTCAGCAGCGACAACGTCGTATAGCCAGCCGCCATTGCCAGCGGGTTGCCGCTCAGCGTGCCCGCCTGATAAATCGGCCCGCTCGGCGCCACCTGCTCCATATATTCCCGCTTGCCGCCGTAAGCGCCGACCGGCAAGCCTCCGCCGATGACCTTGCCGAAGCAGGTCAGATCCGGCGTAACACCGAAGCGTCCTTGCGCACAATGGTAACCAACGCGGAAGCCGGTCATGACTTCATCGAAGATAAGCAAGCTTCCGTATTGTTCCGTTAATGCCCGAAGCCCTTCCAGGAAGCCAGGCTGCGGCGGCACGACGCCCATATTGCCTGCGACCGGCTCGACGATAACGCATGCCAGCTCCTCACCGAAGCGTTCGAACGCAAGCTTGACGCCTTCCAGGTCGTTGTAAGGCACCGTAATCGTATTGCTGGCCACGCCTTCCGGCACGCCCGGACTGTCAGGGAGGCCCAGCGTAGCCACGCCGGATCCCGCCTTAATGAGCAAGCTGTCCGCATGTCCGTGGTAGGAGCCTTCGAACTTTAATATTTTGCTTCGCTTCGTAATGCCGCGGGCGAGACGCAGCGCACTCATCGTCGCTTCCGTGCCGGAATTGACCATGCGTACGATATCGACGGAAGGCACCCGCTCCACCACCGTCTTGGCCATCATCGTCTCCAGCTCGGTCGGAGCGCCGAAGCTCGTACCTTTGGCCGCTGTCTCCTGAATCGCCTGCACAACCTGCGGGTGGGCGTGCCCGACAATAAGCGGACCCCAAGAGCAGACATAATCGATAAATTCGTTGCCATCGATATCATAAATGCGGGAGCCGCTGCCGCGCTCTACGTAGACCGGAGTCAAGCCGACCGATTTGAACGCCCGGACCGGACTGTTCACGCCGCCAGGTATGTACTGCTTAGCTTCCTCAAATGCGGCCCGGGAACGGGCATCGCGGCGCGTAGAAAAATTTTCCGTCATGGGAATCGCTCCTTCTATATTTATTCATCAGATGTGTGATAAACTAGTACAAAATGCTTACGGACAAAAGAGGGAGTAGACATGATAGAGTTACTGAAAAGGGTTCCATTATTCACAGATCTCAGCGATGAACAGCTCGATATCGTCGCTTCCATCACCTCTCGCCGCGAATATCACCCGCATACGACGCTCTTCCAGCAAGGCGAGCCGGGCGATACATTCTGTATCGTCATGCGGGGGACGGTCAAAATCTATACTTCCAGCCGGCAAGGCCTGCAGAAGACGCTCGCCGTCTTCCAGGCAGGAGACAGCTTCGGCGAGCTGGCCCTCATTGACGGCAAGCCGCGCTCCGCGACGGCCGAGACGCTGGAAGAGACCGTGCTGCTCACTGTCAATTCCGAGAGCTTCCATCTGATGATGCGCGCGCATTACGATATCGCCAAGCAGATTATGATCCAGCTCTGCAACCGTCTGCGCTCGACGAACGGCCATGTCTCGGAGCTGACATTCCTTGACGCGCCAAGCCGGGTCGTCAAGAACATTGTCCGCATCGCCCAGCATGAAGGGAAGCGGCAGGGCGACAAGATCCACATTCCCCATGCATTCGATCCGGACGCGATGGCTGGACTGGCCGGCGTGCACCGCACCGTGCTGGAACAGGTAATCCGTGATTTGGAACAGCAGCGCATTTTGTCGCTGGGCCATTTGCAATACACGATTGACGTGTCTAAGCTGTTCCAGAGCCCGTATATGAACTGACGCTCTAAGCGATAATTCATACCCCCGGATATGGCCGCCATGGCGGACCGTCCGGGGGTTATTTGATGCCGGGAGAACCCGGTGCCTTACTCCGCTTCCTTCAGCCAGCGGGCCGCGTCCTTCGCATGATAAGTAATGATCGTATCTGCTCCCGCTCTTTTCAACCCGACCAGCAGTTCCAGCGTCACAGCCTTCTCATCGATCCAGCCCAGGCGGGCAGCCGCCTTGATCATGGAATATTCGCCGCTGACATTATACGCGACGACCGGCAGATCGAATTGTTCCTTCAGCGTACGGATAATATCCATATAGGCCATCGCCGGCTTCACCATCAGCATGTCCGCCCCTTCGGCGACATCGGCTTCCGCTTCGCGCAGCGCTTCACGCGCATTGGCCGGATCCATCTGGTACGTCTTGCGGTCGCCGAACTGCGGAGCGGAATGAGCCGCATCCCGGAACGGGCCATAGAAAGCGGAGGCGTATTTGACCGAATAGGACATAATCGGAACCGATTCGAAGCCCGCCTCGTCCAAGCCGGCCCGAATGGCATGCACGAAGCCGTCCATCATATTGGAGGGCGCGATAATGTCCGCGCCCGCCGCGGCTTGGGACACCGCCGTACGCACCAGATAAGCGAGCGACTCGTCATTGTCCACGATTCCGGTCTTCACGCCGTTGGCCTCATGCACATGAATCATGCCGCAATGGCCATGATCCGTATATTGGCACAGGCATGTATCCGCGATAACGAGCAGCTCCGGGTGGCGGGCCTTGATCTGGCGCGTCGCCCGCTGCACGATTCCATCCTCTTCAAATGCGGAACTGCCTACCGCATCCTTCGTCTCCGGCACGCCGAAAAGCACGATCGCCGGAATGCCGAGCGCCGCGATCTCATCGATTTCCGCATCGAGGAGATCGAGCGAGAAATGGTATACACCCGGCATCGATGCAATCTCTTCCTTGATTCCGGTGCCGCAGGTTACAAATACAGGCATGATGAGATCATGCGGGGTAATCACCGTCTCTCTCACCATATTACGAATGGCCGCCGTCCCGCGCAGGCGGCGGAGCCGTGTTGTAGGATATGCCATACTGATTGCCTCCTTGGATAGTTATCGAGGTTATTCAAAAAAGCCTGCGCTTCGAGTTCTGACTACCTTCCTGGTGCTGCATACTGGCTTTTTGAACTCTCCCTTATACTGTCTTCTTCATCTTGCCTAACTCCAACATGGCCTCCATCAGTCCATCGATCGTCGAGGAAGCCGCGATTACGTCAACATGCAGGCCGGCTTCCCGGGCCGTCCGCGCCGTAATCTCTCCGATGCAGGCGATTCGGGCGACGCCCAGCGCCTGCGCAGGATCATCTAACCCCATCCGGCGCAGCGCCGCCATCAGGTTGGTCACAGTCGAAGAGCTGGTGAACGTCACGATATGAATCATCCGCTGCTCCAGCATCTCGATTAGTTCCGGGTCGTCTTCCTCCGGCAGCACTGTCTCGTACAGATCTACCTCGTCCGCATGCAGTCCATGCGCTTCCATCGTCTCCCTCAGCCACGATCGGGACAAATCTCCGCGCGCGAGCAGTACCCGCTGCCCGGCTGCGGCATGTGGGCGCAGCGCTTCCCAGACGCCCTCCTGGCTGAACTGGGACGCAGCAATATCCGGTTGGATTCCATATTCCTGCAGCGCCTCCGTCGTCTTCGGCCCTACCGAGACGATGCGCACATGGGCCCACTGGCGGATATCCGCCCCGTGCTCCCGCAGATGGCGGAACCAGAAGCGGACCCCGTTGACGCTCGTCAGCACGAGCCAATCATACGCGTCCGGCTGGGCGAGCGCCTGACGCAGCGCTTCACGTGAGGCCGGCGATTCCGGCATTCTGAGCTCGATAACCGGATACTCATACGGCTCTCCGCCGGCATCCTCAATCCGGCGCGTCAACTCGCTCGCTTGGTCCCGGGCGCGCGTCACCAGCACGCGCCGGCCGAACAGCGGGCGGCTCTCCGCCCACTGCAGACGCTCCCGCTCCCGCACGACCTCGCCAACGACGATGACGGCCGGCGAAGCGAAGCCGGCCCGCTCCACCTCATCGGCAATCGTGGCCAGCGTGCCGGTTATCGTCGCCTGCTCCGCCCGCGTTCCCCAGCGGACGAGCGCCACCGGCGTATCCGGAGCGCGTCCGTAAGCCATCAGCCGCTCGGCTATATAGCGCAGCTTCGCTACACCCATCAGAAAGAGCAGCGTCCCTGTCGCTTGCGTCAGCTTGTCCCACTCGATCATCTCGTCCAGCTTATCCGGACTCTCGTGGCCGGTAACGACACAGAAGGACGACGCTCGACTCCGGTGGGTCACCGGAATTCCGGCATACGCCGGCGCCGCCACGGCGGAGGTTACGCCAGGGACGATCTCATAGCGGAGGCCATGCTCCGCCAGCAAGGCCGCCTCCTCGCCGACACGTCCAAATACGCAAGGATCTCCGCCCTTCAGACGGGTTACCGTATGGCCCTCCAAGGCCAACTCGACGAGCAGCCGGTTAATGTCTTCCTGCTTCATCGCATGGCGATCCGGCAGCTTTCCTACATAAATTTTACGGGCTCCGCGCTTGGCGAACTGCATCAGACGCGGGCCTGCCAAGCGGTCATAGACGACGACATCCGCTTCCTGCAGACAGCGCAGGCCTTTTACCGTAATCAATCCGGCATCTCCGGGCCCGGCGCCGACCAGATAGACGACGCCCTTCGGGCGGGGGTGCTGCTCCATCCGAAATCTCCCCTTTTAAGGCAGCATCCGGTCCGCGCCGCGATCCAACAGCCGCTGAGCGACCGCAACACCGAGCGATTCGGGATGTTCCCCTTCCATCGTTTCTCTCAATATCGTTCCATCTTCGGCAGAACCGACCAATCCGGTCAGCCGCACCGTTCCTCCGGACCCGACGAGCTCTGCATGCGCGCCGATCGGCACTTGGCAGCCGCCGTTGAGCCGCCCGAGAAAAGCCCGTTCCGCTTGCACCGTGCGGGCGGTATCCGCATCATGATAGCATTCCAGCAGCTTGCGCAGATCTACATCCTCCTCGCGGCATTCGATGCCGAGGGCGCCTTGCCCTACCGCGGGCACGCATTCCTCCTCGGACAAATAGGAGGTGATGCGATCCTGCCATCCCATGCGATGGAGCCCGGCCGCCGCCAGTACAATGGCATCCAGCCCCTCCGTCTCCAGCTTGCGCAGGCGGGTGTCGATATTGCCGCGCAGCGGCTCAATCTTCAAGTCAGGCCGCAGTGCCTGCAGCTGACAGGAGCGGCGCAGACTGCTCGTGCCGACGGTTGCGCCCTGCGGCAGATCGTGGAAGGAGCTTCCCGCCTTCATAATCAAGCCGTCGCGCGGATCCTCCCGCTTCGGAATGGCTCCAACCATAAGCCCTTCCTGCAGCTGCCACGGCATGTCCTTCATGCTGTGGACCGCCATATCGATCTCGCGATCCGCCAACGCCTGCTCGATCTCCTTCACGAACAATCCCTTGCCGCCGACCTTCGATAACGTAACGTCCAGGATGCGATCCCCTTTGGTTACGATTTTCCGAATCTCGAACCGGTAGGGCAAGCTCTTCCGCGCGCAGATCGCCTCCAGCGCGGAGATGACATGGCCGGTCTGGGTAAGCGCCAAGGCGCTTTGCCGGGTTCCAACGATAATTGTACGCATATGAATCCTCCTTATTGCCTGCCTGATAGCCTGCTATTCCTGTTCGGCAGCTGCTGCCCCACCCTCACGGCGCCTTGCCGTTCGGCTCCGCTTTCGCGCCAGGCGGTTCTTCCTTACCAGGCGCTCCATTCGTGCCACACGAACGCGGCGTACCCGGTCAACAGCGATCGAGCCACTCTTCCCAGGCGGGAGCTTCCTTGCCCTGCTCATAGGCCTCCCAGCAGTCGCCAGCATACCGGCGCAGCAGCTCGTGCCGGCGCTCCGGCGTCTCGATGCAGGCTTTAGTATCCCGGCGGGCCGACGAGAGACGGGCTGCCAGATTGGCCAGCCCGTCATCTACTTGCCCTGCCAGCTTCGCCGTCAGCCGGCGGGTCAACGTCGGGCTCGCTCCGCCCGCGTAGACCGCCACCTGAATCATCCCGTTCCGCGCGGAACCAGGGTTGGCGAAGTCGCCGCCCTCCGGATGATGCGCCACATTGGCGAGCGCTCCGGCCCGGTGAGCATCCTCAGCCACCTGATCGTTCACGGCCGGACGGTCTGTGGCCGCGAATACGAGCAGGGCGCCCTCCACATCGGCCGGCTTGTATTCGCGTTCCTGATGAACGATCCGGCCCTCATATGCTAAGCGCCCAAGCTCCGGCGTCACCCTTGGGCTGACCAACGTGACATCAGCGCCGCTGGCTAGCAATGATGATACCTTGCGCGCGGCAACAGACCCGCCTCCGACCACGACGCACCGGCGCCCGGTCAGCCGAAGCATTATCGGATACAGCGGACAGGACTCGTCCGTATGCTCCATATTCCCAACTCCCATCTAGCGGTGAAATGCGGATAAGGAATTCAAGCTGAAATTCAACACCATAAATGCATAACATCCTACATTCCACAAGGCGAGCCGAAATCCTGTCAGCACGGCACGGGATCTTATCCAAAAATAGGAAAAATAAAGAGCAAGGGCGATCAAAGTAAACCAAATCTTGAAATCGGTCAAAAGCTCGATCCGGTTGCCCAGCAAGACAACGCCGATGGCGACTGCCAAGGAGAGCAGGAAAAACGGTATCCCAACGATGACGGCAAAATAAGACATTCGTTCCATCCGCTCCAGGCTAGGCAAGCGCCGCACCGCTTCCGACCATTGCTTTCTCTTGAGGCGATGGTGCAAAAAGACGTACATCCCCGAAAAGATCGCGCCCACGGTCAAAGACGCGAACCCGCAGGCGGCAAGCGCAATGTGAAAGACAAGCAAATTGTGCATCATCTCCCACTCCACCATGACAGAAGAAGACGTCGGATCATTCAGCATATTGATAATCAGCAGCGCAAACCCGACCAGATTGACAAAAAATACGACATACTCGATAGAAAAAAAACGGTTGATCGCCAAGGACGCCGTCACGAGCAGCCAAGAGAACAGAAACATGAACTCAAAGCTGCTGATGATTGGGACATCCTGATGGCGGATAATGCGCACGACAAGAAATATCGTCTGCAGCACCCATACAAAAACAAGAAGCCCTGTGCCCATCCGCTTCGCTCTCCGATTCCTCCCCACGGTATCGGAAAAATAAAACAGAAGGCTCAGGGCATATGTGTAAATAATCGCATCGTAAATCCAGCTATTCGTCAACATATGAACCCGCCGCCTCCTGAACGCCGTCTACCAAGTTACCGCGGCCCATGACAGAACCGGCTTGGTTCGTTCCGGCTCTTCATCGCGCCGGGAGGAAAGCGCGGCAGATTCCCGCTTCGTTCCCTTGTCCGGCTCAGAAGCAACCATCGTCTCTTCCAGGGCGAACAGTTGGGTAAACAGATGAAGCGCCTCTTCCCCGTTCTTCTCTGCAGCAAGCTCCTTCAGCTGCAAGATCGGATCATGCATCATCTGGTTCAGCATGCTCTTCGTGAGACGGCGAATCAGCTTCGCCTCCCGCTCGGACAAGTCCGGAAGCTTGTTGAACAGGCTCTCCAGCGTATCTTGATGGATACGCTCCGCCTTCGTCTGCAGGGCGCGGATGACCGGCGTCACGCCAAGCATCTTCAGCCATTGGCGATATTCATCCAGCTCGCTGGCAATCATCGCTTCAATCTTGGCGGCTTCCTTGCGGCGCTGCTCCAGATTGCTCTCCACGATGCCTTCCAGATCATCGATGTCGTACAGGAACACATTCGACACGCCGCCGATCTCGGGATCGAGATCCCGCGGCACGGCGATGTCAATCAGGAAGAGGGGACGCGATTTGCGCAGCTTCATCACCCGCTCCACATCCTGGGCCGTCATGATGTACTCCTGGGCTCCGGTCGAACTGATTACAATATCCGCGTCTCGGAGGAACTTCCCGGCATCCTCTAGCGTCCCGGCCCGGCCATGGAATTGCTCGGCCAGCTCCCGGGCGCGCGAGAACGTGCGGTTCACGACCATCACTTCGGCCGCGCCGTTCGAATACAGATGCTTAACGGTCAACTCGCTCATCTTGCCCGCTCCGAGAATCAATACCTTCTTGCCCTGGAAGGAGCCGAAAATGCGCTTGCCCAGCTCGACCGCGGCATAGCTGACCGAGACCGCATTGTCATTGATGTTCGTCTCGGCATGGGCCCGCTTGGCCATCGTAATGGCCTGCTTGAACAGCGTATTGAACCAGGTGCCGGTCGTTCCTTCCCGCTGCGCGAACAAAAAGGCCGAACGAATCTGCCCCAAGATCTGTGTCTCGCCGATAACCATCGAATCGAGACCCGATGTGACCCGGAACAAATGCTCCACCGCTTGATCGTCTTCATATATATATAAGTAAGGCGTAAATTGCTGCCTTGGAATTCCGAACCATTGCTCCATGAAGCTGCGGATGAAATAACCGCACATATGCAGACGATCGACGACAACGTACATTTCAGTGCGGTTGCATGTCGACACCATCACGCATTCCATGACGCTCTTCGTGTTCCGCAGTTGCCGGATGGCCTCTTGCCAATCCTTCTCCGGCAGCGCGAACTTCTCCCGTATCTCCACAGGCGCCGTACGATAATTCATGCCGACGACCACGATGTGCATTGCCCATTCACCTGCTTTTGATAAAATTTTGAATATTATCAATTGATAATCATTATAACATAGTTGAACATGCCCGTCGGAGCGTAATTTGAAGATATTATGAAATGCATGTCAAAATTAGTCTGTACTTCCCGTGCGAACCTTATACTATCATTCCTTGCGAGGGATGTCACGCAAAATGATTGATTGCTATTCAGGATGGAAGTAATGCTCCAGCGTCTCGGCGAGGCGCTGATCGGCCGCTTGAAGGGCCTCGTTCTTCGAACCGATAATCTTGCCTGACGAATGAAGCAGGCCGGAGTAGCAATCCGATAGCTGAGGCGCGATGGCGGCCGCCTGCTCGAGAACCTCCCGCTCCAGATCGGTCAATTGCCGATCGCCGCTAATCTGCAGGACCGTGATGAATTCGACGAACCGGCTTAGACCGGGAAGCGGGGCCAGCCGGTCGCCGCCAACTGCCCGGACAAGCCGTTCATGTGTATAGTTGGCCGAATAGGCGACCAGTTTCACTTTATTCAGCGGAGCGGTCGACTCGTACCGCTTCGCCTCCTGCATCGTTCCTTGCCATAAGCTAATCTGGAACTGGGCAACCTCATACAGCATCGTTAGCGGATCGGATGAAGTGTGGGACGGCTTCAACATTCCATACAACTGGATGGCAGGCCACAGAACGAGCAAAAACAATAATACGGCCAGGACAGGGCCGGTCCGAAATTGGCGTGGTCTCATCGAATTCTCCTATCCATAGTGGTTTACTTTAATCGTATGGGAAGGCAGAAGGACAAATAACCATAGATGCGGACATCCATGGTTATTTGCGGCAAAATAAAAAAACCCGTTCCCTGCATCATCGCAAGCAAACGGGCTGAACGCCATTTTCCATTTTATACGAATTGCTGTACATTCATGTCTGGTGTGACGACTTCCATTTCCCCGAGGCCGCGAATCAGCTTCTTGGCGTAGGTACGTTCCGGTTTCAATACAGAGACCAGGTAATCAATGGCCAACTGCGGATCGACGGTCTCGCCGCAAGTGTAACAATCGATGGCTGCAAATCCACGTTCAGGATATGTGTGGATAGAAAGATGACTTTCAGACAACATGACAAGGACGGTTGCCCCTTGTGGTTCAAACTGCTTGGATTGAACGGACAAGACGGTTGCTCCACACGCCTCGGCGGCTTCAACCAGCTGGGTCTGCAAATATTCCGCATTATTCAGCAAATCAAAGTCGACTCCCCATGTGTCAACAGCAACGTGTCTTCCGAAAGTTGAGTATTCCATCTTTCGGTTCCCCCTTCCTAGGAATAAAATGTTGTAAAAATTTCATCCGCTAGGACCTACGTCATTCACTTCTCGAGGGAAAAATCTCTCGCAACATGCAATGTCCTGAGTGAATCCTGGTTCCTATATTGTTTTCAACGAGATTAAAAATAACATCTTCCGCACATAAATGCAACCCTTTTTTTCGGCAGCTTGTCATCCTGCTGTAGTACGGTCATCCGTTCTTCCTGCAAGTACAAAAGAACCCTGCACTCCCATAAGGAACGCAGGGTCTTCAGCAGATGATCCCTTGATCGTATGCTTCTATGCTTCAAGTATGAACAATTGATGTGCGAGACGGCTTAAATGCGCGTCGATGTGTTGGACCAATTCGGTGGAATCCGCCTGATTCCGCTCATCCAACAACATATTCACCTGCTTCTGCAAGGAATCGATGCGAAGCTCCACGCCGTTCTTCTGGAACATCTTCTGCAGGTCGCGCACGGTATCCTTATGCTCGTAAATGATACGCGACTCTTGCTGCTTCCGTTCTTCAATCTTGCGTACTGCACCGTCTTCATAATAATAAGTCATCGTAAATCCGGCAAAGATGCGATTGACTACCGCTTCGCCACGGAATGTCGCCACAAGCTTATGCATCACTTGCGTCAATTTCGGATGAACCAAGCGGCAAGACGTTACACAGACATACCGATTGCCTTGCTTCTCGAACAGGAAGGTAATCTCATCACCCTGGCCGTCCTCAAGAACTACCTCTTGATTGCCGTTCTCCAATACTTTTACCCCAACGGAATACAGGGCAAGCGACTGTAAAAATCGGGTCAACTGAGCTTCCGTCAACTGCAAACTGGCTTTCACATACTCTGTGGCTAACCGCCGAGCCATACAAACTCTCCTTAATTCGTTTTTACTGCATGAAAATCATACCCTTATTATACTACAGCGCTAATATGAATTCCTGTTTACAAGCCGCCAAATACGAGTGGATTTTTGAAAAAAACGCAATCAGCCGGAATTGAGCCAATATTTCTCCCATGATCCTCACTAAATAACTGTTCCAGCGCAGTCTCCCTCATGCGCTCACCGATTTTTTGGGCAATAGCCTATCCAGCCGGCGTGCATAATTATTCATCCGGATGCAAATCCTCTTGCTCCGTCTCCCCGGACGATTGATGAGACAGAATGATATCCCACAACTCCTCCCGGCCCTGACCGGTCTCAGCTGAGAACAGAACAAGCGGCGTATCCGCGTCCAGGCCGAGTGTTGTCCGAACCTGCTTCAAATGCTTGGGCCAGCGGCTCTTCGACACTTTATCCGCCTTCGTGGCGACGACGGCGACCGGCACCTCATAATGGGTCAGCCACTGGTGCATCATGCAATCGTCCTCGGTAGGCGGATGCCGCAGATCGACGACGAGCATTACGAGCCGCAGTGCGTCGCGTTCGCGGAAGTAAGCCTCAATCATTTTGCCCCAAGCGGCGCGCTGTACTTTGGACACTTTGGCATAGCCGTATCCCGGGACGTCGACGAAGTACATACTATCATTAATCCGGTAATAGTTAAGCTGCTGAGTCTTGCCCGGCTGCGAGCTGGTACGGGCCAGATTTTTACGCATAATCATCTTATTAATGAGGGACGACTTCCCCACATTGGAACGGCCAGCAAGACCGATCTCCGGAAAACCGTCGTCCGGATATTGGGCCGGACCGACCGCGCTAATAATAAATTCAGCATTCGTAATCTTCATATTCCGTGCTCCCTTAACGATGTATATCTGTCTTAATCGTGCCTCTATTGTACACTACTTCAACGACTCTGCACAAAGCGCCTCCTTGCGAAGCGAATCCGGATTGCCCTGCCTGAAGGCTGCCACTTCAGGCAGCAGCCCTAAAACATGATTATGCAGCCCCAATCACGTGGTTGGGCTGATTCTAACCGTGCAACCTGTGCTCTTGTGCCCACCCACTGGCTTCCTTATGTGAAGTCTCCCTTGCGCTCAGGGGGTGCTGCATCCTTTTGGCCAGCCTCCCCAACACTCAAGAGTACAACATCCTTTTGGCCAGTCTCCCCGGTACTCAGGGCACGGCTTCCTTTTGTCCAGTCTCCCCAACACTCAGGGGCACAACATCCTTTTGTCCAGTCTCCCCAGCTCTCAGGGTACGTCTTCCTTTTGGCCAGTCTCCCCGGCACTCAGGGCACGGCTTCCTTTTATCCGGTATCCCCAACGTTCAGGAGAACCTTCAACCCAACAAATCAATTCGGTTTCGCGCATTTCTCGATGAGTTAGCAAGCGGAACGGCGCATGTTATTATTTGGTAAACCAACCTACCTACATTCGTTTATTTAACGAAACATCTGTCCTTGGCATTCCTATTTTCTAAGGAGAACTATTTATAAACGAACTACCACAGTTATTTCTCTGTCCTGTGCTAAGGGGATATTGGTCATAAGAAGCCAGCGGGGGACTTCGGCTTCCTGCGCCACGGGGATACTGGCCATAAGAGGTTGAATAGAGGTTGAAGAGAAGCAGTCGGCTTTCTGGGCGACAAGCCCCATAGAGTGTAGTAGCCGCGCAGCTTCGGTACCGAAAAATACCGTCCGGATTGGTGCCGGACGGTACGTGATGGCGCGAGCGCCTATATTCGACTATTCATCAATTAGGATAAATATGCGTTCATCGCTTCCTCGGCCTGCTCCTGGGCCACCTCTTTTGAGGCTCCCGCTGCGCGATGGCCTAGGACTGGGCTTACCTGCCCTTATTGCTCCAGCAAGGCATGCTGCAGCACTTCATCCATGTGCCCCGCCGGTATGAATGTCATCTCCTGGCGCACGCTCTCCGGAATATCGTTCAGGTCCCGCATATTTTCGGCGGGGTAAATGACGGTCTTGATGCCGGCGCGCAAGGCGGCAAGCGACTTCTCCTTCAAGCCCCCGATCGGCAGAACCCGGCCGCGGAGCGTAATCTCCCCAGTCATCGCGACATCCTTCGAGACATAGCGGTTCGTCAGCGCCGAGACGAGAGCCGTCGCCATTGTAATCCCCGCCGATGGGCCGTCCTTCGGAATCGCTCCTTCGGGCACGTGAATATGAATGTCGGCCTTCTCATGGAAGTCGGACTCCAGATTGAATTCGGCGGCTCTGGAACGGATGTAGCTGAACGCCGCCTGGGCGGATTCCTTCATCACGTCTCCCAGCTTACCGGTCAGCAGCAGCTTGCCGGTGCCCGGCACGACGCTCACTTCGACATTGAGTGTGTCGCCGCCCACCTCGGTCCAAGCAAGTCCGGTGACCGTCCCCACCTGGTTATGCTGCTCCGCCAGGCCATAACGGTATTTAGGAACACCCAAATAGCCGGTCAGCTCATCAGCTTGAATCGTCACTTCCGTTGCGCCTTCCGATACAATCATGCGCGCGGCTTTGCGGCATAGCGCGGCTAGCTGCTGTTCCAGCTGCCTTACGCCCGCCTCCCGGGTATATTCCCGGATGACCCGGCGCACGACGCCTTCTTCGACATGCAGCTGGCCTTCCTCCAATCCATGCTCCCGCTTCTGCTTCGGCAGCAGATGGCGGGCCGCTATCTCGAGCTTCTCCAGCTCTGTATAGCCTGAGAGGGAGATCATCTCCATCCGGTCCAGCAGCGGACGCGGAATATTATGTACTGCATTGGCTGTCGTGACGAACATAACATGAGACAAATCGATCGGCAATTCGACAAAGTGATCGCTGAACGCATTGTTCTGCTCCGGATCCAGCACCTCTAGCAGGGCGGAAGCCGGATCTCCGCGGAAATCGGAGGCCATCTTGTCGATCTCGTCCAGCAGCAGGACCGGATTCATCGTCCCGGCATTCTTCATCGCTTGCACGATGCGTCCCGGCATCGCACCCACATAGGTGCGCCGATGGCCACGGATCTCCGCTTCATCGCGCACGCCGCCCAGCGAGATACGAATGAACTGGCGCCCAAGCGACTTGGCGATGGAGCGGGCAAGCGAGGTCTTCCCGACCCCCGGAGGCCCAACCAGACACAGGATCGGACCCTTCATCCGCTTCACCATCTGCTGCACGGCCAAGTACTCCAGTACCCGCTCCTTCGGCTTGTCGAGCCCGTAATGATCTTCATCCAAGATGGATTCCGCCTTGCGGAGATCAAGATCGTCTTCCGTGCGCTTGGACCATGGAATAAGGAATAACCAGTCAATATAGTTGCGGATTACCGATCCTTCCGCCGAAGTGGAAGGCATTTTCTCCAGACGATCGATTTCCTTCTGGATTTTGTCCTTTACCTTGTCGGGAGCTTCCAGCTCAGCCAGCTGGGAGCGCAGATCTTCGATCTCGCCTGCACGCCCTTCTTTGTCGCCGAGCTCCTTCTGAATCGCCTTCATTTGCTCCCGCAAGTAATATTCCTTCTGCGTCTTCTCCATCTGCTTCTTGACGCGCTGGTTGATCTTCTTCTCCAGCTCCAGCACTTCACTCTCATTGTTCAGCATTTGGAGCAGCTTATTCAACCTCTCGGCAGCAGAGACGGTCTCGAGCAGTTCCTGCTTATCCTTCATCTTCAACGGGAGATGGCTGGCGATGACATCCGCCAGACGCCCCGGTTCCGCAATATCGGTCACGGCCGTCAGCGTCTCCGGCGTCACTTTCTTCGACATATGGACATAGTTCTCGAACTGAGTCAATACCATTCGCATCAAGGCTTCGGTCTCGGATGATGACCCGTGATCTTCATCCTGCAGCGGAGTCGCGTGGACCTCGTAATATTCGTCATTCGGGACATATTCTGCGATTTCCGCACGCTCTACGCCTTCGACCAACACCCGGATGGTGCTGTTCGGCAGACGAAGCATTTGGCGCACCTTGGCTATCGTTCCAATGCGATAGATGTCTTCCTGAGACGGCTCTTCGATGCTAACCTCGGACTGGGAGCACAGCAGCAGCATCTGATCCTCCATCATGGCCTGCTCCAGCGCCTTGACCGATTTGTCACGCCCGACATCAAGATGAAGCACCATGCTCGGGTATACGAGCAATCCTCTCAGCGGCAGAAGAGGCAGACGCCGACTTTTTATAGGTTTAAGCCCCATCGATCGCACCCCCATGGTTATGCTTGTTGTAATTACACATGTAACCAATATTTTATCAAATGTTCAAGCAAAACTCCAATTTCCTGCCCTCATCCCTTCGAATCAGGATGGGCCCCCTTCTCGGATGCTTCCGCATGAAGCAGCGGCATCGCCGTCCCTGCTGCCCGTTCATATGGCTTCGCCGCCGGATGCGCCCCCTCCTCCATCACATGGCCGAAGGTATGAGCGAACGCTTCGTCCACATGCTCCATCGGAATGACCTGGAGCCCTCCCTCCAGATCGGCGAATATTTCCAACCAGTTCTCCTTCGGGATAAGCACGCGTGTCGCACCGGCCTGGAAGGCTGCTTCCACCTTCGCCAGCACGCCGCCAACCGGCTTGACCCGGCCATGGATACTGATCTCCCCGGTCATCGCCAGCTTGTTGTCTACCGGCCACTCATTCATCGAGGACGCGATGGCAATAACCATTGCTACCCCGGCCGACGGGCCGTCAACCGGCGATCCTCCCGGGAAATTGATATGCAGATCGTAATTGGACGGTTCGTAGCCGAGGCTGCGCAGCACCGTAAGCACATTTTCCACCGAGCCTTTAGCCATGCTTTTGCGGCGCAGGGTGCGGCTGCCGCCCCCCAGTTCCTCTTCATCGACAACGCCGGTAATCGTGTAGGTGCCGGTGCCGTTTTTGACCCGAATCGAATTCACCTCAATCTCCAGCAGGGCGCCCATGTTCGGTCCGTAGACAGCCAACCCGTTCACCAGGCCAATCTGCGGCTCGGCTGGTACCTTTCTGTCCGGACGCGGCGGAATCTGGCTGCTGTTCGCGACCCATTCCACATCGGCGCCTTCAATGGCCGAACGCCCCTCCGACATCGCAAGACCGGCAGCGAGCTGGATCATGTTGACCGCTTCCCGGCCGTTCGTGGCATAGCGCTTCACCATATTGACCGCAGCTTCGGACGGCGGAAATCCAATCTTGCGCACTGCATGCTCCGCAATCGACTCAATTTCCGCAGGCAGCAGCGGGCGGAAATACACCTCCATGCAGCGGGAACGCAGCGCAGGAGGCAGCTCCTGCGGGGAACGGGTCGTCGCGCCGACGAGGCGGAAATCGGCCGGAAGGCCGTTTTGGAAAATGTCATGGATATAAGTCGGAATATTGGAATCCTCCGAATTGTAGTAGGCGCTCTCCAGAAATACTTTTCGATCCTCCAGCACCTTCAGCAGCTTATTCATCTGAATCGGATGCAGCTCGCCAATCTCATCGATGAACAGCATGCCCCCATGCGCCTTCGTGACGGCGCCCGGCTTCGGCTGGGGAATGCCGGCGACGCCCATCGCTCCGGCTCCCTGATAGATCGGATCATGAACGGAACCAATAAGCGGATCAGCGATTCCCCGCTCGTCGAACCGGGCGGTCGTCGCATCGATCTCGGTGAATTTGGCTTCCTTCGTAAATGGAGAGCTTGGATTCTTTTTGGCCTCCTCCAGCACGACGCGGGCAGCGGCCGTCTTGCCGACGCCGGGCGGGCCGTACACGATTACATGCTGCGGATTCGAGCTGCATAGCGCGGCCTTGAGCGCCTTCAACCCGTCACGCTGTCCGACGATGTCGTTCAGCGTTGTCGGTCTCGTCTTCTCCGCCAACGGCTTCGTCAACGAGATGGAACGCAGCTTATTCAGCTTATCCATCTCCTTTTTCGATTCGCGGTCGACAGCAGTCCGGTTGCCCTTCTGGTTGCGCAGCAGATTCCAGAAATATATCCCGATTACAACGGCAAAAAACGCGTTAATCAACATCAATATAATACTTAAATTCATAGTTTCATCCTCCCGTAGCAGCCCCATGGCGCAAGAAATCCGGTAAAGTTCAATACTTGGTAGTATTACCCTTAGCCGGATGCATTATAAGTGGCTGCCGATGAGGGAATGAGAAATGATAAGCTCCCTGCAAGGCAAATATCTGTTATATCGTGAACAATCGTCAAAACTTGCCAAGAAATTGGTTACATTTAACTGCTGCTCATGTACAATAGGAGTGTTGTAGAAGATCGTTTTGTTTTCCCGATTATCCATCTCAGGAGGATAGTGCAATATGTCTACGAAGCGCAGCCAGCGTTGGACATGGATGCTGATTCGCGGGGCTGATCGCCCGGCGGTTCAATTCAGCATTCCGGCGCTGCTCATCACGGTTGCCGGCATTGCGATCATTGTATCGATTACGGCAGCGATAATTCTTTTCATCGCCCAGACGGCATCGTTGCATACCATGCGCGCGGAGCAAGCGAAGCTGGAATCAGATATCACCGAGAAGCAGGAGCAGCTTGCGACCGCCCGCCGCCAATTATCCGCGCTTATGACCGAATCGAACCGGATGAAGGAGCGAATGGATCAAGTCGCGCAGTGGGAGCAGCAGCTGCAGCATTACTTGCGCGTCTCCGGAGAAGCGGTACCGTCGCCGGCAGGCTCTTCCTCCGGCAAAACATATTCGTTCGGCGAAGCCGGCCAGCTTCCTGTGGGCGGTGAATATATTCAGAAGCTGTCCGATGATGCGCAGCCCTCTGATTCCCGCCTTTATCCGCTGACTGTTCCCTCGAATTCGTTGGCAGATACGCATCGGCAGTTACGCCGGATGGAAGCGACATGGCGAGACTGGATGACAACAATTCCCGCCCTGTTGGCGCAAGCGGAGACATTCAAGCAGCGGCTCGATTCCACCCCTACATTCTGGCCGACGGACAGCATCTATATTACGTCTCGCTTCGGCAGCCGCTCCGACCCGTTCTATGGAGGCAGCGCGTTCCATGCCGGCCTGGATATTGGAGGGGACAAGGGCGATCCCGTCTACGCCGCGGCAGACGGCAAAGTCATCGCCTCGAATTTCGACAAGATGAAGGGCAACTACCTTATCATCGATCACGGTTCATCGCTGACCACCCGTTATCTCCATCTCAGCGAGCGCAGCGTCCGTTCCGGAGAGCAGGTGAATAAAGGGCAGAGGATCGGCAAGATGGGCTCGACTGGCAGAAGCACCGGGGCTCACCTGCATTTCGAGGTCCGCCAAGGTGAAGAGGCGGTCGATCCCGCCATCTATATCGGACCCGGAGATAAGTAGAAAAATGTCAGATGACAGGATAAGAGAGGGGCAGAAACATGTTTTCCAGAAATGAAAAAAGATCGCCTGGTACTGACACGTTAATCGGTCAGGCAACTACATTGGAAGGAACGGTAGATTGCGAGACGGATCTCCGGATAGAGGGGCGCATTCGCGGCTCGATCCGCTGCAGCCGCAATATTACGATTGGGGAGACGGGCGTTGTCTTCGCTGACGTGGAAGGAGTGAGCGTCGTTATCGCCGGCTCGCTGACCGGTGATGTGATTGCCTCCGGCTCCCTCCTCATCGAATCGACCGGCCAACTGAACGGCAATGCAACCTGCTCCGCCTTCATTATTAAGGATGGCGGGCAATTCAATGGAACGAGCTCCATGGGCGAAGCGAAGAAGGCCTCCGCTTCCGTCTCGCACGATAGCGGCGCGGCCGTGTCCGCCAGCGAGAGCGCCGTCTAGTCCGTACATACGAACAAGAAGCCGGCGTAAGATACGCCGGCTTCTCTGTATATCGATTCGCTTAATGCTTGCGCCCCGGAATCTGACCGGTCCGCTCGTACTCCGCGACAATATAATCGATTTCTTTTTTCAATTCCGCGACCATTTCCGATTCAGGCACTTTGCGGATCATCTCTCCGTACCGGAACAATAATCCCTCGCCGCGCGCCCCGGCAATGCCGATATCTGCCTCGCGAGCCTCGCCTGGCCCGTTAACGGCGCATCCGAGCACCGATACTTTGATCGGCACCTTGATCTTCGATATATATTCTTCAACTTCATTGGCAATCGAGAACAGATCGATGTCCAGACGTCCGCAGGTCGGACAAGAAACCAGCGTCGCCGCATTCGAGATCAGCCCGAACGATTTGAGCAATTCGCGGGCCACCTTCACTTCCTCGACCGGATCGGCGCTCAAGCTGACGCGCACGGTAGAGCCGATGCCAAGCGAGAGCAACGCGCCGAGACCGGCAGCGCTCTTGATCGTCCCGGAGAATAGCGTTCCGGCTTCCGTAATTCCCAGATGAAGAGGGTAAGGAATGACTTCCGCAGCCTTCGTGTAAGCAGCAATGGCCATCGGCACGTCCGAAGCCTTGAGCGATACGATAATATCGTGGAAATCCAGCTCTTCCAAAATTCCGATATGAAACAGCGCGCTCTCAACCATCGCTTCAGGCGTTGGATACCCGTATTTCTCCAGCAGATGATGTTCCAATGAACCGGCATTGACGCCGATCCGGATCGGAATTCCCCGTTCTTTGCATGCTTGGACGACGGCTTCGACTTTGTGACGGCGGCCAATATTGCCCGGGTTGATGCGGACCTTGTCGATGCCGTTCTCAATCGCCTTCAACGCCAGGCGATAGTCGAAATGAATATCCGCGACAAGCGGTATCGAGATCTGCTTCTTGATCTCCTTGATCGCTTCCGCGGCTTCTTCATTGTTCACCGTGACGCGCACGACCTGGCATCCCGCTTCTTCCAGCCGGTGAATCTCGGCTACAGTCGCCTGAACGTCCGCCGTCTTCGTGGTGCACATGCTCTGAATGATGACGTCATTGCTTCCGCCAATCGTAACGTTGCCTACTTGTACAGGTCTTGTCTGATGTCGCAAATACATATCATTCTCTCCCATGCCGGAAACGGACGGAAAAGCGCCGATTAGGCGCTTTCCTCCTGCTTCTTATCCGTCGTCAGTTCCGGAATCATTCGTTCGCGCACGACTTGCTCGGTAATGACGCAGGTCGAAATATCATCCCGCGACGGCACTTCGTACATTACGTCCAGCATGATGCCTTCGATAATGGCACGAAGTCCGCGTGCTCCCGTATTCCGCTTGATCGCCTCCAGAGCAATGGCTTCCAGCGCACTCGGTTCAAATTCGAGCTTCACGTTGTCCATCTCCAGCAGCTTCTGATACTGCTTCGTCAGCGCATTCTTCGGCTCGCTCAAGATGCGGACCAACGTATTCTCATCCAATGGCTCCAAGGTCGAGATGACCGGCAAGCGGCCGACGAATTCCGGAATGAGACCGAATTTGAGCAGGTCTTCCGGGAGCGTCAACGACAAGTACTCGCCCGCCTTCAGATCCTTCTGCATTCCGTCCGCATTGAAGCCGATAATCTTCTTGCCGACACGGCGCTTAATAATTTGCTCCAGCCCGTCGAACGCGCCGCCGCAAATGAACAAAATATTCGTCGTGTCAATCTGGATAAACTCTTGATGCGGATGCTTGCGTCCGCCTTGAGGCGGCACCGAGGCAACCGTTCCTTCCAAAATCTTGAGGAGCGCCTGCTGTACGCCTTCCCCGGATACATCTCTCGTAATCGAAGGGTTCTCGGACTTGCGCGCCACCTTATCAATCTCGTCGATATAAATGATGCCCCGCTCTGCCTTCTCCACATCGTAATCCGCAGCCTGAATCAGCTTCAGCAAAATGTTCTCGACATCTTCGCCGACATATCCGGCTTCGGTCAACGACGTGGCGTCCGCAATCGCAAACGGTACATTCAAAATTTTGGCCATTGTCTGCGCAAGCAGAGTCTTCCCGGACCCGGTTGGTCCGACAAGCAGAATGTTGCTCTTCTGGAGTTCGACATCCTCGGTTTTGTTCTGGCTGTTAATGCGTTTGTAGTGATTGTACACCGCAACCGACAACGACTTCTTCGCTTGATCCTGGCCGATGACATATTGATCCAGAATCGCGCGGATCTCCTTCGGCTTCGGAATGTCTTTCAGATCGATCTCTTCCTCGTGACCGAGCTCTTCCTCCACGATCTCCGTGCAGAGCTCGATGCACTCATCACATATATATACGCCTGGTCCCGCGACCAGCTTACGAACTTGTTCCTGGGACTTACCGCAGAAAGAACACTTCAATTGGCCCTTCTCCTCGTTAAATTTGAACATTCCTATCCCCCCTTACTTCAAACCCGGAGTTCCCGGATGCAGAACGCTGTCTACAAGACCATATGCCTTCGCTTCATCCGCACTCATGAAGTAGTCGCGGTCGGTATCCCGTTCGATTTTCTCATACGGTTGCCCGGTTCGATCTACATAGATCTGGTTCAGCTTCTGTCTCGTCTTAATAATCCAGTCGGCATGAATCTTAATATCGGACGCTTGCCCGCGGACGCCGCCTAGAGGCTGGTGAATCATAATCTCGCTATTCGGCAGCGCAATGCGCTTGCCTGGCGCTCCTGACGTCAGCAGGAGCGAGCCCATGCTTGCGGCCAGACCGACGCAGATGGTGGATACATCCGGCTTGATATGCTGCATCGTATCGTAAATCGCCATCCCCGCCGTAACGGAACCGCCCGGAGAATTGATGTACAGATGAATGTCCTTCTCCGGATCATCCGCCTGGAGGAAAAGCATCTGCGCGATGATGCTGTTGGCTACATCATCGTCAATGGCGCTTCCCAGAAAAATAATGCGATCCTTCAGCAGGCGCGAGTAAATATCGTAAGAGCGTTCGCCGCGATTTGTCTGTTCGATGACCATCGGGATTAAATTCATGGTACCGACCTCTTTTCTTTACAAAGCTATACATTTCTATTTTATCATTTTCTGAACAAGATGTCATTTCCACAACAGTTACCACTAGTGTATGTATGGCAGCGGGGCCTATTCCCGCCAACCGTGTATGTATCCGGCGCAGCTTATGTTCATCATGCGTCAGACTGTCTATAAATATGTACCACTCGAAACGGAACAGCGAAACGTTATGTGTATGCCAAGAAGCGATGATGGGAGAGACGGAGCGACAGAGGAAAAAATAAGGCACGCTAAAAATAAACGTGCGTGCCTTATCCTGTTAGCAGCAGATTGCTGCGACATCGTATGTGATTGGATTATTTGCTGTTTTCCACCAAAAATGCAATCGTCTTGCGGATCAATGATTCTTCGCGCAGGTTCTCGATCGTGCCGTTTTTGGTCAGGATGTCGCGAATTTCTTCAGCTGTGCGCTGGTACATTTCAGCCATCTTGTCCAATTCAGCAGACAGCTCTTCTTCCGAGACGGAGAGGTTCTCTTCCTTGGCGATTTGCTCCAGGACGAGATTGTTCTTCACGCGCTTGTCCGCTTCCTTCTGCATTTGCTCGCGCAGATCCGCAATCGTCTGGCCGGACAGCGTCAGGAACATATCGATGTTCATGCCTTGCATCCGCAGGCGGTTGTCCAGATCTTTCACCATATGCTGGATTTCGCTTTCGATCATCGCGTGCGGGATTTCCACTTCAGCGTTCTCTGCCGCTTTGTCCACGACAGCCGCTTCGCGTGCGCCTTCCGCTTCTTTTTCCTTGCGGGACTGAAGCTGCTGCTTCAGGTCTGCCTTGTATTCTTCAAGCGTGTCGAACTCGCTTACGTCTTTAGCGAACTCATCGTCAAGTACAGGCAGCTGCTTGCGCTTGATTTCATGCAATTTCACCTTGAATACGGCTGGCTTGCCGGCCAGGTTCTCTGCATGGTAGTGCTCAGGGAATGTCACTTCGACATCCTTGAAGTCGCCTGTTCCCATGCCAACGAGTTGATCCTCGAAGCCTGGAATGAAGCTGTTGGAGCCCAGCTCAAGCGTGTAGCGCTCCGCCTTGCCGCCTTCGAATCCTTCCCCGTCTACGAAGCCTTCAAAGTCAATCACGACGCTGTCGCCTGTAGCGGCAACATCCTCATCAACGATGATCAGCTCTGCATGACGTTCCTGCATGCGCTTCAGTTCAGCGTCAAGCTCTTCTTCCGTCACTTCTACCGACTGCTTTTCCACTTCAAGGCCTTTGTACTCGCCAAGCTGCACTTCCGGCTTCACGGTTACTTTTGCTTTGAATTTGAATGTTTGGCCTTTGCCGAATTGTTCCACTTCGACATCTGGCTGATCCACCGGCTTGATGTCGGTTTCTTTTACCGCTTGGGTATACGCCTCTGGAAGCATGATGTCAATGGCGTCTTGGTACAGGCTTTCCACGCCATATTTGGCTTCAAAAATCGGGCGAGGCACTCTTCCTTTACGGAAACCAGGAACATTCACTCGCTTGGACACTTTTTTAAACGCTTGGTCCAGCGCTTCCGTCACGCGCTCCGCGTCGACCTCCACTTCCAATACCCCAACGTTCTTCTCTATTTTTTCCCAGGTTGCTTTCATTTTATGCCTTCCCCTCCAAAAAAGATCACATGGCTAGAGTGTACCATTATACGTCCGGAATAACCACTATAGTATAGCCGACTACGAAAAGTTTTTCAAGGCAATGCTTACAGGCATTTCCTATGTGCCATTATATGTTTTTCCCCGGCTGTCATAGAGACGGGGCCGCCGGATGGAATTCCCCCGCCTCATCGCCGGTTCAGGTGTCCTGCTCCCCGCTCAGCGAACGCGTAATTGCCCGCAGCGCCCGCTCATAGCTTATCCGCAGCTCCCCGGTCAGTCCGTAGATCGTCTTAACCTCCGCTTCCTCCTCTTCGATATGGAGCAGCCGGGCGACGATCCGGTGCAGGGCGGCCGCCCACGCATCCGCTTCCCGTTCATCCCCTTCGCAGAGACGGCGGTACATCGAAGTGCCGTATATCAACTTAAGGAACTGCTGCCACATCTCGGATGCGAAGTAGGCTAGCGACGGCTCCCGCACCGCCGCGGATTCGTTCACCCGCTCCGCCGGGGCGACCGCATTCGGAGGAAAGGACTCCAAATCAAGCGGTGTCGCTTCGAGGTCGACGATGACACGCTCCTGGCCGCGGTTAAAAAATACCTCTCCTTCGATTCCCCGACGCTTCAGCGTCTGCAAAATGCCGAATTGCAAGAGCGGATGCAGCGGCTCATGCTCCAGCATTCGAATCAACGAAGGATCGATAGAATCATCCTCGGCTGCCGCCAGCTGCTCCAGGACAAGGAGCTTGCGATCATCCATGTCACCTTCGGTCAGCGAGGCAAGCAGCCTTGCGATATATTGACTGTCTGCTTGAAGCTTCTGATGGATCTGCTGCTTCAACATATCCTGTTCCGTATCTCCGCTGTCCTCGGCTTCCTCGGTCCAAGGCTCCGACTCCGGGAAGCCTTCTTCAGCGGTCCGCTCTGCTTCCGGGAACGCCGTTATTAACCATTGCATCAGCGCGTTCCATTCCGCTCTAATCTGATCGTCCTCTCCTCCGCATTGCAGCAGGAAGCGGAGGAGCGCGATCGCTTCTCCGTAACGCTCGGACTCCAGCATGCGTGTCAATTCGATTTGGTAATAATCATGCGTTTTCGGAAACAGAACGACATTGTTTTTTTCCGGCAGGATCTGATCGTCCGTCATGCAAGCACCTTCTTTCTATATCAAGCCGACTACTGTAGCCATCCATCGATTCTATGTATGATTTGCGCGGGATGCGGGAGCGGCGGCATCCGTGACGCCGATAAGCCATTATACCATATCGCCGTGCAGTTCTCCCCCTGCGAATCATGGGGATAGGCCGGATAGCCCCGGACCCTCTATTCAGACTTCCCCTTCCCGTTTCCCTTTATGAACAGCCTGTTCAATTCGGTTGGCGGCAAAACCTAAATTATTTCTTTTAGACGGATTTGTAATATACCCGATAGTACGACGTATCGTTTTTCATCCGTGTCATCCGTGCTCCACTTTTGTACTAAATTGCCGAATCCATTTTCTTTTTTGAGAATAGTATACTTAAAGGAGATAGTCCCCCCAACATTCATGAGGTAAAAGAGATGAATCAGTTTTGGATCTTCGTTTCTGATTGCTTACTGAGAAATATTGTAATAAATGTATAGGCAGCAATTAGGCAGCAATTTTTTTAATTTTACCGTTGCAAGATCAGTGAATTTTTGATACAATCATCATTGTTGCAAAAACAGTTTATCTCTCTTGTCCCAGTAGCTCAGCTGGATAGAGCAACGGCCTTCTAAGCCGTCGGTCGGGGGTTCGAATCCCTCCTGGGACGCCATGTTTTCCTTCTAAACAAGATTGATATTTGAGCATAACGCCCATAAACCTTGGTACAATAAGGTTTATGGGCGTTTTTATATTCTTCCTCACTTTCAAAGTTCGCGATAAATAAAGTTAGAACCCAAAATCATTTTACACATTTTTTACACAAGAAATATCGTCGAGATACCAGGGGCTTATCTATTTCCGAATGCATCGTAAATGGGCCATTTCATTTACTTAGGATGAACACAGCATTGCTCCCGAGATGCATTTACTATTCTTAGCAAATGCAGTAAGGTGGGATTGAATTGCCTCGGTACGTAATTATTAACGCAGACGACTTCGGTCTGTCGTGCAGCATTAATCGTGGTATTATGGAAGCACATCGTTTCGGAACAGTAAGCAGCGCTTCTTTAATGGTCAATACCCTTGGTTTCCTAGAAGCCGTTTCATTGGCGAAATCTACTCCGTCATTAGGAGTGGGATTGCATTTCAACTTAACATATGGAACACCTGCGACGAATCCTCTTCTTGTTCCCTCACTTGTTGGGACTGGAGGCTCCTTTCACGGGAATCACGCGGAATGGACATATCGAGATATCGCACATTATGGCCAATTCCCAGCCATCCGCTCCGTCCTGACTCTCGGTCGGTAGCAGAGGCTGATACGTCAGGAAAGGCAAGAAACCATAATAGGTATGTCCTTATTAACTGGTTATGATACTGGTCCAATCATTTGAAGTACTTTCTCATATTGTATTTTAAGAAAGGGGGGTGGGTTGAATGAGACATCATCGGAGAAAAATAATCACTGTTGTTCTTCACCGTGGTCAAAGAGTATTGGTGGAGTGCAAAAGACGTAAAAGACATTGTTGTGAAAGACATTTTTGATAATTACTCATTTTTGTGGAGCGCCCGTCTAACCATGCTCCACCCCGTGTATACCTGTAAGAAAAGGCCTCGGACTAATCCGAGGCCTTTGCCGTTTATGTTTGATTTGCAACAAAAAAAGAGCCCCACCAGCAATATGCCAGCAGTGCTCCTTTTCACCGCGGCGAAACTTTTGTGTTAGTTTCCCTCCTGCTTTAGTACAAGCATTTAAAGCACTCTCTCATATTGTAATATTAGGAAAGGAGGTGGCTTGAATGAGCCGTCGTCGTAGAGCAATCACTGTTATTCTTCACCGTGGTCAAAAAGTATTGGTAGAGTGCAGACGGAGAAGACGTCGTTTCTAACTACTCCTATTGTCGTCGAACCATGCCCCCGTGTATACCCGTAAGAAAAAAGCCTCGGAATAATCCCGGGGCTTTTCCCGTATATGTTTGATTTGCAGAAAAAAGAGCCCCCCAGCATAACGCCAGCAGAGCTCCTTTTCACCGGTTCCTCCGGATTTGTAAACATTATGCCAAATAAAATAGCCCTGCTGAAGAGGCAGGGCATGTAATGAAGCTGCTCCATGAGTATAAATGCAGGTTCTTGCCAGTAATCTTACTAGAAGATAAATGCACGAGAAACAATTACAAGCAAGATAAACAGAACCAAGATTACACCAACTGAAGTAAAGCATCCGAATCCACATGAGAAGCCTCCAATACCCCCAACAGCACCGCTCATAAGCCAACCTCCTCTCTTCTAGGTACTCATATGATATGAAATGAGCCGGGTTTTGACTTGGCTTGGACCCATTAAGAGAAAATTAGGCTTTGTCTGATAAACTCCGACCATCTCGGCAGTATCCGGCTCGAACATGCCTTCCCACTCCAATGGCGATGTGACACAACACAGTTGATCGGTATGCAGTGCCTGCTTGGCCAGCATTGCGATCAGCTCCGCCGCCCTCTGCCATGCCTTCGGTTCGTCCATTCCTTGGTATATGCAGAGCTCAATCCCGATTGATGGCGTATTGCCGGGCCCGCTATCGTCGCCGGCATGCCATCCCTGCTCGTCGTCCCGCAGGTGCTGATAGATCTCACGGTTCCAGCGGGCAGCCGTCCAGACTTTCAAATGACTCATATTTGATTCCCTATAAGTGAAATAGCCCCCACGCTGCCGTGAGGGCATAATAAAAGCGCCTGCTCATAGCACGGCGCTTACTTCTGCGGGAACTCTTTCCCAGTAAGCTTTTCTTACTCTTCCGGGGTAATCTCACCGAAAGGATTGGCCTCCGTCTTCACGGATGCGCATAACCCCTCTGCATCGATCCACTGGCATTCAAAAGCGAGCTTCCAGAAATTCATGCTGTTTGTCCTCCCTTCAACGAATTATTTCAAGCTTGGCCTTCGTCAACTCAGCACCCAAGCTGTCGACCGTCTGCTTTTGCTGCAAGGTCGGTTATCATTGCTTCTTTCATGTCGCGCCTCCTTTATTGTTCGGCTTGAAACGAGATGACATCCAACCATAATATGTCTGCCGTTTCGCCGTTGTTTGATACTACAAGGACCTTACCGTTGGGGTATATCATGGCTCTCGACAAACTATATACGCCCGTTCCCGAATCACAATACCGCTGCCGACCTAAACCGTGTTGGAGCCTGCCGTTAGCATCGCGTCCATATCGTAATTCCGAACGGGTTCGACGGTTGACTTCGCCTTTAGGTAGTGGAGGCGGTATGGTTGCCAAGCCCGCCTTACACTGTAATGCGTCGTATTAGCTGTGCTTGGGAGTGTATTCGGCGTACCAGAGCCATTATAACCACCTTCATAACTGTTACCGTCGCTTCGTAGTCGCCCTCCGGAAATGCGGGTAATAGAATGATGCAGGGCCGCGCACACTACGCGTACGAATGAACGGATTCCGAGAGGAGGGAGTTTCCTTGTCGACACGCTATATATTAGCTTCTCTAAGCTATTTCAGCATCTTTTTTGCCGGGGTGATCCTGCCGCTCATCATCATGCTTGTAACCAATGATGAGTATGTGAGAAGGCATGCGGGGCGGGCACTTGTTTCGCATATTTTGCCGTACTTCTTTGTAGTCGTAGGGTTATTCAGCTTATTTGCGGTACATCCGTTTTTCAGTATCGGGATCATTTTGCTCCTGGGCGCGATCGCGCTGATTCTCGTCGTCTGGAATGTATATATGGGGATACGCGTACTGCGCGATGGCCGTGTTTTCTAATGGACACCTGCCGAGGAAATGGACGCCCGGATCCGCACGCCTTGCCTGCCGGGTCCGGGCGCACGTGATCCTTATTCGTAGCCGGATTTTCGGCCGCTGTCATCCCACGGGTTTTTCTGAGCCGGATGCTTCGGGTTGGCTTTGATCACCGCATCGGCATGGTTCGGCTGCTGCTCATACTTATTCCCTTTGTTATCCTTGGCGCCTGCCATCTTCTAATCACCTCCCCTCCTCGAGTATCCTCCTCGAACCGGATTGTCCTGCTTCGTCTGATCCGGGATTGGCCCGATTAATCCATCTGGAAAAGATAGTCGACGGCATCTCTTACCTCCGCCGAGCCGAGCGCGGCGTCCAGCAGCATATCTTTGCCGTTCATTTCCACGCCCAGCGCGTCGGCCCCGAAATCCTCGGCCGCAAATTCTTCAAAAGCAGTATGCAGCGGATTGTCGTACCAATCCGTCTCATAGTCCGCATCGTTGCGCACGGTACGGACCAGCTCATACCCGCCGTTGCGCACGGGCGCGATATAGGCGAGCAGCGGCGTGGCGCTCTCATCCGCGGGAATCATGCCGATCTCCGCGCACAGCCGTCCGTCGATTTCGACCGGACGCCGGAATTTGGTCGCTTTCCATGTCATGCGTGCTTCCTCCTGTCGATTCTAATCTTAATCAAGCATCTGCTCGATGAACCGCTTCGTATCCGCCGTTCCCAATTTGTGAATACACATATAGACGGCATTCAACCGCTGTTGATAAGGAACATTCAGCATTTCCTCGACCTCGATCGGAGTAAAGATCAGGACATTGCTGATGACATCGGTCTCCGCTTCCCCCAGCTGATCCATCAAGCCTTGAAGATGCTGGATTTCCTCCTCATTGGCATCCACCTTGAACTCATAGCTTTCCGCTTCTGGGTCGGAAAATATGGTACGCCGCTGTACCGACACGTACATTCTGCGCCGTTCCACCGCCATCCCCCTTTCTTGCTCCAGCTCTGCCTGCCGCGATGGCAACCGGCAATGTTCAGGAGTTTTTCTTTTATCTTCCCCCGATGGACATACATCTTATGCTGTTTTTCGCATACCCATGGTATTATCTCAATCTTCCGATGAACCCGGTTCATCATTCTTCCGGGGAGAGATTGATGCGGAGAGGATGAACGTTACATGTGTGGAATTACTGGATGGATCGATTGGAAAAGGGACTTGACGCAGTATTCCAGCGTCTTGGAGCATATGACTGAAACGTTATCCGCACGCGGACCAGATGCCAAAGGAACATGGATCTCCGGTCCGTGCGCGCTTGGCCACCGCAGATTGTCCGTCATTGATCCGGTAAATGGCGCGCAGCCGATGATTCGCCATACGGAACGCGGGACCTATGCCATTACTTATAACGGGGAATTGTACAATACGAAGGAGCTGAGAGATGAACTGGCCAGCCGCGGCTACCGCTTCCGGACCCAATGCGATACCGAAGTGCTGCTTGTCGCATATCAGGAATGGAAGGACAGCTGCGTGGAGCGGATGAACGGCATTTTCGCGTTCGCGATATGGGATGAGGCGGAACAGCGTCTATTCATGGCCCGGGATCGGCTCGGGGTGAAGCCGCTCTTCTACGCCCGGGGGAATGGATTCCTCCTGTTCGGCTCAGAGCCGAAAGCGATGCTCGCGCATCCGGATATCGAGCCGGTGGTCAGCGCGGAAGGCGTCGCTGAAGTATGGATGATTGGCCCCGCCCGGACGCCCGGACACGGGGTATATCGCGATCTGGCCGAGCTTCGACCGGGACATACGCTCCGCTATGACCGCAACGGCGTCCGCATTCAGGCGTACTGGACGCTGCAGAGCATGCCGCATGAAGCAACCGCCGAGGAGACGGTGCACCGGGTCCGTGAGCTGCTGGAGGACACCGTGGAGCGCCAGCTCGTCTCCGACGTGCCTGTCTGCGCCTTCCTCTCCGGAGGCCTCGATTCCAGCGCATTGACGGCCTTGACCATCCGTCACTATGAACGGTATGGATTAGGCCATCTCCATACGTATTCCGTCGATTATGTGGATAATGACAAATTTTTCAAGGCTCATTCGTTTCAACCGAACGCCGATGCGCCATGGATTGAACGCATGATCGAGTCGCTCGGCACGACCCATCATTGGATTCAGTTCGATACGCCGGAGTTGGTCAACTCGCTGCAGCAGGCGGTGCGCGTGCGCGATATGCCCGGAATGGCCGATATCGACGGCTCCCTGCTGCTCTTCTGTGAAGAGATTAAGAAAGGCGCCACGGTCGCTCTGTCCGGTGAAGCGGCAGATGAAGTGTTCGGCGGCTATCCATGGTTCCATAGGGAGGATGCGTTGAACGCCGATACCTTCCCTTGGGCGCTGGCGACTCCGCTCCGAGCCAGCCTTCTTCAGCCGGAGGTCGCGCACCAGATTCGCGCGGAAGAATACGTCGCGGACCGGTATGCGGATGCAGTGCGGGAAGTGGCGCCCCTGCCGGGAGAAGAGGCGCAGGCCGCCAAAATGCGGGTGATGTCCTACCTCAATATAACCCGCTTCATGCCGACCCTGCTCGACCGCAAAGACCGCATGAGCATGGGGGTAGGGCTGGAGGTGCGCGTCCCGTATACGGATCATCGGCTTGTCGAGTACGTCTACAATATTCCGTGGAGCATCAAGATGTATGGCGGCCGGGAAAAAGGGCTCCTCCGCAAAGCGATGGAAGGTGTTCTGCCGGAAGAGGTGCTGTACCGGAAAAAAAGCCCGTTCCCGAAAACGCATAATCCAAATTATTTGCAGGCGGTTCGCCGCAAAGCGCTGGCGCGGCTCGACGATCCGGCCTCGCCGCTGCATCAGTTCGTTCAAGCGGACCGCATCCGTGAAATCGCCGCATCCGAAGATGCGAGTTCTCATCTTCCTTGGTTCGGGCAGCTGATGTCTGGCCCGCAGCTGTTCGCTTATTTACTTCAAGTGGACAGCTGGCTCCGTGAATACAACATCAGGGTCGCCTGGTAACGGCAGGTCTCACCGGCAGCCTCCTCGCTCCCCAACAAGAAGCAAAGAACACACGCCAACGGGTTCCTCGCCCCGCGGCGTGTGTTCTTTGTATCATCCGAATTCCGGCCAGACGGCAACGGCTATCCGGGTGTACGGCTTTATTCCGATTGGCTTGCCCGGATCGCCTGATCCAGATCGTTCAAAATATCATCGATCGATTCCGTGCCAATTGACAACCGAATGAGGCCAGGAGTAACTCCGGCTGCGATCTGCTCTTCCTCGCTCAGCTGAAGATGCGTCGTGCTGGCCGGATGGATGATGAGCGACTTGGAATCGCCAACATTAGCCAGATGCGACAGCAGCTTCACATGATTGATGACGCGGCGGCCCGCCTCGACGCCGCCTTTAATCTCGAAGGTCAGAATCGCGCCCTGGCCCTTCGGCAAATATTTCTTGGCCAGTTCGTAGGAAGGATGGCTAGGGAGACCGCAATAGCTAACCGAAGCAACGGCATCATGCGCCTCGAGGAACTGGGCTACGCGCAGCGCGTTCTCGCTGTGGCGCTCCATGCGCAGATGCAGCGTCTCCAGTCCTTGAAGGAGGAGGAACGCATTGAACGGCGACAGCGTGGCTCCCATGTCGCGCAGCAGTTGAACCCGCGCCTTAATGATGTACGCGAGCGGTCCGACCGCTTCCGTGTAGACGATCCCGTTATAACTCGGATCCGGTTCGGTAAGGCCCGGGAACTTGCCGCCGGTCCAATCGAACTTGCCCCCGTCCACGATAATGCCGGCGATGGAGGTCCCATGTCCGCCAATGAACTTCGTCGCCGAATGCACGACGATATCGGCGCCATACTCGATCGGACGGAGCAGGAACGGGCTCGGGAACGTATTGTCCACGATAAGCGGCAATCCATGCTCATGGGCAACGGCCGCAACCGCCTCAATATCGAGCAGGTCGCCCTTCGGATTGCCGATGCTCTCGGCGAACAGCGCCTTCGTCTTGTCGGTAATCGCCTTGCGGAAATTCTCCGGATCGCTAGGATCGACGAACCGGACGGTAATGCCGAGCTTCTTCAGCGTCGTCGAGAACAGATTGTACGTTCCGCCATACAGGCTGGAGGCCGATACGATCTCATCCCCGGCACCGGCAATATTAAGAATCGCGTAGGTGATCGCCGCCTGCCCGGAAGCGGTAGCCAATGCGCCGGCTCCCCCTTCAAGGGCGGCGACCCGCTTCTCGAACACATCGGTCGTCGGGTTCATTATACGAGTATAAATATTGCCAAATTCCTTCAGTGCGAACAGATCCGCCGCATGATCCGGATCCCGGAACTCGTAGGACGTCGTCTGGTACAAAGGCACCGCGCGCGACAGGGTCGTCGGGTCAACCTCCTGTCCGGCATGAACTGCCAAGGTCTCCAATCCGTAAGAGCGAAGTGTATCCGTCATCGTCAACCATCCTCCTCGATATGTGTTGACCGTATTTTCTCATATTTTCCGTCTCTTGCCTAGTATTAATTCATAGTATTCTTATCGAAAATATAAAAATAAATAAAAAACCGCATCGCAGCAAGCGATGCGGTCCAAAAAATGCGGTCTCCGCCGGTTCCTTCCCGTCTGAAGCCGTCAGGCTGTCCCGGAGCGGAGCTTCTCCAGCATCAGGCGGATGGCTGCGCCGCGGTGGCTAATGCGCTCCTTCTCCTCCGGCGTAAGCTCGGCCATCGTGCGTCCCAGCTCCGGGAGATAGAAGAGGGGATCATAGCCGAATCCATGATTCCCCCGGGCCTGGTCGATAATATAGCCGTCAGCGCTGCCAGCGGCCTCGACAAAGGACTGCCGCGCCGGATCATACAAGACGAGGACGCATACGAACTGAGCCGGGCTCAGAATACGGCTGCCGGCCGGAGCTTCCGCGTCCGCTTCCAGCGGAGGAAGCTTACCGAGCTCCGCCAGCAGCTTCGCATTGTTGGCCTGGTCATCCCCATGTCCGCCAGCGTATCGGGCGGAGTAGACGCCCGGCGCCCCGTCCAGGCGTTCGACGCACAGACCGGAATCATCGGCCAACACCGGCAGATTCAGCGCCTCGGCCATCGTCTTTGCCTTCTTCAGCGCATTGGCCGTGAACGTGTCGCCGTCCTCCTCGATGTCGGGAAGCTGCGGATAATCGGCCATGCTCAGCACACGCTTGCCGATCGATTGGAAGGCAAGCTGAAATTCCTTCAGCTTGCCCTTGTTCTGTGTCGCGATAATAATCGTATCTTGCTGCGGTATCATGGCTTCCCCTCTGTTCGTGGCTGCCCCTCTGTTCATGGCTTCGCTGTCTCTCCTTCGGCTGCTTGGGTTTGAGCGGAAATTTTGTCGGCGATTGGTCCGAGCGCTTCTTTCTGCAGCTTGACGATTTCCAAAATGCCTTTCTCCGCCACGGCAAGAAGATCGTTCAGCTCTTGCCGCGAGAACGGGCTCTCCTCGCCTGTGCCCTGCACCTCCACGAACTTCCCGTTGCCGGTCATGACGACGTTCATATCGACCTTGGCCGTCGAATCCTCATCATAGTTCAAGTCGAGCAGCGTCTTTCCTTGCAGGATGCCTACGCTGACCGAAGCCAGAAAATCGGTAATCGGGAACTTGGACAGATTGTGCTGGGTTGCAATCTTATTGACCGCCATCGCCATCGCAACGAACGATCCGGTGATCGAAGTCGTACGCGTGCCTCCGTCCGCCTGGAGCACGTCGCAATCGAGCGTGATGGTGCGTTCGCCCAACGCATGCAGATCGACGACGGAGCGAAGCGCGCGGCCGATCAGCCGCTGTATCTCCATCGTTCGTCCCGTAAGCTTGCCGCGGGCCGATTCGCGCTGATTGCGCACCTGCGTCGCCCGGGGCAGCATCGAGTACTCGGCCGTAATCCAGCCCTTCCCCTGCCCTTTCATGAACGGGGGAACCTTCTCGTCAATCGACGCCGTGCACATGACCCTTGTGTCGCCAACCTCGATGAGGACCGAGCCCTCCGCGTATTTATTCGTATTCGTCCGAATCGTAATCGGGCGGAGCTCATCCGCCTGTCGTCCGTTGCTTCTCATGAATTTATGCCTCCTGACATTACTCTGTCGTCCGATAGGGAACATTTTCTTATTCTATCAAAGACCTTGGCGAAAATCACCTGTTCTACCCTTTCCAGGCCGGATTAATGACCGGCCGCGCCACAGGCTCCGAATAGTTTTTCTTATCGGTACCTTGAATATCCGCGTTGCCGTTCATCTTGATTCTCACCTTGGCAATACCCTCCCGCTCGGTCAGCGACAGAACAACGGCCTTCAACAGCTCGGCCGGCACCGGCTCGCCCGCCTCGAACATCGTATCGGCCAGATCGACGGTCAGCGTATCGCCCTCTTGCGCAATCGCGCTAACGGTCGTCTCGTCCGAAGCGACCCGCTCCAGCGTCTTCGGATTGAGCGGCCCCGCAATAATTTGCTCCAATGTCGCTGCAATCGGATTATCAGACGGCTCGACAAGACGGGTGACCGGCACGAAGTAGGACTTGCCCTCTTCGCTGTAGCTTGAGAAATAAAGAGTCAACGGCATCGAGCGCAAATAATTGACCGAATTGGATTTCTCCACATTGATTCCGAACTGGCGGTTCAACGGGATATCCAATGGCGTGCCGTTTTTCGGCATTTCATTCAATTTATGCGAATCCATCCACAGCTGGACGTTCTCCACGTCCGGCTGCGATGTCAGCGTCCACGTTATCGCTTCTACCATCTGCCGTTCCTCGGCCGGCTCATAATTGGCGAACTCCTTCGACAGCTCCACAATCGCCAGCTTCTGATCCGGCTTCAACGTCACATTCGTAACACCTGTTCCTTGGGGCAGCACCGCCTCGAATCCGGCAGGAAGCTTGGCGCTGTGCAAGCCCTGCTTCACGAGCAGCTCCAGCGAGACTTGAGCGAGGCCCTTCGCATCCGACGCATCCCATTGGTAGGAGATCGGGGCCAGATAACCGTTCCGATCCCGCAGATAGACCGTCATGTTGGCGTCCATCTGCGCATCCTCCTGCCCAGTTAGACTCGTGCCGGGGGAACCCGATCCGCCTTCCACTTCCGCCATCATCCTCGCTTCGATATCGGATGGAGGCGCGTCAATGGCCCCGTCGCCGCCTCCGCAGGCACTCAATAGAAAAGGGAGTGTCAGAATTACCGCCAGACTTCCTTGCCGCCAACCACTTGTCCGCCTCATGAGCGATACAACCTCCTTCAAGTTCGTTGCAGGAGACGGTGAAGTCTCCCCCCGTTTGTCCTATGTATACGAGCAAGCTGTCCGCTTCATGACAAGTTGTTGGCCGGATTTCGGTTGCGGGCACTCGTCCAAGTTTTTCATGCTTGGGAAGGAAGGTTATGGGTGTTCGCTGTCGAATACATAAGTGATGTGATGAATCCACACGCTATGGAAATGAAGAAAAAAGAGGTGCTCAACGATGAATCAACCGACAGATGTGAACGTGCCCGCCGAGGCCAAAAAGCCTTATAGTCTGGACAGTGATAAAGTCGAGAACGCCACTCGCGAATGGCTCCATAAGCGGGGTATTACGGTGGACCAGATCGCCGATCTGGTCATGTTTTTGCAGCGGCAGTACTTCCCGGAGCTGACGATAGAATATTGCAAATATAACGTCGAGCAGGTGCTTCTGAAGCGGGAAGTACAGAATGCCGTGCTGACCGGCATCCAGCTCGATATTTTGGCGGAGGAGGGCAAGCTCATTCCGGCCCTGCAGGAAATGATAGAGAACGACGAGAGCCTGTACGGCGTCGATGAAATATTGGCCTTCTCCATCGTGAACGTGTACGGCAGTATCGGCTTCACCAATTACGGATATGTAGACAAAATGAAGCCGGGCATACTGAAGAAGCTGAACGATAAAAGCGACGGCCAGATTCATACGTACCTGGATGATATCGTCGGAGCCATCGCCGCGGCGGCCAGCAGCCGCATCGCGCACCGCAAGCAGGCGGAGCGCGAGGAAGAGATGAAAGCGCTGGAATCGTAACTCCGCCGTTCCGGGCATTCAGGAACGAAGCGCATGCGGACAGAGCCCGGTTCATCGGAACCGGGCTTGACGCCAGGGGCTGTCCCTATAATATACCCGTAAGCAGTGTTTAGCCATAGCGAGACAACCCCGCCCCCCTGCTTCTCACAACTCAGCCTGCTGAAGACAGCTTTGCCTGCTGAACACACCTCAGTCTGTTGAACACAACTCAGCCCGCTGAACCTAGTTCAGCCTGTTGAACACAGCTTAGCCTGCTCACCACACCTCAGCCTGCTAAAAAGCTGTGATAATGCAGTTTCCCTTTATGACGGGTACTCCGTTACAGCACTTGCTGCAAAACTCAGGCTGTTGAGAAAGTCCAAGGGATTTTTTGGCACTTCATTTTTTTATGTGGTGGATCTCGTCCCTCCGTAGAAAAAATCGATTTAAAACGCTATGGGTGCCGAGTTGTGAGCAGGAAGATGGACAATCTCCACCCCTTCGTAAAAAACAGGGGTTTTCCAACGGCCTGAAAACTGCACCATTTCCCTAGATACGTCTATCCGGTAGGCGGAATCCGAAAAACTGCACGATTTCTCCAGACACACCTATTCGGTAAGCGAAATCTGCAAAACTGCACGATTTCTACACCTATTCAGGAAGCGAAATCCTGCGAAAATACAGCAATTCGATATGGACGACTTTCCCAGAAAGAGAATCCTGCAAAACTGCAGGAATTTCACCCGTTTCGCTTCGACTTGAAGCAAAAGGGCCTAAAATGATGTAGATTTGCAGCAATTCCTCGGGATGTGACTCATTGAGCCGAAATTCCTGTAAAATAGCAGCAATTCCCTCCACATGTTCAAACCCCAGGAGGCAACGATGCCTCTTGAAGGCGATGATGCCCCCAGGATCCGACGCGGTCTCTTGGATCCCGTAAAATGAGGCCGGTGAGAAAGTCCAGGGGAATTTTCGGCACTTCATTTTTTACGTGGTGGATCTCGTCTCTCAGTAGAAAAAATCGATTTAAAACGCTCTGAGAGCCAAGTTTTGATTAGGAAATGGAGAATCTCCACCCCTTCGTAAAAAACAGGGGTTTTCCAACGGCCTGACTTTTGCAGGACTTTCATCAAATAGCGGCTCAGATAGAGTAAATTGCTGCATTCACGCAGGATTTCACTGCCTCACCCATCTTCCCCAGCTTTGCCCGCTTCGCGAGCCCGTAGCCATTTTTCCCGCCTGCACAATCTCGGTGTACTCGCCGCTGTTTTACCGGCCTCCACAATCTCTGTTCGCTCGTCGTCCCAATCTTTTTGCAATGCTTGCGAGACACCCATATTGTGTCAGCAGGAATGGAAGCGGACCGGTGCCGATGCGGACAACGGAGTCCGCCGCACTTCTCCCCTCCGCTCCAGTTCCAGCAGATGGGCCAGCGCTTCGCCCATCGCGAAGCGGAATTGATGGATGGTGAGGCGCTCCGGACTGCCGAAGCATCGCACGCATACGTCGTAAGCGGTGCGCGCTTCCTCCGCCAGCAGCGCTGCAATCGCTGCCAGCCGCTCCTCATGGTGGCGCAGCAGCTCATCGATGCGGGCCGCATAATGCCGGAACGGATGGCGGTGGCCCGGCAGCGCGAGCTCCACCTGGCAGCTCCTGAGCCGTGCGAGGCCCTCCAAATACGATTGGAGCGGCTGGGGGTCACTCCCCGGCATATAGCTCACATTCGGCGAAATCTGCGGCAGGACATGATCCCCTGCCAGCATTAAGCCGCTGGCGGCATGATAGAAGCTGAGATGCCCAGGGGCATGCCCGGCCGTCTCGACCACGTCCCAGGTCCGGCCGCCGAACGCGGTCTGCTCGCCGTCGCCAAGGAACTCCACCTGAGGCAGCGGCGCGACGAGCGGAAGGAAGCCGTCCATATGCGCCTCGGTGGACGCGACGATCGGGGCCGGAACGCCATGTTCCGCGAATAAGGCCATCATCGCTTCGGACATCCGCTGACCCGGCCCCCACAGGCGCAGCGCATGCTCCCAACCGGTCTCCGAGATCAGAACCGGGATATCAAGCTGCCGCTGCAGCCGCCCGGCCATCCCGAGATGATCCGGATGGTAATGGGTTAGGACAATGCGGGCGACGGGCCCGTCCAGCTCGCTCAACAGCGCCGCCCAGCAGGCTTCGGCCTCTTCAGTCCCCAAGCCCGGATCGACAATCGTATACCCTTCCGGCCCTTTCAACAGATAACTGTTCACCCAGCGAAGGGAGTACGGAAGCGGAATACGCGCCTGCAGCACCCCATCAGCCGGCCGGTGCAACTGAGCCGGATGGGCGCCTTCCTCTTGTGGATGTCGGATATCGTTATCGTTCATCTATGTATACCTCGCTTTCCGGTCCGGAGACGCCTCCGGCAGCGCTCTGCGGAAGCATGCAGCCGAAGCCTATATCCATAGTTCCATCGCCGCCGTCAAGACCACAGGAGCCGAAGTCTGGCGTGTGCAGCCAACGGCGAGCTATGGCCGGTGTCCAACCATAATCATGCGCTTGGACTGCTCTTCATCATAAGCGGCGCCATCATAGCTGCCATGAATCTGATCGATGACAAGCCCGGCCTTATCCATCATGTTCCGGAAATCCGCCAATTCATACAGCCGGACACGTTCTTCATATTGACGCGGCCCCCTGCCCGATGCATCCGTCAGCGTGATCGCCTTCTTGACGAACCCGTTCTCAATCTGGCGCCGCTCCTCAATGCGCGTCCCGCCGTCCACCCGTTCCGAATATGGCACCAGATGCTGCCGGACATAGGACGGATTCAGGAAATCGACGATAAAGCGGCCCTGCGGCTTCAAAACGCGATGGATTTCCTGGAAGACGCGGGCATTGTCCTCATTGTCTGTAAAATAGCCGAAAGACGTAAATAAATTCACGACCGCATCAAACGGTCCCTCTACAGGGAGTTCTCTCATATCGCCACGGAGAAACTTCACCTGGCCGCGGGTGTCGTGTGCCATCGCTTCCTCCAGCAGCACTTCGGACAAATCTACCCCGGTTACCCGGTAGCCCGCTTCCGCGAGAGCCAGCGCATGCCGGCCCATGCCGCAGCACAAATCGAGGATCGATGCAGACTGCGGCAGCCGAAGCCACTCCATCATTCCGTGCACTTCCTGCGTTGCGCCCTGAAAATCCCGATGGCGGTATACGAGCAAATAATCGCGGCCGAAGCTTCGTTCATACCATTCTGTCACTGCAATCACCTCATCTATTCTCTACCTCATTGTAACGGCTGTACCCGCTTTTGCATAGGTGTGTTGCATAGGTGTGGGCGCTGCTCGTCCGCCGGTCTGTCCTGACCGTTCGGAATAACGGCAGTGTTTTTCCATATGTCACGCCAGGAAGGGTCAGCTCGCCGCATAAAGGCCTCACCCCTTCCGCCGGCAACCCCAAAACCCCGCTGTCCCAGCGGGGTTCCTATACTTTCGTTACCATTAAGCGGCGCCCGGATAACGCCCCTATCCTCAACGGGAGCACAAGCCCCCTCGCCCTCCAATCTGCCCATGCTGTTGCCTGCGGCCATCTGGCGCTGCAGCAGGGCGTAGGCGGCTATCGTCGGGATCATCACGAGGACGAGTCCGGCGAACAGGGCGCCCCAATCCGTCGCGAAGCACTGGACCTCCATCAGACAGGTCAGTCCCAGTGTCTGCGTCCGCTTCGTCTCCGTCAAGAGGAACAACAGCGCCATAATGTACTCGTTCCGCGAGGCCATGAAGTTAAAAATGATGACGGTAATCAGCGAGGACTTCGCCATCCCTCTGCCGCATTCGCCTGCGGCAGAACATAGAACATCTTTGTCTTTGGAATCACCTGGATTATTTTACTTTCCCCGGATCAGCAAAAAGCCCTGGGCGGAAAGAACGGAGTCCGTCCTCTCTCTGCCCAAGGCAGCCATGGCGTAACTATATGTTATCGTCCTGGTTTCAGTTCATCGGTTCCAACGGCTTCGCATTGCCGTATGCCGGATAGGCCCGCTTCGTCGGGGCCGCCCATTCCACCGCATTGGCGATAACCCGCTTCACGTTCTCGTTGTAATACGTAGGATACGTTTCATGGCCCGGACGGAAGTAGAACACTTTGCCCATGCCGCGATTGTAACAGCAGCCGCTGCGGAATACCTCGCCGCCCGTGAACCAGCTGACGAATACCAATTCGTCCGGCTGAGGAATGTCGAAGTGCTCGCCGTACATTTCCTCCCGCTCCAGTTCGAAGTATTCCCCGATTCCTTCGGCAATCGGATGGTTCGGAGCTACGACCCATAGACGCTCCTTGTCATTCGCCTCGCGCCATTTCAAATCGCAGCCTGTACCCATCAGCTTTTTGAAGATTTTGGAGAAGTGGCCCGAGTGCAGAACGATTAGCCCCATGCCGTGCAGCACCCGCTGATGCACGCGCTCGACGATAGCGTCATCCACCTCGTGGTGAGCCATATGCCCCCACCAGATAAGGACATCGGTATCGTTCAGCACCTCTACAGTGAGGCCATGCTCCGGCATGTCGAGAGTAGCGTAGCGGATATCGTAACCCGAGCCCAACCCCTCGCCAATTGCTTGATGAATGCCCTTCGGGTACACTTCGGCGACTTTGGGATTGTTCTGCTCGTGCCGGTACTCATTCCAGATCGTTACTTTGCGTCGCTGTGTCATCGTTGTATGCTCCTTTCGCGTCCCGCCAGGCCCGCCATGTATCGGGTGGATGACGGGCTTGCGGGTCGCGCCTTCCATCGTTATGTTGAGATCATCTGTTGTATTGTCTTCTCCGCGAACGGATTACACCCACCACATCTCGCCGAGCGGCTCTTTCATCAGCAGCGGCTCCAGGTTCTGCACCGCTTTGGTGAAGCCTTCGTCGATGGACATCAAGCCGTCTTCATGCTCGATGCTAACGACATAATCGTAGCCGACGAGACGAAGCGCGCTGACGATATCCGCCCACGTCTTCACGTCATGTCCATAGCCCACGGTACGGAACTGCCATGCCCGATCGAGCATCATCGTATACGACTGCATATCCGTAACCCCATGCTTGTTCACATTGATCGGATCGATGGTCGTATCCTTCGCATGGAAGTGATGAATCGCATTTTCCTTGCCGAGAATGCGGACCGCCTGTACCGGGTCGATGCCCTGCCACCACATATGGCTCGGATCCAGATTGGCTCCAATCGCGTCGCAAGTCGCTTCGCGCAGGCGAAGCATCGTGCCCGGGGAATGCACGGAGAACCCGCCGTGCAGCTCCAGGCCGATCTTAATGCCCCGATCCTGGGCATACTTGCCGACTTCCTTCCAATAAGGAATAATCTTTTCATTCCACTGCCAATCCAGAATCTCCTGATAATCGTTCGGCCATGGCGCTACAGGCCAGTTCGGGTACTTCGCGCCCTCGTGATCTCCCGGACACCCGGAGAAGCCGTTGACGACCGGCACGCCCAGCTTCGCTGCCAGATCAATCGTCGCCATGAAATCATCATGGAATGCCTTGGCGATATCCTTCTGCGGATGGAGCGGGTTGCCGTGGCAGCTCAATGCGCTGATGATTAAGCCCCGGGACTCGACCGCTTCCTTGAATGCCCGCTGCTTGGCCTCGTCAGCCAGAAGCTCATGCGGATTGCAATGCTTGTTGCCCGGGTAGCCGCCTGTTCCGATCTCTACCGCCTCGACTCCTTTGGCCGCTACCGTATCGAGCGCCTCTTCCAATGACAGTTGTCCATACAGTACCAAAAATACGCCTAATTTCACGTCGCTGCCTCCCTCAGTTATGCTGCTTCCTCATAAATGTTTTCGCTGTCTAATCTATGGCTTAATGGCTTAATCGAAGTAGATGGCTTTGCCCGTACGGGACGATTCGTAAATGGCCTCCAAAATTTCCGAGACGACGCAAGCCTGCTCCGGCGTAACGACAGGCTCCTTGTCCTGCTCGATCGCTTCGATCCAGAGACGCATCTCCAGGTCAGGAGCGTTCTCGGCCTCACCGTCATAGAAGTCGACGCCGCCGGCGGTCAATTCAATCTTCTGGTCATACAGGCGGCCGTATTTCTCTCCGTTGATGTTGAGGCCATTCCACATGTCGGCACCCGCCTCGGTACCGCACAGCGTACACTTCGCTTCTCCAGACTGCGCCACGTTCAGCGCCCAGCTCGACTCCAGTACGATCGTTGCGCCATTTTTCATGACGATCATGCCGAAGGCGGAATCTTCGACCTTGAATTTCTCGGGATCCCAGGATCCCCATGCGTTTGCCGCGTTCGGACGGCTGCCGAGCTTATGGAAGGAAGATCCGAGCACGATCTTAGGCTCGTAGTTGTTCATCATCCACAACGTCAAATCAAGCGCATGCGTGCCGATATCGATAAGCGGGCCTCCGCCTTGCTTCTCTTCATCCAAGAACACGCCCCAGGTTGGAACGGCGCGGCGGCGGAGCGCATGAGCCTTGGCATAATAAATGTCGCCCAACGTTCCGTCCTCGCACAGCTGCTTCAAATATTGGCTGTCCGAGCGGAAGCGGTTGTTATACCCGACGGTCAGCTTCTTGCCTGTGCGCTTCGCGGCCTCTACCATGCGACGCGCATCCACTGCCGTCTTCGCCATCGGCTTCTCGCTCATGACATGCTTGCCGCTCTCCAGGGCGGCAATCGTAATCTCCGCATGGGAGTCGTTCGGCGTACAGACGTGAACGATATCGATGCTGCCGTCCTTCAGCAGCTCCTTATAGTCGCTGTATACTTTCGCGTCTTCCATGCCGTATTTCGCCTTGGCTTCTTCCGCACGCTCCGGGATAATATCGCAGAATGCGACCATTTGCACGTTGTCCAGCTTCTTGAGGCTTGGCATATGCTTGCCGTTCGCGATTCCCCCGCAGCCGATAATTGCGATCTTGTAGATGTTAGACATATTCATTTTCCTCCTATAGGCATGTTCGGTATAATTAACTGGTTGGTATTACTATTTTTATAAGCCGATGGTAGTCGGCAGTCTTATTGGTCCAGATTGGCCTTGATCCATTGTCTGCTGTTGCGTATGCTCTCCAGGCTTGGACGCTGGCATTCATCCTGCTCGACAATGAGCCACTCCGCACCGGCTTCCTTCGACGCACGGGCAATGGAGACAAGATCGAGCTCGCCTTCTCCCAGCTCGACGGTAAGCGGGCGCCCATGCTCGTCGCGCCGCAGATCTTTGTAATGGACTAACGGAATTCGTCCCTTGTAGCTTGCGATGACGTTAAGCGGGTCATGCCCGGCATACTGCACCCAGCAGACATCGAGCTCCGTGAAGAGCTTCCCTGCGGGTACGAGCCGGAACAATGTATCGAATACCGTATCTTCTCCGAGCTTTCTCGTAAATTCGAAATCATGGTTATGATAGCCAAGCTTAATTCCATGCTCAGCAAGCCGGTCGGATGCATTCGCCAGTTGCTCTGCCGTATGCAGCAAGGCTTCGAGAGAGTTGTACCGCGATTCCGGAAGCCACGGGCACGCAATGTACCGGTTGCCGATCGCCGTGTTCATCTCAATCTGCTCGTCGAGGTGATCGACAAGCTGCTCGATGCTGACATGGGAACCTGCGGCAGCAAGATTCAGACGCTTGAGCGCGTCCTCCAGTTCTTGCGGCTTCAATCCGCCGTAGCCGGCAAATTCTACGCCTTCGTAGCCCATTTCCGCGATCTTTTCCAGCGTGCCGATGAAGTTCTTTTCGGTCTCGTCTCTCACCGTATAAAGCTGCACTCCGATTTTCATGGACCAAGCACCTCTTTTAAATTGAATATTGGACAGGCTGCCTTATTGTATTCGCCGAGCACTCCTCTGAAAAGGTTTACATCGGACTTCATTCATTGTGCCACATTGTACCCGGACTGTGAATGAAGGATATCATTTTTACATGAACAATCTTGCTATTGTCTGATATAATCGAGGTATATGAGAACAAGAATAACAGGGGGATTTACATGTCTCAGTCCAGTGAACCGCGGCAGGACATCTCCTTGCTGTTCGCCGGACATGCCCGGCACAGCAAAGCGATGACGCTCGTCATTCCCGATCTGAAGCACTACCTGGTCCGGATCCAGCTGGAGGGCAGCGGCCACGCCTGGCTGGACGGAGGGTATCAGGAGTTGAAGCCCGGCGATCTCCTGATGCTCGCCCCGGGCGGGTATTATGATCTGAAGATTGGCTACCGCAATCCGAACGTATCCGATCCGCTTCGCAAAGTGCACAGTCTGGATTATTACATGATTCTTAACGGCCCCTGGGTCAACCAATGGTGGGCGAAGCAAGAGCGCCCCGGCAAGTCCGCGATCGGAATCGACGACCATCTGTTGTCGCTCTGGCGCGAGATTATGCAGGAGCAGCGCCTCTTCGGTTCGATTAAGGTGAACGATATTGTCAAGCATCTCACCTTCGCTTTCTTCGGCATACTCGGGCGGACGCTGACGGAACGGACGCATCCGTCTTTCCTGAATATGAACCGGACGGCCCAGTTGGCCCACAGCATCAAGCAATATGTCGAAGTGCATGCGACGGAGCCATTCTCGCTCCAGGATGCCGCCGATTCAGTTCAACTGAGCGTCTCGCGGGCATCCCATGTGTTCAAAGAGACCTTCCAGCAATCGATTATGGATTATGCGATCCAGGTCCGGATTACGCTCGCCTGCGAACGAATACTGCACGGCTACATGCCGCTGGAGCAGATTGCCGAGATGTGCGGCTTTCAGAGCTACACCTATTTTTACCGAACCTTCAAAAATCGGATGGGATTATCCCCGCGCCAATTCCGGGATCAGCGCCAGCTGTCCACCGAATCCTGAGGAAACTGGTCCTCCTGCCAACTGGCCGGACGGAGCGGAAGATCAAGTCTTCCGCTCTTTCTTTCATCCTCTTCTGGAGGCGATGGAACGCCATTGTACGAACCCCCGTTCCGAACCTAAGCAAAAACCGATATATTTGTGTATTTCCTTCCGTTCGCCTTGTATTCTCCTTGCCAATTGACTATGATAATAGTGAAATAATTTTCATGTTAAAGTATAAATCTATCAAAATTTTTTTCATTCTATCTGACCGTAAAAGGATGATTGGTTTGTCCACAATATTGCAGGCGATCCGGCAAAAATTCGAAGAATATCACCCGCAGGAGCGGAAGGTTGCCGATTACATTTTGCAATTTCCGGGAAATGTAGTGACGATGGGCATTACGGACCTCGCCGAACAGTCAGGCACCTCGCCCGCGACGGTAACGAGATTCTGCAAATCGCTCCTCTTCCGGGGATATCCCGATTTCAAGACGAAGCTCGCTGCCGACCTGGCCCAACAGAGCGTTCCGCTCACTTACCAAGACATCATTGCAGGCAACCCGCTGCCAGACATCATTGCCGCTATCGAGACCAACCATATCCGCTCGATCTCCGATACGACCGGATTGTTGGATCTGGAGACGTTGGAGCAGGCCCTGCATGCGCTTCTTCACGCGCGGCAAACCGATCTTTACGGCATGGCCACTTCCGGAATCGTGGCGTTGGATTTTTATCAGAAGCTCATTCGCATCGGCAAGCAGGCATCCTGCTTCTCCGACCCGCATATGCAGATTACATCGGCTTCCCGGCTCGGTCCGGGGGATGTAGCCTTCGCCATCTCCTATTCCGGCGAGACGCCGGAGACGATCGAGGCGCTGCTGTGCGCGAAGGAACAGGGAGCGACCACCATTTCCTTGACGAAGGTCGGACCGAACCGTCTTGCCTCGTTGGCAGACATTCGACTGTTCGCTTCCTCGCTCGAGGAGGGCATCCGGCGCGGCGATATGGCATCGCGCATTGCGCAGCTGCATATCATCGATATCCTGTTCGCGGGGATGACGAGTGAGGAGTTCCACGAGCGTATTCCGATGCTGGAACACTCGTACCGGATGGTACGGAAGTATCGTAAAGCTAAAGGGAGGTAACACCAACACAATGAATATTTTGACGTTCGAGACCAATGAAGAATTGAACCAGAACGGGGCCAGCATTATTGCCAGCCTCGTGCAGACGAAGCCTCATGCCGTGCTCGGGCTGGCTACGGGAAGCACCCCGATCGGTATCTACCAGGAGCTGATCCGGCTCTGCGGGAAAGGATATGTCAGCTTCAAGCAGGTCACCTCGTACAATCTGGATGAATATGTCGGTCTGCCTTCCGATCATTCGGAGACCTACCGCACGTTCATGAACAAGCAATTATTTGATCACATTGACATTGATCAAGAGAATACGCATGTGCCCGACGGCAACGCGGCCGATCTGGAGGCAGAGAGCAAGCGCTACGACCAAAAGCTCTTCGACGCTTCCATCGACCTCCAGCTGCTGGGCCTGGGCCATAACGGGCATATCGGCTTCAACGAGCCGGACCGCCACCTGCAGAGCGGCACGCATGTCGTCACGCTAAAAGAAGAGACGCGCCAGGCGAACAAGCGCTTTTTCAAATCGATTGACGAAGTGCCTACGCAGGCGATTACGATGGGCGTCGGCTCCATCCTGAAGGCGAAAATGATCATGCTCGTCGTCCGCGGCGCGGATAAGGCGGATATCGTTCACCGCGCGCTGACCGGCCCGATTACGACGGATCTCCCGGCTTCTCTTCTTCAGACTCACCCGAACGTCGTCGTATTACTCGACAAGGAGGCGGCAAAACATTTCCATGAGTAAGTCAACATTTACGGTGAAGCAAGCTAACGTCGTGACGCCGAACGGCATCCTGGCGGATGGCGTCGTCCGCGTGGAGGAAGGGCGCATTGCCTTCATCGGCACATCGGGACAATTGTCGGATAAGGAACGCATATGGCTTGACGAGGCCATCGATGCCGAAGGCGGATATGTGCTGCCCGGCTTCATCGATGTGCACGTCCACGGCGGCTTCGGCGCCGACTTCATGGACGCGACCGCGGAAGCCTATGATACGATCACACGCTTCCATATGGAGCATGGCACGACGGCGATGCTCGCCACGTCTATGACGCAGTCCCGCGAAGCGCTGGACACAGTCGTCGCTGCCGTAGACGCCTATATGAAGCAGGATATGCCTTATGCGCAGCTGACGGGCCTTCACCTCGAAGGACCGTTCGTCAATCCGAAGTACAAAGGAGCGCAGAACGAAGCCTATATGCTTGATCCGCAAATCGAGTGGCTGGAAGCATGGGAGAAGAACCATCCGGGCGTCATGAAGCAGTTGAGCCTCGCTCCGGAGCGGCAGCATGCGATCGAAGCGATTCGCTGGTCGCGGGCTCACGGCATCAATGTGGCGGCCGCCCATACCGACGCGACGTTCGAGCAGGTGACCGAGGCGGTCAATGCCGGCCTGAACCAGGCAGTGCACACCTTCAACGCGATGTCGCCGGTTCATCACCGCAATCCGGGCGTCGCCGGGGCGGTCCTGACCGACGATCGGATTGCGGCTGAGGTCATTGCGGACGGCCATCACGTACATCCCGCATGCATCAAGCTCCTCGCCCGCTCCAAAGCGCCGGGCAAGCTCGTGCTCATCACGGACGCGATGTCCGCGGCGGGCATGCCGAACGGAGCTTACGAGCTGGGCGGCCTTCCAGTTACCGTGCTGGACGGAGTAGCCCGGCTGACGGAAGGCAATTCGCTGGCAGGCAGCACCCTGACGATGATCGGCGCTGTCCGCTTCGTCATCGAGCAGGTAGGCCTGTCCCTCGTGGAAGCGTCCCGTCTGGCCAGCATCAATCCGGCGAAGCAACTCCGCATCGATGACGTGACCGGCAGCATCGAAGTCGGCAAGCAAGCCGATCTTGTCTGGACTGACGGCGATCTGAATATCCGGCAAGTCTGGGTCAAGGGCCGCAGCCATATGCAGCAAGCCTAAACCCTCGTCAAATTCACGCTATTCCAAGGCCTTTGCTCCTGCAGCATGGGCCTTCTCTTTCTGTGCAGTTAGAGGCAAAAAAATTAGCGTCTAACTGCCAGACCCAGTGTGCGGGCAGCCGGCAGACGACGCTGTGATCTATTGAATGCAAGCCATAGCGACTTGCTCATTCAAGAACTTCTGTCCTTGGGTCAGGCGCTGCCGCAGGAGCAGAAGTTTGCAATGGTCAGGGCGATGGGCTTATCATCAGATTTTTAACTCCCCAAGCTTGATCAGTTCGACAACCGCTTGCGACCGACCTTTCACATTTAATTTTTGCATCACGTTGGAGATGTGGTTTCGGACTGTCTTCTCGCTAATGAACAGCAGTTGCGCGATGTCGCGGGTCGTTTTGTCTTGAACAAGCAATTCAAAGACTTCGCGTTCACGGTTCGTCAACAGGAACTTGCTTTTGTGATCGCTACCCTTCAAGTGTCACCCCTCCTTGCCCGGATTTTTGTTATTTAACAAGGTTAAGGGATACAGTCAAAGTTATAGTATGAAGGGCGTTATCACTTGGTGCGGTGCTTCTCAAAAATGGGCCTATCCTCTGCGTTCCCCGTCACTATTGCATAAATTCGGGCAGAATGCTGCACGATAAACCGTATGTAGCGAAAAGGACCGCGCCTGTCTGCCAAGAGCGCAGAACGCGGTACCTTTCCGTTTGTTATCTTACCCCAGGAGCCATTTTGTGCATTCGCTTCGGATGGCTGACGTTCATCTGAGTTGTTTTTCCGGCTTCTTGAGTTGGGAAAATACGATGAACCATGTCTTGAAATTGGCTCGAAAATCCGGTTAACGGATGGCCGGCTGCCGAACTCTTCATGAATTGATTCATCTGTTGGACGAAATCAGGGTTGGCTGACACGTATACTTGATTGCATTGCGGCGCGTCTTTTTTAACAATCTCGGCAATGCGCTTTTTCAAGTCCTCTGACACATCACCGGTTGTGCCAATATTATGTGCATGGGTCTTGGAACGCGCATTCAGATTTCCGGTTCCGCCCTTGCTGCTCAGGCTTTTAGCGCCTGTTCCACGGTGATGGGTAGCCTTTGTTTTCAGGTGATGAGTTCCTGTTGTCTTCAGGTGATGAGTTCCCTTTGCAGTTCCTTTTGTCTTCATATGGCCGTCAGTCGACACAGCCACATACGCATTATTGTTGGTCAACATAACGTTCGCCGATTTGACTCCCTTCATGCGGGCAATTTTATCAGCGATCTTCTTGTTCATGTGCATGTTGGTCATGGAATGAGTACCGGTGCCGTAGCCGTGCAGACGGCTGCTGTCAACTCCATAGCCGGTTATGCCATAGTTATGCGTACCATAACCATGCGTACCATAGCCATGGGTGCCATAACCATGGGTAGATCCGTCAACACCATAGCCTCGGGTGCCGACTCCATCTGCGCCGTAGCCGCGCATTCCGTCTAATCCGTAGCCACGGGTGCCTATTCCGTCCATGCCCAAGCCACGGCCCAAGCCTCGGATACCGTCTACGCCGTAGCCGCGAGTGCCCATGCCGTCAACGCCATAGCCGCGAGTACCGATGCCGTCTACGCCGTAGCCTCGAGTACGGGTACCGTCTACTCCATAGCCGCGAACTCCGTCTACTCCATAACCTCGGGTTCCGTAGCGGGTACCGTGATATTTGTTCGCGTTGGTGTCCAAATTCGGATTCATGCCAAGAGGGTAGATTCCGTCATGGGTTGTGCGGGTACGCATGTTATTTTTGGTGCTTCTCGTCGTGACATTGTCTTTGGTCGTCACGCAGCCCGTCAACCCCATGGACATGACCATTGCCGCTGCCAATGTGAGCAGAACCATCTTTTTACGCATCGCTTTTCCTCCTTGTGTAGATGATTTCAAGTGGATTATCACCACACTTAGCATGCGCCGAGGCCGGGATGTTATGCCGATAGGTTTTACCGCCCTTGCCACTCCTTTCTGTACTATGCAAATTTCCGCAGACAGACAAGATCTCTTCCTTAGCGGCTGCAAATTTCGTTGACAAGGCGGCATCGGAGCATTATTATTTAGTACCAGGTACTAATATCAGCATACCGGAGGGAAACCTATGCCAATAACACGTTTGCATACGAAAGCCCGCATTACCGCTTTTGGCTCATTTGTCCCCGAGCGTCGATTGACCAATAACGAACTGGCCGCGATGGTGGACACGAATGATGAATGGATCGTTACGCGTACTGGAATGAAGGAACGCCGGATCGCGGATCCGGGCGTCTACGCCTCCGATCTGGCGGTGAAGGCGGCCAATGACTTGGCGGAGCGCCACGGAATTGACTTGCGGCAGGTGGATGCGGTATTGGTTGCCACATCCACTCCGGATGCTTTTTTCCCGAATACGGCGGCTCTTGTCCAGGCTCGGCTCGGGATGCATCATGCATTGGCTCTCGATATTTCCAATGCCTGCGCAGGCTTCGTTAGCGGACTTCAGGTAGGGATTGGCTTAATTGAGGCAGGCCTGCATCAGCGCGTCCTCGTGATCGGAACGGAAGTGCTGAGCCAGACCGTAGACTACACCGATCGCAGCACCTGCATATTGTTCGGCGATGGCGCTGGAGCGATGCTGCTCGAGGCGGATGATCGAAGAGACAGCTTTATGGCCTCCTTGTCGGCTACGACGGGGGATACGGAAGCGGTCTTGTACCGTCGCGCCACCGCCGACCGCATTGGAGATGTAGAACTTAGAGAGGATGGGAAATTGGTGCAGAACGGCCGCGTACTATATAAATGGGCGCTGCAGCAAATCCCTATCGGCGTCGGAAAGATCCTGTCCCAGCTTCAACTGCAAGCGGATGCGGTGGACTGGTTCGTTCCGCACAGCGCCAACCTCCGAATGATCGAAGCGATTAGTGAGCGAAGCGGCATTCCCATGGAACGGACCTTAACGAGCGTCACCTATTATGGCAATACATCAGCGGCAAGCATTCCGCTAGCCATCTCCCTCGCCCTGGCCGCAGGGAAGCTGAAGCCTGGCGATACGACATTGCTGTACGGGTTCGGAGGCGGCTTCTCCCAAGCGGCGCTTCTGCTCCGCTGGCCTGAAGTGCAATAAGTTCAATAAGAAGACATGGCTGCCCGTGAACGGCAGCCGTGTCTGATTTTACTTTGGATTGGATTGTCATTCATCCTGTGTGCCGTCATCCTGCCACGTCTGAATCGCTTCATTGAAGGATGACTCATCAACCGGATAAGCCCATGCGCCGCCTTCCGGCGTTATCCACATATGCCCCTCTTTCATGTAGCCGCCATATCGCTTCGTCACCGCTGTCTCTTCCTGCTGTACCTGGTCAATTGTCTCTGGCTGCAGCGTAATCGTCAGCGGCCAATCCTCCTTCGCACCGGATCCGGATATAGCCTGTGCCCGTTCTGGCTCGCGATCAATCATCAGGAAGCGGAAAGCATTGATAAGCGAGACCGCTTTTTCTTGCGTCACTTTGTTGCCGTTCAGGCTCCAATTCTCTGTTTCATCGCCCGAATTTTCCGCTGTTGGCTCCTTTTTCAGATCATAAGTTTGTCCTTCCCATGACCACTTGAATTCCCGAACTTCCTCCAGCGTGAACGTCAACGGTTCCTTCCGGGCAAAGTCAAAGGCAGAGCGCTTCAGGCCCGACAAGTCGGATTCAGACACTTGATAGACTGTCTTCCCGCCATCTGCCCGGGCGTAGACCGTTCCGGGAACCGGGGTATTCTCTCCGACCTCAATCTGGCGGACGTTCCCTCCTTCTTGAATGGAGTACACCGCAACGGGATGATCAAGGCCGTACTTGGCCATATCCGCCGCTTCCTCTTCCACAACGGATTGTCCCGCAACGCCGGTGAACGTCGTGATCCAATCGGATACCGCATAAGAGCTTACCGGATAATCCTCGTTCCCCTCCACCTTCCATTCTTCCTTCACTTTTATTAGCTTCAACTGCTTCCCTTCGGTCTCCAATTCAATGGCATCTACTTGTTCGGCCGCCGCCTTCACGAGGACAGGCACGGCTTCCGCTTCCTTGTCTATATCGATGAAAAAATGATTCGCCGATGCATACCAGTACAGAATGCCGAAGACAATAAGCAGCAGTGCGGCCGGCATCAGCTTCTTCATGACGCATATCTCCTTCTCCACCATAGTCCCGCTCCAATGAGAAGCAGCACGGCCGGAAATCCGATGACGGTCACCCACAAAATCGTTTTTCCTTGAACCGGGCTTAAATACGCAAGCTGGTAGGCATCCTTCTCGCGCGGCCGGATCGTTACCTGATCCTGATTCTCCCCCAGCCAGTGGATGCTGTTCAACGCGAAGTCGCGATTGCCTTGCGTATAAATATAAGCATCCGCCATATAGCTGGAGCCGCCGATTATGACAGCTTTCGGTTGCCCGTCCTTCGACTCGACGACCGATCCGAGTGTCAATGGACCTGCAATATCCTTATCATCCTGTTCGCTGCCTTCTTGAACCAGGCGCGGAATATCCGTCTCTCCGTACGCTTGTTCCGTCGTATGCAATATTTCTTGCACTTCATACGTATCGTTCTCGCTAAGCTTCAGCGGAATGCTTAACGACAAGGTCATCATCATCCGGTATTGGATAAGCTTCTCTGTCATCTGATGCTCGTTATAATCCGGCATAATCGTGAACGGATCATACAGCAATCCTTCCGATGGCTCGACGGCGACCGAGTTCGTGCTTTCGACGCCGAGCGACTTGAGCAGACCATCGATATTCGTCCACTCCGTGGCCATCTTTTCATTGAACCCGAGCGCAATGTACAGCTTTCCATTGCCCTCCACATACTTCTGCAGCAGTTCTGCTTCCTTGTCGCTCAAATCCTGCTTGATCCCAATTATCATAATGAGATTGGCATCCTCTGGAATGCTGCCCTTCTGCAGCAGGTTCAGATCCTCGAGCTCCACATTGTCCTCCTCCAAGCTTGTCCGGAGCACATTCATTTGCGCCAGCGGCAATTCCTGATGACCGCTAAGAACGTAAGCCTTTGACTTTTTGTCTGAAGCCAGGCTTCGCAGCGCCTGTGTCATTTTTTCCTCGCCGCTGAACTGATACGAATATCCATCCCCGGCTTGGAACATTTCAAATAAGCCAACCGTTTTCCGCTGGGTTCCCTGTTCGAATACAATCGAACTTGCCGTCAGCTTGTACTGCTCCGCAAGCGAAGGCTCCTTCAGCAGATCATACCGCTTGAATGAAATATTCCGGTTGCGCTTCGCATATTCCTCCGCCATGTCGGCGACCTCGCGAACAAGCACCTCATCATCGTTCGGGGTCGTGAACAGCTTAATGGCGATCGGATTCTCGATGGAAGCGAGCGCCGATAACGTCTGCTCCGACAACGTAAAGGATTTATTCTTCGTCACGTCCCACTGCCATCCCGAGAAGGATTGAAATATATAAGTCATCAGCACGAAAATACCTACTACTGCGGCCGAGATCATTGCCGCATTGCCACGACGCAGCCATGTTTTCATCTTCATGTTACCTCCACCGCTTTCTGTCCAGCACTTGAATACTCAGCACGATAAACACGGCGGAAAGCGTTACAAAAAAGAGTACGTCCGCCCCGCTAATCACACCCTTCATAAATGACTCCAGACGAAGATTCATGGCAAATGGCGCAATCCAGCTTCCCCATTCCGGAGAGGTGGATGCGGGCATATCGAGCAGCCAGAAGGCAAGCAGCATGACCACGCCCGCGATTGCCGCCACCATCTGGTGCTGCGACAGACTGGACGCGAACAAGCCGACGGCGGCCATCGTTGCGCTTAACAGCAGCATCCCGAGTACCGAAGTAAGCAGAACCGGCCAATCCAGCGGGCCGAAGAACGACATGATAAGCGGGTACAGCAGACTGAGACCAACCAGCAGCACCATCACGACAAGCGCCGCCGCATATTTGCCGATCACGATGTGGCTCAGCCGGGCCGGTGAGGTCAACAGCAGCTCATCCGTGCCTTGGTGGAACTCGTCCGCCAGCAGCCGCATCGTCAACATGGGAATGACGAAGACATACATGAACACCGCATTGCCCGAGACGAGCCGGAAATCAATGATACTGGGCTGGAACATCACGAAATTCAAATAAAACATCATGCTCGAAATAAGCATATAGACAGCAAACGCCACATAAGAAGCCGGCGAGGTGAAATAAGCTTGCAGCTCCTTGCGAAAGATCGCCCGAAATCTACGCATCTTGCACCTCCTCCTCGGTCGTAAGCCGAATAAACACGTCCTCGAGACTGGTCGTATCCCGCTTCATCTCGAGAATCGGGTGACCCGCCTTCGCAAGTGCGAAAAAAATAGACTCCCTCGCATCTGTCTGTTCTGCCGGAATGACGCGAAGCGCAACAATCGGAGTGCCGGAATCCGGCTGCGACGCTCCGGTCTGCTCTTCCCCGGCTCCTATTCCGGCGCCCGCCTCATTCGCGCCCGCATGTTCCGCCGCGATGCCGGATTCTGCCGCCGCCTCCGCAGCTGAACTGCCGGAGCGTACGCTGGCACGGGATTCAGTCTCTTCATCCCCAGTCTCTCTCTTCTGCTCCGTCCCGTTCCCGGGTACCGGCTCGGCGGCCTCAGCCAGGACATCAACAGACACTACCTCGGGAAGGGCTGTTAAAATAGGGATGATCTCGGACTCCTGTCCTTTCACTTCCAGCTGCAGCGAGGAGGTCTGCCCCATCACTAACCCAAGGCGATCCTGCCGTTCATCCAGCACAAGACGGCCTTGATGGATGATGAGGACCCGATTGCACAACGTATTCACCTCAGGCAAAATATGAGTGCTGAGCAGAACGGTATGCTGCTCTCCCAATTCGCGTATCAGCTCGCGTATCTCAATAATCTGGTTCGGGTCAAGCCCGGACGTAGGCTCGTCCAGCACAAGCAGATCGGGCTTATGCATAATGGCTTGCGCCAAGCCCAGCCGCTGCTTGTACCCTTTGGACAGACTGCGAATCATCTGCTTTTCTCTTCCGCGCAGCCCCAGCTTGTCCAGCATTTCCGCGATGCGCTGCTTCTGCTCCCGTACAGGGACTCCCCGCAGATCGGCGATAAACGATAAATACGCCTTCACCGACATGTCAGGATAGAGGGGCGGCGTCTCGGGCAAGTACCCGATCTTGCTTCTTGCCTGGGCGCCGTCCTCCGCCATCGTCAAGCCCCCAATCGAGATGCTGCCGCGAGTCGGGTTCAAGTACCCGGTAATCATGCGCATCGTCGTTGTCTTACCTGCCCCGTTGGGCCCCAGGAAGCCGACTATCTCGCCCTGCTCGATGGCGAATTGAAGATCCTCCACGCCCCGGCGATCGTCATACCATTTGCTGACGTTGTTCACTTCTAACATCGTAGACCTCCCGTTTCATTTGCGATAACGGTCGCACCGCCTGCCGGCGGCGCGCCGCAGTCTATCTCCCGATCATAAGCCGCAATACCTAAAGCAAGATTAAACGGAAATGAAACGAAACTTAAAAAAATATGTCTATTTTGTGAACGGTTATCGCTTTTTTCGAAGACGCTTGCCTCGGTGCATCCGGGAGCGATGGACCCCCTTCCCCTTCCGCCTGCGGGCTCGCAACGCCCGCGGCCAATGGCGCCTGCGGCGGTGAAATCGCCCGCCCCGCCTCACTCTCCGCCCGCCGTGCAGTTGCGGGTGGCGGAACAAGGGCAGCCGCAGTTGGTCGTCCGGTGAACCTGCGGGAGATATAACGCCGTACAGGATGTCGGCGGGAATCCGGCGTGCCTGGGGCAGCAGTGATGCATATTCCGGCATGCCGGGAGTAACGCAGCGGTAAGTGCCGCTATCCGATTCGGCGACGAACACATCGGGAGCATCCCCTTGGATGACTTGGTATTTGTGCCGATGGTGAAGGACCTGACTAATAAGCAGCTTCTTCAGCCGATCACGGAACACGGCATGGCCAAATACCCGAATGGCGTTCTTCCCGTTGCGAATGCCCGCCCTTTTCCATACAGAAGGGCTGCGGGTTGCATCAACAACGGCCTGTGTCAGTTGTGCCTCGTTCCCGGTCTCTATCGAGTACATGGAGTTCCCCGTCGCCGCTAATATTTCCGCTAATCCGCCTGACGCGTAAGCAATGACCGCCTTGCCGAATATCATTCCTTCCAGCGCCGTTAACCCGAAGCCCTCCGGCAGCAAGCTGGGCACCACGACAATATCCATCGCAGGATACACATGCTGCACCGACGCCTCGAAGCGAATGAACCAGAACCGATCGGCGTAAGGAGAATTCGCAATTATCTCGAGACAGGCATCGTAGTAACCGTGATCCGTCGGCTCTCCGAGGATGACGAAGCGGGCGAACGGCCTCTGAACCGCCACTCGAAGCGCCATTCGGATAAAATGGTCCAGCCCTTTTTCGGGATAGAGGGCAGCCGCTATATATCCGATCAGCACATGTCCCGCCGCTATCCCCAATTCTTTTCTCTTGCTGCGGCGGAAGCGGGGCCAAGAGCGGGGCTGAAGCGCGTTCGGGTGCCAAGATGGAGGCAGCAGATAGAGAGGGGTGCCCCCCGCCGCAGGGCGGATCGGTTGAAGCGTCGTCTCCGATGTGCCGATAATGCCATCGGCATGCGAGCTGATAAGCTCCGCGGCGAGAGAGGTGTGCGGAGTAGCGGCGATGGTCTCATTGATGACCCACAGGGCTGGAATTCCCAGCGATTCGGCTGCGGCGGCCGGAAGCTGGTGGATCGCCGTATTCGTCAAGACGATGTCGGGCTGCATATACTTCAGCAGGTCGACGATGGCCTCGAATTCGGGAGTCCCCTTCCAACGCTCCCACTCCTCCAGGAGATTGGCGTCCGGCCGGATGAGAGAGTACATCAGCGGGCAGGGCATAATCTCGCTTTGAATGCCGGCTTCCCGAGCCAGACCCGATAATCGACCTTCCTGCGGCACGATGATAATGCATTCATACCAGGTCCTTAACTCGTGAGCGAGAAAAAGAAGATGTTTCTCCGCCCCGGTAGTAAAATTTTGGTTGCACATATGCGAAAATAACATCATAGTCGGTTTCATTTTCGTGGCCCGTTCCTCGTAAGAGATACGGAAGCCTTCACCTCCAGAAGCAATGGATTGGCATAGGATGCCCGCCGTCCTGCCATCGTGCCGTTCTACCCGAATATGGTAGCCAGCACCTGGTTCAAGCGATGCGCATACGTATGTTCGCGCATCGTCCGGGCCAAAGCGCGGAGCGCGATCTCCCGCCGTTCTTGTTCATGGCTTAAATAGTAGTCAATCTTCGCCAGCATCTCTTCCGGGGAAGAATAGGTCTCTATTTCCGCGCCGGGGGTATAGAATTGGGAGATATCCGATCGCACGTCCGTCAGCTGCAGCGTTCCGCAGGCACAGATTTCGAAAGTTCGCGGGTTCGGGGAATGGGTCGGAATATTGATCCGGTTCTGGTTGCTCGACTCGTCGTCGTAACCGCGGTGCAAATTAATGACAATCTTGCTCCCGTTGTACACCTCCGACGTCTCGTACGGGTCCATCCAGCGGTTCAATTCGATCTGATGGGCGTATTGAGGATATTGAGAGAGCCGTTCCCACCATAAGCCGGTCAGGACCAAGCCTCGCTTCATCAGTTCGGGCAGAATCGGCTCTATCATCCGGATCCGGTTCCAATAGGCGGATCCGATGAAGCTGATTCCCCTTCGCACCTTAGCGGGGCTGCGAAGAGGCCGGAAATGGCCATGATAGACGCCAAACGGCAAAAAGTGCACGTTCGCCCCAAGCGAACGGTAATACTCGACGCTGTTCGCTTCGAGAGTGAAAACATAGTCATAATGCGTCACTATGGAGCTCATCATATCGGTGTAATAGGGATCATCCGTAATCCATAGGGCGGTTCGGATCCCAAGCGCCCTGACGGCATCGACTTGCTCCACCGGAAGATCCATTCCGTCTAGGGCAAAAACCAAATCGGGCCGCTGTTGGTCCGCCACGGCGGCAACGCCTTCCCCCGGCCCGCATACCGACACTTGGCTGACCAGTTCCTTCCATGTGTTGCGCATGCCTTCATCCAGCGGGGCATAAGGATACCCTTTGCCGGTTGTCACATAGCAGACATGGAGCGGCCGCATCGGTATAGGCTCCCTCGGCGTCTTCATAATGACATCCGCCCGTCCGCGCACATAGCCTTCCTGGAATCCATCATTGAACCCTGCGACGCGTCCTTGATGACGGGCGTTGTATCGTAATTGCTGATTCATATGAATTCGGGCTTGCTGCCTGCGTGAGCGTAATGTACGCATGCGATCGCTCCTTTTTACATTCATCATTTCTAATTGACATGCTGCGGCAGATGCCGCCTCGCAAATGCTGCATCGGTAGTCTAACATCTATTCATCATATGCCGCTCCGTCAGGTGCATCATGGACGGTTATCCATCCATGGTCAAAAAGGGCTTCCGAACAAATAAAAACAGCCAGCGGCCGCCGATTGCGGCAAGCATCTGACTGTTCATAGGCCTATCCGGTATGTTCGGAATATTTCAACTGGTGGCCGTCCTCGAAGCCTTTGGCAAAGCCGGCATTGTACCCTGCTTGATAAGATCCGTCATAGCCCTTCTTATGGGATTGAGAAGAACCTCTCCTCCCCCGGCGGACGATTCGCAGCCCCTTTCTCCGCAGGTTGTGGGAGCGGCCGGATAGACGCCGGCGAGCTCCTTTGGGCGCGCGAACGGGGCCGCTGCGTACGGTGTTGCGCCCCAGTCTTCGTGTGTGTGAACGCTTTTCCAATAGATTCTCCCTCCTGTACTCCTCGGGTCAAGTACGGCTCTGTCGAAATAGGCTGGATTGAACCAGGGCGTTCAGGAGTCCCGGTTGTCTTGTGACGGGAATGCCAGCCGGTGATCATGCCGCATAGCTCCAGCTAGTAGTTCGACAGCAGCCGGATATCCTCTTTAATTCCTTTGACGGAGCCTTCCGCATGCTCGGTAAAGCGATCTCCGTCAAATGATTGAGCATCCAATTTCGCGTTTTTTCTGCTTCCATCGCTTTGGCTTCCAAAATCATGGCGGCATTCCACTGCATCTTGGCTATCGCATCCAGTATAAGATGATAGGAGTGCTCCCTCGGATCGCGCACAGGTGATAGCTCCACTTCCTTGTCTTAACATATGCGGGCCACAGGCAAGTGTGTACGGGCCATCCGCCCAAAACTGCCCACAACCGCCGCCTTTCCTGAAGCCCAGCCTCATCGGCAGTCAAAGCTTACAAGTGAAAGGAGGTAATAACCGGCGCTGGAATGATCGGAGGCCCCTCTTTCAATTCGTCTCTCTCTTTATCCGTTCGCGGCTGCACCCGGTTCTCCAACTGCCATCTGCGGAGGGCATGCTCGCTAATAATTTCGCGGTACTTCTCTCCTTGACGCTGGTACCATTTTCCCGCATCGGTCGTGAAGACGGCCCCATCTGCGATATCCCCATTCGGTTCGGATTGGCGCTGCCATTTGTCACGGGCAACCCCTGCATCCATGACCGGTCCTGTCGGCCAGCCCCGCAGATCGATTTGCGAGACGGTTACGATCGGGACACCGATATGGCCGGCAAGCGGATATTTCGTGCCGTGCTCAACCCAATAGACCGTATCGGTCAATCCGGTGACCGCAACATGCGTCGGGTAGAAATCATGGCATCGGGTAAGTCCCGAACCACCGTTCGCTTCCCTCGCGCGCTGCACCAAGTTGAATGAATTTCCCCATTTGTCACGGAAAAATGCCGCGTTTTTGTCATTGATACTCTCAATCTGGTCCCCGAGCTCCCTAATCGTTACGCTGCCGTAATGATGGATGAACGTATCCCGCGCAATCACGAGCTTGCGTCCGTTCAGGCGAACACGAAGCACATAATCTTCATCTTCGAAATTGCCGATCTCGAAGCCTTCGTCGAGATAGCCGGTCGCCTCGAACAGTTCCCGGCGGAATATGAGGCAAAACCCGACGATCCGATCCGTTCCTTGCCATTTTCCCGCATTCGGCACATTATGTGTCGCTGCGAACGAATACATATCCTCAATGCTTTGATAAGGAACTTCAATCAGTTGTTCTCCACTGATGAAATTCGTCACCGGCCCGACCATTCCGATTTTGTCATCGCTCTGGAGGCAGTCAAGAAGATTGTTGAGCCAGTTCGGAGTTACGAGAATATCGTTGTTCAGAATACAGATCGTCTGTCCCTTCGCCATCATCAGCCCCGTATTAACCGCTCCAGCGAAGCCGCGGTTATGCTCATGGATATGGAAGCGAAGCTTCCCGGTATTCCGGTGAAGATAGGCAGCGGTGCCATCTGTCGAGGCGTTGTCGACGACGATGATTTCATGGGGGATCGATGTATGGTCCTCGATGCTGGCAATACACTGCTCTAACAGGTCGGCCTTGTTATACGTCGGGATGATGATGCTCGTGCCGTCGAAGGGAACTCCGTATTGGGCCTGCCCGACACGTAACCCTTCCGCATAGCCGCGGGCATATCCTCGATCGTATCGTTGTTGTCTGCTCCGTCCGGATGCAGCCCGCATGGAAGATGCGGGGACGCGCCGCTTGCCTGCGTGTACACGGCGAATGTCACGGCGGGAACGCACTGGTGGCATCTCGGCGCACCTCCTTCATTTGAAGTAAGAAATTTGAATATTGCCTTCTACTATGAGATTCGCCAAATGTCCAAAATCAATGGCGGCCTTGCAGAACTGTTCGGCAAGGCGCTGAACCAGAATGACGGCAGGAATGCCTGCAGCGACAACAGCCAAATCAAACACTATCTTCCTTCCAAATACGCTCCGGACAGGACACGTTCCCACCACGGGCGGTTGTTCACATACCAAGATATTGTCTGCTTCATCCCTTCGGCCAAGCTTACGCTCGGAGTCCAGCCGAGCTCGCATTCGGTCTTGGCAGGATCAATCGCATAACGCCGATCATGACCTGGGCGATCGGAGACGAAGGCAATCAGCGACTCTGGCTTCCCCAGCTCGTTCAGCACCATTCGGACAACCTCCAGATTCGTGCGCTCCTGGTGGCCGCCGATATTATAGACCTCGCCCGGCTGCCCATGCCGCAGCGCTGCGTCAATGGCTGCGCAATGATCGTTGACGAAGAGCCAGTCACGCACATGGGAGCCGTCCCCATACACGGGAATCGGCTGATCCCGGATCGCTTGCGTAATAATGGTAGGGATAAGCTTCTCCGGAAATTGGCGCGGACCGTAATTGTTCGAGCAGCGGGTAATAATGACTGGCATGCCGTACGTGCGGGCATAGGAGCGTGCCAGCATATCCGATCCGGCCTTGCTGGCGGAATAGGGGCTGTTCGGCATGAGCGGGGATTCTTCGGTAAAAAATCCGGTCGCTCCTAGCGATCCGTACACTTCGTCGGTCGACACGTGAATAAAGCGGGGAATGCTGTGGCGGCGTGCCGATTCCAGCAATCGGAACGTGCCGAGCACATTCGTGCGGATGAATGACTCCGGATCGGCAATGCTGCGATCAACATGGGATTCGGCGGCAAAGTGCACGATCGCATCGAATGCGCCCTCCGCCATAACCTGTTCCACAGCCGCCGCATCCGTAATATCGGCCCGTACGAATCTATAGGCTTCGCTATCAGCAATATGCTGCAAATTATCCGGATTGCCTGCATAAGTGAGCACATCCAGATTCGTAATGTGCACTTCCGGGCGACGGGCCAGCATGTAGAGAATGAAATTACTGCCGATGAACCCCATGCCTCCGGTTACGAGAAGCCGGTTCATAACTCGACCTCCTTCAACTCTTGAGCCGCTTCATGCAGCGACTCGAACGTGCCCGCATCTGTCCACCATGATCGAAGCACATCATAGTGCAGCTTGCCTGCGGCCGCGTACCGGTTGTTGACATCCGTAATCTCCAATTCCCCGCGCTCGGATGGTGCAACCGCCTCAATATGCTGAAAGACATCGGTATCATACATATAAATGCCCGTGACGCAATACGATGATGGCGGATGCTCCGGCTTCTCTTCAATGCGGACGATCCGCTTCGGATTGGCGCTGTCGAAGACCGGCACTCCGTATCGCTCCGGGTCGGACACTTCCCGCAGCAGAACGCGTGCCTCGCCAGGCCTCTGATCGCCGAATGCCGCTGCATATGGAGCCAGATCGTCGCGGAACAAATTATCGCCGAGCAGTACGATGAATTTCTCTCCTGGAGCAATATACGGCTTCGCCAGCGAGAGTGCTTGGGCGATGCCCCCCGCTTCCTCCTGGATGGCAAAGGTCAGTTGAACGCCACAAGACTGCCCGCTCCCGTAATACTCTGTAAACAAGGATGCGGACATTTTTCCGATAACCATAATAATTTCCGTAATACCCGCCGCACGCAGACGCTCAATGCCGTAGCTGACCATCGGATGCCTGCCAACAGGGAGCAGATGCTTATTCATAAGCTTCGTCAATGGATATAGACGGGTGCCTGTACCTCCCGCCAAAATAATTCCTTTCATTCGATTCCCTCCTTAGAGTAAGTTGGGAAAGCCCAACTCTGTGAACGGTACGGAGCTTACACGAATAATGCGCACCTGCCGGGCGGAGGATTCAATTCATCCCCGGTTCCTCCTCTCGGCAATCTGATCGCGTTGGTGCTTCTCGCTGAAGAATGACGCATTTTCCTCCCATAAGGAGTGAAATGCCTCCACATGATCCCCGATGATAAGCTCGGCCACCGGATTCAATGCGCCTACATTCGTGCGGCGTATCCGATTCCTTCCGATAACGTCGACCGCATGCACCGCTTCCGTGCGTAAGCCCCGTACCAAGGCAAGCGTCTGGAATTTGGGAGGAACGATTAAATTTTGCACACCTACGGTATCGAGCGCGCGGCGAGTAATGGCATGAGGGACAGCGGTCAGCGAATTGGCATGCAAGTCGGCGCGGCCCAGACTACGGTTCAGCCACTCTTTGCAGTGCGTAATTCCATCCCGCTTGACGAAGGGTCCCAGGAACGGACTGATGTCGTTAAGAGCCACATCGACGCCATTGTCGCATGCCCATATAAAAGCGCCGAGCTCTTCCGCAGCAACCGGGATATCGGCATCCGCGAATAACAGAATCTCCGCTTGAGACAGACTCGCCCCGATAGCGCGGCCAACGTCATGGCCAAGCGCTTCCGGATAGTGAACGATGCTGGCGTCCTCCGAAGCTTCCAGCACCGCCTGCAAGCTGCCGTCTGAGGATCCGTTCACCACGACGATGGTGCGCGACAACGGCAGGCGCCCGAGTTCCTTCAACACTCCTGCGATGCTGTCTTCTTCATTTTGGGCGCACACGATTGCATCGATCGGCCTAGGGGTCGGAATTAGTACGGCTTCCCTCCCGTTCTGGTACCTTCCTATCGTAAATCCGGCTCTGTATGCTTTCGCCAACTCGCTGACTTCCGAGTAGGATAAGGGTTCCAGCCGGTATGGCGCGAGGAACTCGGTGAACCGGCTTTGCATGAAGCGGACAATGTCCTTGCATGTATCCTGCCCGCCTAATGCGGCATATTCGTTCCCGTGCCGCCTTCCCGCATCCCGCGCTGCATGGCGCCACGCTCCGCTTACCTGCGGCACAGGTAGCTGATGTTTCCAATGCAGAAGCTGCTTATGTCCGCTTTGCCGGTGCCGGCTTCGCCTGATCATACGGCTAGCCAGCATGCGCCGGTAGCCCTTTCTTCGTCCCCCGCGCGATTGGCGTCGGCGCGGTGAACGGCCCAGCCCCCGGATAATCTTCCATGTTCTGCGGAAGAATCGCTTCCTTTTCATGGCATCATGTCACCCGCTCCCGTTGTCTGGTCAAATCCGAATGGCCACCGCGAGGGCCCCGCTGTTCCATCAACCAGCGAATCGCCTGCATGTGATCTTGCCATATCAGCGGCTCCAGCGGATCCTGCCCCATCCCCCGTACACGTATCCGATTTATGCGGCCGACGTCAATCGTATGCACTCCCCGGATATTCAGCCCGTATACGATGGCCATCGTATGCGCAAGCGGCGGGACAGATAGCGCGTCGACACCGATCAGTTCAAGCGCCCGACGACTTAACGCATGCGGAACGGCAGTCATGGAAGCTCCCCCCAGATCCTGCCTGGACAGCATGGCGTTCAAGGCATGCTTTGCCAATACAACTCCATGTACAGTATGCTTCCGGACGGGTCCCTGATAATTATTGAGAGCGACATCGACGCCATTGTTCACCGCATGGACGAACGGGCGCAATTCCGATGCTTGCAGCACGATATCTCCGTCGATGAACAGCAGAATTCGTCCTGCCGCAGCTTCGGCTCCAATGGATCTTCCCTTATCGTGGCCAAGCGGGATCGCATAACGAAGAACCCGGGCTCCCATCTCTTCTGCGATGCGGTCCGAACCGTCCGTCGTGCCGTTCGCTACGACGATGACCTCTGAGGCGGGATGCACCTGTGCCGCCCGCTCAATGACACGGGCCAGTGTTCGCCGTTCATTCAAAACCGGGATGATGACCGATACAAAGGGATCGGAAGAACTATGGATTCGATGTCGCCGTACACGCCGGCGGGTACGCGTTCGCGCAGAACGAAATCTTTTGGAATGAGCCATTGCACGTATCCCTCCCGGGCAAATTGCACATGTATTTACATCCCATTGTATGAGACAGAGTCCAGAGTGTAACGGCACATGTGCACATTCGGCCCGCTTCCTCCCATAACCCGGCGGATCGCTAAGATGTGCAAAAAGCCGCCAGTTGGCATCTGGCGGCTATCTTGTCTAACCGGCGTATCGGCCGCAAGCTAGCCGATCGCAATCCAGGATACGCAGCCGAACGGCTGTGACTGTGGATCTTTACGGTGTATTTCCAGAACGGCGCTGTGCGTTGCTTGCGATTTGAGCACCGCATGGCATTCCGGGTGGTTGGTCATCGCGACAAGAACATATTGATTATTCGGGAACGGCTCATCGAAGGCAATCCGGACGTCTACCCGGTCTGTCTCCCCCTGGAGCAGAAATGCGCTCATCCCGAATTGCTGCAAAGCTCCGGCGCGCGGCATCGCAGTGCGCACGGGAACGAAGGAACAGGACTCCGGTGTAACCGTTCCGGGCTGGGGCACGATCGAAATCAAGACTCCCTCTTCCAAGTGCTCAGACCGGATGCTCCCCGCTGCGATATGTTGGCCGGCTATTTCTCCTTCGCCGATATGGCGGCTCTTCACTTCTCCTGTCCCGAGATGTAGGCCGGTTACCTCACCTTCGCCAATATGATGGCCCACTACCTCGCCTTCAGCGATGTGATGACCTTTTACTTCTCCTGCTCCGATATGTTGACCGGCTATTTCTCCTTCGCCGATATGGCGGCCTGTTACTTCACCTGCCCCGAGATGTTGGCCGGTTACCTGACCTTCACCAATATGACGGCCCACTACCTCGCCTTCAGCAATGTGATGACCTTTTACTTCTCCTGCTCCGATATGATGACCGGATATTTCTCCTTCGCCGAGATGGCGGCCTGTTACTTCACCTGCCCCGAGATGTTGGCCCGTTACCTGACCTTCACCAATATGATGGCCCACTACCTCGCCTTCAGCAATGTGATGACCTTTTACTTCTCCGGCTCCGATATGTTGACCGGCTATTTCTCCTTCTCCGATATGGCGGCCTGTTACTTCACCTGCCCCGAGATGTTGGCCGGTTACTTCTCCTTCGCCGATGTGGCGGCCTGTTACTTCACCTGCCCCGAGATGTTGGCCCGTTACCTCACCTTCGCCAATATGGCGGCCGACTACCTCGCCTTCAGCGATGTGATGACCTTTTACTTCTCCTGCTCCGATATGTTGACCGGATATTTCTCCTTCGCAGATATGGCGGCCTGTTACTTCACCTGCCCCGAGATGTTGGCCGGTTACCTGACCTTCACCAATATGATGGCCCACTACCTCGCCTTCAGCAATGTGATGACCTTTTACTTCTCCTGCTCCGATATGTTGACCGGATATTTCTCCTTCGCCGATATGGCGGCCTGTTACTTCACCTGCCCCGAGATGTTGGCCGGTTACTTCTCCTTCGCCGATGTGGCGGCCTGTTACTTCACCTGCCCCGAGATGTTGGCCCGTTACCTCACCTTCGCCAATATGGCGGCCGACTACCTCGCCTTCAGCGATGTGATGACCTTTTACTTCTCCTGCTCCGATATGATAACCGGCTATTTCTCCTTCGCCGATATGGCGGCTCTTCACTTCTCCTGCCCCGAGATGTTGGCCCGTTATCTCGCCCTCGGCAATATGACGGCCGCTCACTTCTCCGGCTCCGATATGTTGGCCCGTTACCTCGCCCTCGGCGATATGACGGCCGCTCACTTCTCCGGCTCCGATATGATGACCCGATATCTCGCCCTCGGCAATATGACGGCCGCTCACTTCTCCCGTTCCGATATGATGACCCGTTATCTCATTCTCGGCGATATGGCGGCCGCTCACTTCTCCGGCTCCGATATGTTGGCCCGATATCTCATTCTCAGCGATATGGCGGCCGCTCACTTCTCCCGTTCCGATATGATGACCCGATACCTCACCCTCGGCGATATGGCGGCCGACTACTTCTCCGGCTCCGATATGTTGGCCCGCTATCTCGCCCTCGGCGATATGGCGGCCGCTCACTTCTCCGGCCCCGATATGTTGGCCCGTTATCTCATTCTCGGCGATATGGCGGCCGCTCACTTCTCCCGTTCCGATATGATGACCCGATACCTCACCCTCGGCAATATGACGGCCGCTCACTTCTCCCGTTCGGATATGTTGGCCCGTTATCTCGCCCTCGCCAATATGGCGGCCGCTCACTTCTCCGGCTCCGATATGTTGGCCCGACACCTCACCCTCGGCGATATGGCGGCCGACTACTTCTCCGGCTCCGATATGTTGTCCCGTTATCTCATTCTCGGCGATATGGCGGCCGCTCACTTCTCCCGTTCCGATATGATGACCCGATACCTCATTCTCGGCGATATGGCGGCCGCTCACTTCTCCGGCTCCGATATGTTGGCCCGCTATCTCGCCCTCACCAATATGACGGCCGCTCACTTCTCCGGCTCCGATATGTTGGCCCGCTATCTCGCCCTCGCCAATATGACGGCCGCTCACTTCTCCGGCTCCGATATGTTGGCCCGCTATCTCACACTCGGCGATATGACGGCCGCTCACTTCTCCGGCTCCGATATGATGACCCGATACCTCATTCTCGGCGATATGGCGGCCGCTCACTTCTCCCGTTCCGATATGTTGGCCCGCTATCTCATTCTCGGCGATATGGCGGCCGCTCACTTCTCCCGTTCCGATATGTTGGCCCGCTATCTCGCCCTCGGCAATATGACGGCCGACTACTTCACCGGCTCCGATATGATGACCCGCTACCTGGCCCTCGCCAATATGATGGCCGGTGACCTCGCTTGCTCCGATATGCTCACCGGCTATCTCGCCATCAGCGATATGACGGCCGGTCACTGCACCCGCACGGATATGATTGCCTGCTACCTCGCCCACAGCGATATGGCGGCCTTTTATTTCTCCCGTTCCAATATGGTGGCCGACTACTTCGCCCTCGGTGATATGGCGGCCTTTTACTTCTCCGGCCCCGATATGCTCACCGGCAATTTCCCCCTTGCCGATATGATAACCCGCGACTTCGCCTTCAGCGATATGACGGTCCGTTATTTCGCCTGCTCCGATATGCCACCCGGATACCTCACCCTCGGCAATATGACGGCCGGTCACTTCACCCGCTCCGATATGACGACCCGCTACTTCGCCCTCGCCAATATGATGGCCGGTGACCTCGCCTGCTCCGATATGCTCACCAACTACCTCGCCCTCAGCGATATGACGGCCGGTCACTTCTCCTGCTCCGATATGATGGCCCGCTACCTCGCCCTCAGCGATGTGACGGCCGGTCACTTCTCCTGCTCCGATATGATGGCCCGCTACCTCGGCCTCGCCAATATGGCGGCCGGTCACTTCTCCTGCTCCGATATGATGACCGGCTATCTCAGCCTCGGCGATATGATGGCCGGTCACTTCGCTCGCTCCAATATGCCGGCCCGCTACCCCGCCTTCGGCGATATGACGGCCAGTGACTTCGCCCGTTCCGATATGCCGGCCCGCTACTTCGCCTTCGGCGATGTGACGGCCAGTGACTTCCTCTGCTCCAATATGATGACCAGCTACTTCTCCTTCCATGATATGGCGGCCGGTGATTTCGCCTGCTCCGATATGCTGGCCGATTACCTCGCCTTCAGCGATATGACGGCCGGTCACTTCTCCTGCTCCGATATGACGACCCGCTACTTCGCCCTCAGCGATATGGCGATCCGTTATTTCTCCTGCTCCGATATGCCATCCGGATACCTGGCCCTCGGCGATATGACGGCTGGTGACTTCCCCTGCTCCGATATGCTCACCGGCTATCTGGCCTTCAGCGATATGGCGGCCGGTGACTTCGCCTGTTCCGATATGGCGACCGGCGACCTCACCCTCGGCGATATGGCGGGCTTTTACTTCGCCTGCTCCGATATGATCGCCGGTTACCTCGCCTTCAGCGATATGACGGCCGGTCACTTCAGCCGCGCCGATATGATGACCGGCTACCTCGCCCTCGGCGATATGGCGGCCGGTTACCTCGCCAGCTCCGATATGATGACCGACGACCTCCCCTTCAGCAATATGCCGCCCGGTGACTTCTCCCTCGCCGATATGCGATGACGCTACCTCGCCCTCGGCGATATGGCGGCCTTTTACTTCACCCGAACCAATATGCCAACCGGCCACTTCGCCCTTGGCGATATGATGGCCTGTGACTACACCCGCACCGATATGCTGACTGGCTACCTGACCCTCCGCAATATGGTGCCCCGTTACTTCGCCCGCAGCCATATGGCTGCCGAGCACGGCTCCGCTCGAAATATGCTCGGACTGGACGGCCCCCGTGCCGATATGCTCACTGGCGACCGCTTGCGGGCGGATATGCCGCCCCTCCACCGCGGCTCCCTCCAAATGTGAGGAATTGATGGCCTGTTCCTGCAGATGAGTCGAGCCGACACTGTGAGGAGCCAGCTTCTCTGCCGTAACCGCCCCGGCATGCAGCATCTCCGACGCGATCGAATCTTCCGGAATCACAACGGCCTCCGCCGGCTTCGGCGTTATCGCAGAGGTTAGCAGCTCCATGACCTCTTCATTCAAATGCGAGAAGCCGACCGTTCCATCTGCCAATTGATCGCTTCCGATCGCATTTGTCTCAATATGGTCGCTGCCAATGGCACCAAGCTGCACATGAGACGATTGAACTGCGCCGCCTGCCAGCTCCGTGCTGCCAATGGCTCCCGGTTGCACATGATCACGTGCGATGCTGCACATATCCAGCTTGCTGCTCGTCACACAGCCGTCACCCAGGCTCCGTTCCGTCACGGCTCCGTCCTGAAGCATATCCGCACGAATGCTTGCAGCCTGCAGATGCTCCTCTCCGATTGTCTGCTCCCGCAAATGATGCGGAAGAACAGCCCCTTCGCTTAAATGAGCGGATACAATCAAGCCGGGCTGGAGATGCTGGCTGTCAATCATACCCAGCTGCAAATGATGGCCGCCGATTGCAGCCTGCCGGATATGCTCGCCGGTAATCGCGTTCTTCTGCAGATGCTCGGCTTGAATCGCTCCGGAGGCGACATGGTGGCTTTGCACCGCGCCTGCTGAGAGATGGCCGCTGCCGACAGCGCCTTCCGCTATCGCCTCGCCGCTGACCGAGTCGGAAGCGAGATGCTCGCCGGACACCGAACTGGCCGAAAGATGCTCCGAACGGATCACTTGCACCGCAATATGACGGGAGTGAACCGCATCGTCGGCCAGATGGCTGGCTTGGATGGCGGCATCCGCCATATGTCCGCTCGTCACAGCCCGAGGTTGAAGCTTGCTCCCGCCCAGACTTCCCTCCGGGATAAGATCGCTGGAGAGCACATCAGCGCCCAAATGCGCCATCGTAATCGTTCCTTTGCGCAGATGGTACCCCTGAATCGACTCTGCCTGCATATGCTTGCCGGATATCGCTTCCAGCGCCACATGCTTCTCCGTGATGGACTGGGGAGCGATGCTGGCCGCAGTTACGCTGTCCTCCTGCAGCATTCCTGAAGATATCGATTTCGGCTGAAGCTGCTCCTCGCCAACAGAATGCGCGGCCAGATGGACGGACCGGATCGCTCCTTCCCGTACATGGTGAGATCCAATCGAACCGGGAGCCACCTTCAAGCCGGTGACAGCTTCCTCCGCCAGATGATCGGTATCTACACTTGCCGCTTGGAGATTCCGGGCCGCCACGCTGTCATCTGCCAATTTATCTCCTGTAACGGCCGCATCGACGAGATGATCGGACCCGATGCTCCAGCCTGCGAGATGCTTGGCGTGAATGGATCCCTCAATCACGTGTTCGCTGCCTACGCTGGCTGCATCAAGCTGAACCGAACCGATGCTCCCGGGATGCACATGCTCCGCGCGAATCGCTGATTCTTGGATCGTCGCCCCTGAGACCGAATCCGGCTGCAGTTGCCCCGCCCCTACCGAATTCGGTGCGAGATGCTGCGCCTGCACGCTCTCGTCAGCCAGAGTGTCGGACGTGACGGCTCCAGCGACAAGATGTGCCGTTGTCACGCTGTTCTCCGCCAGTTTGTCTGCGGTTACGCTACTGTTCGTCAGCTTGGCGGTGGTGACGGACAAATCACTCAGTTTATCGGTCGATACGCTCTCCGGAGACAATTTCAAAGATGTAATAATATGGTCAGCCAGATGATGGGAATAGATAACCCCCGTCCCGATATGGCGCTCACAGACGGCATTCACCGACAGCTTCTCGCTCGTGACGGCCTCGGGAGCCAGCTCGGTAGACTGGATGGACTGCGGATAGATATGTCCCGACCTGATCGCTCCAGTGGCAATATGCTCCTCCTGCACCGCCTGGGGGCCGAGCGCTTCCGGGCCGACCGCTCCTTCCGCCAAATGATGCTGCTGCACACTGGCATAGGCCAGCTTCTCCGACGTGACGCTGGCAGCTCCCAGCTTCCGGGCTATAACCGCTTCATCCGCCAGTTGATCGGACGATACGGCGCCCGGAGCCAGCTTGGCTGTGGTGACCGCTTCATCGCCAAGATGCCGGCTCTCGATAGCCTGGTAGCCTACATGCCGGCTTTCCACCGCTTGATCCGCAAGATGCTCGCCATGAACCGCTTCCGGCATAAGATGAATTCCATTTACAGCACCGGGGGCGATGTGTATCTCATTGACGGCCTCTTCCGCGATGTGAAGGGACTCAACTGCCTGAAGAGCCAAATGCTGCCCGTCAACCGATTGCTTCCCGAGGTGCCGGGAACGAACCGCTTCATCCGCCAGCTTCGTCGACAGCACGCTTTGATCCGCCAGCTTGGAGGAGGTGACCGCGTGCTCGACAAGCTTCATCGTGCTGACGGATTGATCCGCCAGCTTGGCGGTGGTAATGACTCTATCGGCCAGATGACGGCTGCTGACCTGTCCTGGGCCGATATGCCCCTCGCGAATACTATCTTCTGCCAGATGACGGGATTGCACCGCCTCGTCAGCTAGCGGCTCGCTGGTGATGCTCTTGGCTTCAAGCATCGCTCCGGAGAGCGTGCCAAACGCGATATGAGTGCTTTCGATCTGCCCGGGGCCGATATGACGGCTCTCCACCGCCTGCATTCCGATAGCGCGGCCTTCAACGGCCCCTTCGCTGAAATGGCGCGCGTCGATGCTGCCTGGCGCCAACTTGTCGCCGGTAATTGCCCCGGCGCGCAGCTTGGAGTTCGTAACCGACTCAGGCGCCAGCTTGGAGGCGTCAACCGATTCGTTCGCCAGATTTTCCGTGCGAATGGCACCGCTGCGGATTTTCTCCGCGGTAATCGCTTGATCTTGAATCAGATTGCCTGAAATCAACAGCTCGCTCAGATGCTTCGCTTGGATCGATCCTTCCGCGATCTTGGACGAATCAATCGTTTTGTCCGCCAGCTTCTCGGAAGTGATACTGCCGTCCTTAATTTTCTCCCCTGTAACCGAGCGGTCGCGAAGCTTTCCCCCGGACACGGCATTGCGTATTAAATGCTCCCCAGCGATCGAGTTGGGTGCAATTTTCGATCCGGTTACTGCCTCCTCCGCTATTTTCAGGGACGTAACGGCATAGTCAATCAGCATGTCGGTGCCAATACTCTCGCGCCGCAGCTTCGATCCGCTGATCGAATAGGCGGCCAGCTTCTCCTCCGTGACCGCTTCATCCGCAATATCATCGGTATAGATAAAGGCGGTCGATCGCGCCGAACTCCGCTTCTCTGCCAGCAGCTTCTCTTTCGCCTTGCGGGTATCGGCAGCCTGGGCAGCATGGGCTTCAGGCTGAGCAGCCGGAGACGGCGGGGGAGTGGGGGCCGCCGGTTCATCCATGCCTGACCGTGCGGCAGCATCGCGCGCCGCAGGATCGGTCGGCAGCGTCCCCGCCATGCTGAATGCCGACGTATAAGTCGGATAATCCTCCTTGCGCGATGGCCGTTCCTCTTCGCCCGCTCGGGAACGTTCCGTACCAGCATACCGCTTCGCAGTGCGATCATTGCGGCGGCTGCTCCCTCCTTGACGGGACGTTGGCCTTCCCGGCGCTATAAGATCATCTGTCCCTTCGGCTCTGTCCGGTTCATCCTCAGCGGGCGGGTTCTCGAGGAGCGGCAATTCCTCTTCGGTCTCTGCCCCCCCCGTCATGACTTCCAGTTCCTCCCCGATCCGGTCGTCGTCATAAAGGTCTCTCTCGGATATAGCCGTGATCAGCGGAGGCGAATTCTCTCGCTCCGACTCTACGGCTTCAAGGGCAGCCAGCGCATTAACGCTTGCTCTATCGGAATCGTCCGGCGGATTCTTCGTTGAATTAAGACGGTCCAGCAGCGATAACTCCGACTGGTTCGGATTATCGACAAAGTATAGCGGCTTTCTGGGCGATTTCTTTGATGGCTTCTGTCCCTTGGTTGTCCGCTTTTCATTTTTCCTTTTCATGTGCTCTCTCCTTTCCGTTCTATGCCCAACATATAGAGCATCATATGCGTTATAGGCTCATATCGTCACTCGCCTATTTGAGGTATTGACATGTCAAGGAACGGACAACCCACAGAGATTCCTCGGGCAAGGCTTACATCAGCCGAGGTAGTCAATGAAGCTGGCCCAGCGCTCCGCCGTCTGCTTCCAAGTGAACGAATTGCGCACATGCCGGTCAGCGGCCTCTCCCATCTGCCGGAGCGCTTCCCGATCCCGCAGCAGCCGGACAATGGCCGAAGCCAACCGGACAGGCAGACGGTACGGCGGGACGAGCAGTCCGGTCTCTCCATTCCGGACGACTTCCTGAATCCCCCCCACCCTGGATGCCACGACCGGGACTCCTGAAGCCATCGCCTCCAGATTGACCAGTCCGAACGCTTCCCGGCGCAGCGACGGAACCGCAAGAAGGTCGGCCAGCGCGTACCAAGCCGGAACCTCCTCATGCGGGACATAAGGGACCATCCGGATATGATGCGGGTACTTGCGCGCGAACCGTTCCAGACGGCGCACATACGCTGTCTTCCAATTCAAACCGTAAGAAACGCCCCCGACAATGACGAACAGTGCCCGCGGATGCTCACGGATGACTCGGGGTACAGCCTGCAGCAGCTCCCAGACGCCTTTTTGCGGAATGAGACGGCCGACATACAGGACGATGTCCCGCTCTGCCCATCCGCGGATCCGTTTCCCTTCCGTGTAACGCCGGATCCCTTCTTCGGTCCAGCGCGACGGGAAGCGCTCGGCGTCCACGCCGAGCAAATTGACGGCCGTCTTCTCCCTGCACCCAGGACATACCCGTGTCACCTGCTTTTCCAAATAGCGGCTGTTCACAAATATCTGATCGGCAACAGACAGCGCCCGCCGGAGCCCAGGCGGCGCAATCGCCTTTCTGTGCATGAAGGTGGTGGAATGAAGCTGCAGCCAAATGCGAGCGTGCGGAAAATGCCGCTTCATTAGCGGAATGTATCGGGGACGGTTCTCGATCTGAATAATATCGGGCCGGAACTGAGCTATGCACCGCATCGCTTCATGCACATACAACCGCAAGGAGGCCGATCTGATCCGTTCAACTTTGACGCCGCGCACCCATTCCGACTCGGCCTGCCCCGGCCATCTTCGGCCGTACACGCGAATATCCGCACAGGACGACACGAGACCGGTAACATTCTCGATAACTCGCTCCACCGAACTGCTGGAACCTGACGGATAAGGATAGGATCCTGGCGTTAGGATTGCAACCTTGTGCATACAGCTTTCTCCTTTCTAATTGCCTCGTCTGACATGTCGGCTTGCGGGCTGACGGGTCTGCAGGCGAGCCGCCGGCCAAGCCGGGGCCTTAATTTGGACTAACCTCCGTCTACACTCGTCCACTCGTAGCCGATAGCTCGTTCATACAATACACCAGCGACAGCGAGTCAGTAGATCACTAGTTCAGAGGAGGTGATTCCATGCCAGACAACCGCATCGGCATCCTGTTCAATTCGAACATGCTGCGGGGATTGCTGCGGAACAAGACAGGGCATGAAGCCATTGCCTTCTACGAGGAAGCCGGCAGGCTCCACGGCGTTATTCCGTGCTTCATGCGCGTGGAAGATGTGAATGTGAAGCAGATGGAAGCTGTTGCATATATAAAAGACGGTACGGGCTACGCCAGACGACGCATCCCCGTTCCGTCCGTCATTCATAACCGGGCTATCTATTTCCATTCCGGGGCGCATGCACGAGTCCGGTCGATGGTGAACCGCGGCACGGTTATTTTCAATCAGGTGAATCGATACGGAAAATGGAAGCTCCACGTGCTGCTCCAGCAAGATCCCGAACTTGTGCCTCATTTGCCTATTACGACGCTTGCCCGGCCAGGCAACGTTGCGGCATTGATGGACGGCTACGGCGCTATCGTGCTGAAGCCGGACAACAACAGTGTCGGACGCGGCATTATGAAGCTGGAGCGCAGCAGCACCGGCTGGACCATTGTCTATTCCTGGCGAACAGCCGGCGGATCGAGAAGGTGGAGGAAGGCCAAGCTCCCGGGGGGAAAGCTGCCGCGATTCGTGCTTGCCCAACTGCGGCGGACTCCCTATCTTGTACAGGAGCTGCTACCGCTCGCCCGGCACCACGATCGTCCCTTTGATTTGCGAGTCTCTGTTCAACGCGACGGAAGCAGAGAGTGGCAGATTACGGGAATCGTCGGCCGGGTCGCGCCTCAGCATACCTTCGTTACCAACGTTGCACAGGGAGGGACAGTGCATCAGCTTGAAGAGCTTGTTGCCGCCGGTGTACCGCATTGCTCCGTCTTAGAGGTGGTGGAGCGCGTCAACGCATTCTCTCTTCATATCGTGAACCGGCTTTCCCTCAGCTTGCCCCATATGGCCGATGTCGGGCTCGATATCGGGTTGACGTCCGACGGCAAGCCTTTGTTCATTGAATGCAACGGACGCGATCAACGCTACAGCTTCCGCGAAGCCGGGCTATACGACATTTGGAAGGCCACTTACAGCAATCCCATCGCTTACGGGGCCTCTCTTCTGCAGAGTTAGTCAAGCGGCGGCGTATGGATTATCATATTGAAAAAACAGGCGTTCTGTGTCAAGATAATCCACAGAAGGGCGGTTTGCGCTCTTTTCTGCGGAATACAAATATACAGGGCGCCTGTCCCGCTCCCGGGAGAAAGGGCACCTGCCACTAGGTGATGAACAATCATGAAGAAACGATGGATGCGCCTCCTGACCGAATTATCCTCGCGCAAATGGGTATCGCGTACAGCCGGCCGCGCGGCAAGCTCAGGATGGAGCCGCCGATGGATTCCTTCCTTTGCCAAGACCTATAACATACAAGTAGACGAGGCGGAGAAGCCAATGTCTGAATACCGAACGCTGAACGAATTCTTCACCCGCCGCCTGAAGCCGGGAATGAGGCCGCTTGCTGCCGGCGACGATATTTTGCTTAGCCCGGTGGATTCGCTAATTACCGGAATGGGTCCGATACAGCAAGGCACGATTCTCAATGTCAAGGGGCAAGACTACATGCTGGACGAGCTGCTGCACCGTTCGCCTTACCAGCAGAAATACATGCATGGCTACTATTTCGTGCTCTATCTCAGCCCTACTGACTATCATCGCATTCATTCGCCGGTCACCGGGAAGCTGGTGGAGAGCGAGCACGTGCCGGGCAGGGTGTATCCGGTGAATGACTTCGGGCTGCGCCATATGCCTCGCGTGCTGAGCCGCAACGAACGGTTGATTACGTATCTTCGCCATGCACATGGCGAGGTGGCGGTCGTGAAGGTCGGAGCGCTGAACGTAAGCAGTATCCACTATGCAGACGGAGCGCCGCTTCCCGCCTATGAGCGGGGGCAGGAACTCGCCTATTTCGCATTTGGATCGACCGTTGTTCTATTGATGGAGAACGGTACATTTGAGCCGCGGAGCGATTTGACTGTCGGCTCTATCGTGAAGATGGGAGAAGGCTTGGGCCGGCTTCAGGGCGTACCGGCCAGTCCGCGAACAGGGGAAGCTTGATAGGCCCCGCAGCAGAATGAAGGCCGCTTGTCGATGAATGGAGCAACGTTCATCACAAGCGGCCTTTTCTCTATTCCGTCAACGTATTTCAGAAGGGCTTCGCCCTGTGTACTGCTTGAACTGCCTGCTGAAAAAAAAGATATCCCGGTATCCGAGCGCATCCGCCACTTCCGTTACATTCATCCCCGCATGGTGCAGCAGATGCTCGGCCCGTTCAATGCGGGAGCGGATAATATACGTTTGCACTGAGGTACCGATCAGCTCTTTGAATTTGACCGAGAAATAACGCGGCGACAATTGGGCGCGCTGCGCCAAATCCTGAATACGGTGATTGGCCCCCGGATTTTGCCGGATATAGTTGGCAATCTCATGAATCGCCTCGGACAGATGATAGCTTGTCTTCCGTTCCCCGGTTCCTTCGCGATCGATGCGCAGGAGATGAATCATCAACTGCTTGAGGACCAGCTTCGCCTCTTCCTCCGCCCCGTAGGATCGGGACAGGAACAAGCGGACGTAACGGGCCAGCAGATGCTCAAAATCGACAGTCTCCTCCAGAACACGGTATGGTTCGGGTATCTCGTAGACAGGACCTTCCACGTCAAAATGGATATACGTTAGCGTCAGCGGCTTCTGAGCATTGTGGGAAGCGACCGTATTGTCTCCTGGCCGGAAGAGGAAGCAGCTGCCTTTGCTGAGATGATACGATACATCATTCAACTGCAGCTCTCCTTCTCCGTTCCATACATAAAAGAGATCATAATTCGGCATCGCATTCTCACGCTTATGCCATTTCCAATTCGGCTCGCATGTTATCTTCGCGCAGGCCGGCTTAATGACGTATCGATTCGGTTCGGCGTTCAACACGGATGGTTCCTCCCTCCTTCCCGGATTCCATTCGGGAATTCTCTATAATAGTTAATGTATGGCAGCTCATTCAACGCCTGTTACCATTTGCACTATTCTACTACAAATCGCTTCATGAACACAATCTTGCCGGCCGCCGCTCTGTCGCCCTGATTGGGTCATATTCGCTCCACCCCCGTGACGAAAGCGGAAATTTGATGATATAATGGGAAAAATCAATCTAGAATGATGTTGGAAGGATGGACGAAATGAACCCACTGGCTCAGCAATTGAATGACACGATTCAAAGAGACAACCCGAACATTCACGCCATGCTTTCGCGCCTCGGCCGCCAGATCTATTTCCCGAAGGAAGGCATATTAAGCCAATCCGCAGAAGCGGGGAGCAAGGCGAAGCAATTCAACGCGACGATTGGCATCGCGACGGAAGGCGGCATCCCGATGCATCTGGACGTCATCCAGGATACGCTGTCTGCCTACAACCCGAAGGATATTTACCCGTATGCCCCGCCGGCAGGCAAGCCGGAGCTCCGCAAGCTGTGGAAAGAGAAGATGATCAAGGAGAATCCTTTGCTTGCTGACAAACTTATCAGCATGCCGATCGCGACCAATGCGTTGACGCACGGATTAAGCATTGTCGCCGATTTGTTCGCCGAGGAAGGCGACGTCGTCATTATGCCGGATAAAAATTGGGAGAACTACGAGTTGACCTTCAACATCCGCCGCGGGGCCGAGATGGTCTACTATCCGTTGTACGACGGCAACTGGAAGTTCAATAGCGCCGGGCTTCGTGAGGCGCTGTTCGCCCATCGTGACAAGGGCAAAGCCATCGTCGTGCTGAACTTCCCGAACAATCCGACCGGATATACACCGGGCCGGGAAGAGGGCCAAGCGATCGTCAATGCCATTCTTGAGGCGGCGGAAGCCGGCATGCGTCTCGTTGTCGTGACGGATGACGCTTATTTCGGCTTGTTTTTCGAGGATTCGATGCATGAGTCCCTTTTCTCGTCTCTCGCTTCCCTGCATCCGAACGTGCTGCCGGTCAAGGTGGATGGAGCGACCAAGGAAGAATATGTATGGGGCTTCCGTGTCGGGTTCATCACCTATGCCGCAGAGTCGGAAGCCGTGCTCGCGGCGTTGGAACAGAAGACGATGGGCATCATTCGCGCGACCATTTCAAGCGGCCCCCATCCTTCCCAGACCTTCGTCCTGCGCGCCCTGCAATCACCGGAATTCGAAGCGCAGAAGCAGGAGAAGTACCACATCATGAAAGCGCGGGCCAACAAGGTCAAATCGCTGCTCGATAGCGGGAAATACGGGGATGTATGGAGCTACTATCCGTTCAATTCCGGATACTTCATGTGCCTCAAGCTGAACACTGTGCCAGCGGAGCAGCTCCGTACCCATTTGCTTGACGCGTATGGCGTCGGGACAATCGCGCTTGGCGACACCGACTTGCGGGTTGCCTTCTCTTGCATCGAGGAATCCGATCTCGAGAAGCTGTTCGATACCATTTATCAAGGCGTGCTTGATATTAGCCAATAATAACTGCGTGACCTGTGCGCGCAGATGACGAAGAAGCCGGCAGCCCGATATGCTGCCGGCTTCGGCATGAAAAGGGAGGAGAACCCATATGAGAGTGCCCCGGATTGGCATCGTCGGCTTGGGAAGCATTGCGCAGAAGGCCTATTTGCCGGTGCTTGGCCGCGCCGAGGCATGGACGCTCGTCGGCGCCTACACGCCGAACGAAGCGAAGCGCCTCGCCGTATGCGCCCAGCATCGGATAGCGCCGTACGCGAGCATCGGACGCCTCGCTGAGGATTGCGACGCCATGTTCGTTCACAGCTCGACGGCTTCCCATTACGAGATTGTCGCCGAGCTGCTCCGGCGCGGCATCGATGTCTATGTCGACAAGCCGCTTGCCGCCACGCTGGAGCAGGCGGAGGCCTTGGCCGAGCTAAGCGAGAAGCTGGGGCGCACGTTGATGGTCGGCTTCAACCGCAGATTCGCCCCGCGCTATGAAGCGTTGGCCTCGGAAGCGGCACAAGCCTCCTGGATCCGCATCGAGAAGCACCGCGCCGGCAAAGTGAAGCCTGTTCCTTACCTGGACACGCTGCTGGACGATTATATTCACGTCATCGATCTGGTGCGCCATTTCAGCCGTGCATCCGGCGATGGGCTGCGTTGGACAGGACGGGTTTATATTAATTCGCAGGGGCATTTGCTCGATGTCCATCATCTGTTCACGCCCGCCGATGGTACAGGCCCGTCGATTTTTGCAGGCATGCACCGCCACGCTGGCATCGATGTAGAGCGGGTCGAACGGATCGGCCCCGTATCCACCCATCGGGTGTGCAATCTGACCGAACTGACGGTGGAAGAGAACGGAGTAAGCCGCATCGAATCTGCGGGATCATGGACTTCCGTGGCGAAGATTAGAGGCTTCGAGGATGCGATTCTGCACTTTATCAGGTGCATCACCTACGGCGGCCGGCCCCTTACCGATGGCCGGGAAGCCTGTGAGACCCAGGCGCTTGTCCACGCCCTGGCTGCAGAAGCGGTCGTCGCGGACGAGAAGTGACAGCGTGCTTCCATTGGGGGGCAAAGCGGCGGAAGGGGGACGAGGCAGCGGAATCCTGCGTTTATACAGGAATTTACTTTCTTTTAGCTGCTATCTGCTACAATTCCTGCCAGGCTGTTGAGAAAGTCCGAGGGATTTTGTGGCACTTCATTTTTTGTGTGGTGAATCTCGTCTCTTAATAGAAAAAATCGATTTAAAACGCTAATGGGTCCAAGTTTTGAGCAGGAAAATGGACAATCTCCACCCCTTCGTAAAAAACAGGGGATTTCCAACGGCCTGAAAAGTGCACCATTTCCCTAGACACGTCTATCCGGTAGGCGAAATCCGCAAAACTGCACAATTTCTACGCCTATTCGGTAAGCGAAATCCTGCGCAAATACAGCAATTCGATATGGACGACTTGACCAGAAAGGGAATCCTGCAAAACTGCAGGAATTTCACCCGTTTCGCTTCGGCCTGAAGCAAAAGGGCCTAAAATGATGTAGATTTGCAGCAAGTCCTCGGGATGTGGACTCATTGAGCCGAAATTCCTGTAAAATAGCAGCAATTGCCTCCACACGTTCAAGTCCCAGGAGGCAACGATGCCTCCAGAATTCAATGATGCTTCCTGAAGGCAATGATGCCCCCAGGATCCGACGCGGTCTCTTGGATCCCGTAAAATCAGGCCGTTGAGAAATGTATGGGAATTTTATCCACCCCCTTTTTTTATATCGTGGAGCTCGTCTCTCAGTAGAAAATATTCTGAGTGCCAAGTTTTGATTGTCTACATGGACATCTCCACCCCTTCGTAAAAAAAGGGGGGTTCCAGCGGCCTGAAAAGGGCATCCTTTTCTCCATTTTTTGCTTTCAAGCCATTGGCATGGCTGAAATTGATGCAGTTCTGCAGGAACTCCTGCAACAGAGTAAATATCATAAGGGAAAACTGTAATTTTGCAGTTTTTTGCAGTTTTTCGGCAAATAATCTCAAGCTGTGAAATGCAGGATGGGGCTGTCTCATGGTAGTTAAAAACTACCTTTGAACTGCACCCCGTCAAGTAGACAGTACAAATAATAAAAATCAATTAAGCGGCTTTGGTCCTGAATTCCATCGGACTGAGGCCGTTTAGTTTTGCTTGTAATCGTTCGTAATTGTAAAAGTGGATGTAGCCTGGATGTCTTTTTCAAGCTCCTCAAAGGTATGGTAGGTGTGTAAATAATACTTCTCGCATTTTAGAGTTCCCCAGAAAGATTCCATTGGATCGTTATCGATGCATCGTCCAACACGGGATATACTCTAAGTCATTTCGTTATCGTCCAAGAGCTTCTTGAAGTCCAGAGAGGTATATTGGAAACCCCGGTCGCTATGAAGCATCATTTGCCGCATCTGCAGTGAATTTGCGGTTCAGCACGTTCTCAGCCACCTGCTGTGGAGTGGATCTCGCATATCTCTTTTTCTTCCTCCGAATGACGGATTGAATTCCTTGTATCTTCATCAGCCGGTACACGCGCTTTTGGTTAATCGTTTTTCCCGTTTGGCGGCGCATGTGCAACGTTAATTGACGGTATCCAAAGGTACGCTCGACTTTCTCATAAATGGACATCATGACATGCGTTAGCTCTGCATTTTCCTGCTCATGGGAACTGGGCTTGCGATTTAGCCACTTGTAATAGCTTGAACGTGAAATGCCTGCAATTTCACACAGAAGCTGAACGCTGAACAACGCTTCTTCCTGAAGCGCTTGAATAGTAAAGTAGACGTTCTCTTGACGGTATTGGCTTAGCTTCGCCTCCTTTGGAATTCCCGTAACTTTTTTAGAAATGCATTCTCCGCCCGAAGCCGCTCGATTTCATATTCCATCTTTTTCATCTCGAGTTTTTGGCGATCGGCCTCTGTTAATTCCTCCGGCGCTTTCTTTCTTCCCCGACCATCCTTTAACGCATCCTGACCGCCCTCTTCAAACTTCTTCACCCATTGGCAGACTTGCTGGGTCCGCTGTCTTACGGTAGTCATGCTGATGAGCAAGACAGTATTGCACAATATCGATCCGTTCCTGCCAAGTCGTCGAACGCCCCTTCGTCATTGCTTTCGCTCCTCCTGAGTAAGCTTTTAAGCTCCTGTCTACCGTAAGGGGAGCATATCACTTATGAGACAGCCCCTTTCTTTATTTCTTCATGATTCGAATATTCGCCGCGCTCATTTACCGTAATTTACCTATATAAAAACACTTAAATATTTCCGTTGAATAGATTTGTAGACTTCTAATCATATATTTCCAAATGGTTGGGAAGGAGGCATATACGTAAATGGAAAATCGGATTTGCATAGGAGTCATAGGAACATATCTTGTACATCAGGGGTGAGACGAGGATGGAAACACTTAAGAGGTGGGGCATTCGCATCGCGAATATGTCACTGCAAGTAAAGCTTCCGTTGTTAATCAGCACCTTGGCGGTATGCATGTTGATCGGAACGAGTTCCATACTGTACTGGTACGGGTCCGACATGCTTTTGAAGGAAAGCAAGAACAACATGATATTGAATGCCAACCGCATCGGTGAAGGTTTATGGTCGTCCGTGCAACTGGAGGAGCAGTCCATTTATTTGGCGTCTATTAATCAGACATACCTCTCCCTGCTGCAGCTTCGGGCAGAGAATTCATTAATGGATGCCGATTTTTTCTCTGAACGCAATCCGCTTTTCACGAGGGCGAATAAGCTGATGGCTGATAGTCTCAAAACGAGCACGGGCAGTCTCATCGATAAGAACGGCATCATCATTGCGAGTTCGAACCGAGACAACATTGGAAGCAGCCGCACGGATCGAGCCTATTTCCAAGCGGCAATGAAAGGACAATCGTTCATCAGCGAGTCGATTGTATCCAAAAGTACCGGCAGTCAGGTGGTTGTGTTCGCACAACCTATCCTGGGGGACGGCGCGAATGTTGAAGGTGTGTTTATTATGACCGTAAACACCTCGTTTTTTGTAGATCAACTGAAGGTGGACAGCAATGGGCAAGGAAGCACCTTGGTCTTGGATCGCGAAGGCCGAACCATCTTCCACTCAGACAATAACTCTGCAATCGGGCATATGGTAGAATCCGACAAGTTTAATACAGTCATTCAGACTCCGGTTAAGGGGGAAATATCCCGTGGAGGTATTGAGGATCCGGAATACTTTATCCGTTATTCAAAAATTCCGAAAGCAGATTGGACAATTGTGGTACAAGACAGCTATAAGAACATTAAGAAACCTCTTGATGATCTATTCGCCAAAATATCGATCATTACGCTTGTTGCCCTATTGATATCCTTGACGGTGGGTATTATCATCTCGCGTACGATTACGCGGCCAATCGCAAGACTAACCGACTTGTTCAAGACCTTGGCGTCCGGCGATCTCACCGTTGCCGCAACGGGCAACTACAAGAGCGAATTTAAAGAGTTGGCGGACAGCTTCACCGTCATGGTCGAACAAAATAAGAGCCTGATTTCCCAAATGAATCACTCAATCGGGCACTTGAACACAAGCACAAATGAATTGGACACCGCCTCCAAGCAAACGACGATATCCATTCAGGAAACATCGATTACGACCATGGAAATCGCCAAAGCTATAGAGTCCCAAGCGCTCGATACCGAGCAAATCGTAAATAAGTTCGGTGATCTCGGGGATAAAATTGCAGTTGTCAATCAATTGTCATCCGCTGTGAAGGATCGGACGGATTCCATTATTGAAGTCTTCCATAGTGGAAATGAAGTCGTGAATCAGTTGATCCATACCCATGGCGACAGTGAACAGGAAGTTGCTTCAATCGCAGCCATCACGGCTAAGCTAGAGGAAAGCTCCTTACGTATTGCCTCCATTACGGAAACCATTGGCAAGATTGCAAAGCAAACGAATTTGCTCGCCCTTAACGCCTCGATAGAAGCCGCGCGAGCTGGGGAGCATGGCAAAGGATTCGCCGTTGTCGCTTCCGAAGTAAGACAATTGGCTGAGCTATGTGCAAAGCAGTCAAGCGAGATCGAGGAAATCATCACAGACAACCTTAGCTTGGCGCAGGAGGCAAATGGATCAGTAAGAAGCCTTCAAGATGTATCTGCCAAGCAAAATCAATATGTTGACAATACGAAACTGGCGTTTGAAGCCATTTTGAACAACGTTGTTGACATTACAGAGCAAATTAAGGGCATGGCCTACGAAATGGACACCATGAAGCGGGGCAAAGAAGATGTTATGGAGCTGGCTCAGAACTTGTCTGCCTCTGGCGAAGAAGTGTCAGCTTCGGTTGAGCAGGTAACCTCTACGATTCAAGTACAATCGGCTATGGTTCAACAGTTGGCCTCCATGATTGAAGAGATCGACGCATTGACCAAGCAGCTAAGAGAGGCTTCCTCGAAATTCAAAACCGAATAGAATGCAAAAATGGGAGTGGATTTAGTCGCTTCCTGCTTCGAGGGCTGTCGAAAATAAGCCTTGAGGTCGGGTGGCTTTCCCTCGCCGCAATTTGGCTAAAGTGGGCAACTATAAGGAAAAAAGGTCGAGTTCAAGGGGCAATGTAACCCCTTAACTCGGCCTTTTCAAGTTTAGAGAACATCTTACAGATAGTAAAAAACTACTTATGGGACAGCCCCTTCTCTTACGAAGACGGAAGCAGCCGGATAATGGCGTTCGCCGTCTCTTCAATCGCTTTGTCGGCTACATCGAATACATGGCAATTCCATTTGTCGGCCAGCATGGCCGCGTAATCCAGCTCCTCCTGTATCCGCTCGGCGGAGCAATACATGGAGCTATGAGGCAGGCCCAGATTCTTCAGCCTCTCTTCCCGGATGCGCAGCAGACGCTCGGCCGGCATCGTCAGCATGAAGATGCGCTCACCGGGCATCCGGTATATTTCCTGCGGCGGCTTCACTTCCGGCGACAACGGAATATTAGCGACTTTGTAGCCCTTGTGGCTCAAGAAGACGCTCAGCGGCGTCTTCGAGGTGCGGGAAGGGCCGATCAGCACGATATCCGCTTCGGCAATCGCCGTGGTATCCTTCCCGTCATCGCATTTGACCGCGAATTCGATGGCCTCCATGCGGCGAAAATAATCGTCATCCATCGTATGAAGCAATCCGGGCTGACGCTTCGGAGAGTCGTTGAACGTATCGATGAATGCTTGCATCATCGGTCCCATAATATCGACCGCTCGCACGCCGAGCCGAATCGCTTCTTCCTTCATCATTTCCCGAAGCTCGGGCTGCACCAGCGTATAGGCGACGAAGCCGCCTTCACGGCTCACCTGCTCCATCAACGCTCTGATTTCATCCTCTTGCTTCACATGGCTCTTCCGTTGAATAATAATTTCCTGTCCATGGAATTGTCGTGCTGCCGCCCGGACGACGGATTCAGCGGTATCTCCCAACGAATCGGAGCATACCGTCACAATGTATGGAGATTGTTGGCTCGATTCTCCCATGCTTGCGCTTCCCCTTCCCTTCCTTTACCTGCCCTTCGCCTGGCGAAGAAATACTTTCAGAATCGTCGTCTTGGATATCCGTCCAACGACCTCCCATTTGTCGTTGGCCGCATCTCCACGCTGTACAACGACAGGCAGCGTATCGATATCATGCTCGTCCAGCCTTTTGGCGGCCTCGATAATCGAATCCTCCGGCTTCACGGTAATCAGCGGCGTGCGGGTCATCACGAAGCTGACGGGCATCGTCCCCGCCACCGCATTGCCGAGCGTTACCTTCAACAAATCTTTTCTTGAGACGACGCCAAGCAGCATCCCCTCGTCATCAGCTACAATCAAACTTCCTACGTTCTCCAAAAACAAAGTGACTACAGCATCATGAACAGTGGAAGTGTCCCGGACGATGATGGGCATGCTCTGGACGTCCTGTACTCGAATGTTCAATGGCTCGCTTGGAGCGCCTGCCGTAATGTTGCCCGGGAAATAACCGACCTTCGGCTTGGCATCCAAATATCCCAGCATGACAAGCACGGAAAGATCAGAACGAATCGTCGGCCGGCTGATCCCGAGCTGCTCTGCGATCTGTTCGCCGGTAATCGGCGCGGACCGTTGCACGAGCTGGACGATTTCTGATTGGCGCGGCGTAAGTTGAATGGCGCATCCCCCCTTTTTCCTTCGACAAAATTCATGTTCATGCACAGCTTCATTCCCTATATTGTACTGCAATTCGACAGCTTCCATCAATGCCCAACAGAAGAGACGATCTTCACCGCCGGGCAGGAAGATCGTCTCCAGGGCTTAATAAGGGGAGAATGAGCATCTCCATACGATATCGGGATCTGTAATCCGCTCATCTTCATCTACCCCCGCTTCATCGCCCGTAATCCACAGGCCGACTAACGGGCCGCTTCGCTTGGCCGTCTCCCCCATAATCTGCTCGGCGGCAGATCGGGCCATATGGACATGCTTCTCCCATGCCTCCGAGTGATAGGGGAGCATCACGGTGACATGAGCTTTGCTGCCGTTCCGGTAACAGCGATCGACGGCCCGGAACAGCGCTTCCGCCTGCATATCGATCCAATCCGGCACGGCGTCCGAGATGAAGGCCGGCTTCCGGTCCTCATCGGCAATCAGCCATTCCTTCCAGCGGCGCAACACGAACCACTGCTGGTTCACCTTCTCTAGGCTGCGCCCTTCCGATTCCGCAGCCAGGCGCTGCAGCACTTCCATCCGCTGCTCGATATCCGTCAGGCTCGGCAGCGCTTCCTTCAAGCGGGCATCCGCCAGTATGATATATAGATGCACGGGGCGTGACGATGAGGCCGACTTGATGAAGGACTCATATTCGGACGTCATGAACGGAACCAGCTTGTCAAGAGCGGCGCTTCGCTCAGGCCCATTGACCGCCTGCAGCATCTCCCTCACCAGCCGGATTCGTTCCGGCGTCAAGAGCGGCTCCGAACCCGAGGTGAGCAAAATATGAGCGGCTTCCTGGCTGAGCGCAACATGAATGTCTGAACGCTTCCAGCAGCGCATGACCGTGCGGCTGAACGCTGCTCTCTGCCCTGAACTGTCTTCATCCCATATGTGTCCCCATGCGGAACCGGTGCGGCGAATGAGGCGAAAATACGTCGCCTGCCCGCCCTCGCTCCATTCCGCTTCCTGATGCCATGCCGGCTGCGCACTAGACTTCAAGGTACTGTACCTCTCTTTCCGATGCCGCATCCTCGTGACAGCCATGTGATTTGCAGTCCATGTAATAGACCGTTACCCGTTCCGTATCTTGTTCTGCGATAAACCGGTTGCATTGTTTGCAGAGAATGACGCCCAATAGCGGCTTGCATTGGGTTTGTTCCATCACACACATCCACCTCTCCTCAGTCATCGTGACGGGTATCCTAACGCGATGCATTATGGTGTCATTAATGACGGTGATCGCGGAAGCTTCTGGCTGATACCCTATAAATATGACGGCATAAACCATCATATTCTTGCAACAATTCGTTTGACTGGACAAAATAACGGATTGCTTTTCCATATTATATATCATATTATTTAATAACACACAATATTTAATTATTTAATACGTCATATTCAGGAGTGGTGAAGAAGTATGGATCGTCAATTAAGTTTGGAATGTGTTCGCGTCACCGAAGCGGCAGCCCTGGCATCGGCGCAATGGGTTGGCAGGGGGCGTTCCGATGAGGCGGATGACGCGGCGACCCGCATGATGCGCAGCATGTTCGCTTCGGTTCCGATTCAAGGTACGGTGGTTATCGGGGAGGGAGAAATGGACGAGGCCCCGATGCTCGCCATCGGAGAATCGGTCGGATCCGGCGAAGGCTCGGAGGCGGATGTCGCGGTAGACCCCGTCGAAGGCACGGAATTGGTCGCCAAAGGATTGAACGGAGCATTGTCCGTCATCGCTATTGCTGACCGGGGACAGCTGCTTCATGCACCCGATATGTATATGCGCAAGCTGGCCTGCGGACCGCGGCTAAGAGGTCACCTTCATCTAGATGATCCGCTTGAATGGACGGTCCGGAAGACGGCCACCGTCTTGGGACGCGATGTATCGGAGTTGACGGTGTCTATTCTCGATCGGGAACGCCATGCCGCCGAGATCGCTGCCCTGCGGCGCGCCGGCGTCCGGCTGAAGCTGCTCGAGGCGGGCGATGTGGCAGGCGCGCTGGCCACGGCCTTCTCGGAGTCCGGCGTCGATCTCTATGTCGGCTCGGGCGGCGCACCGGAAGGCGTCTTGGCCGCAGCCGCTCTGCGCTGCATGGGCGGAGAGATGCAGGCTCGTCTTATGCCAGCCGGCGAAGACGAATGGAACCGGTGCTTGGCGATGGGAGTTCACCCTCCCGATCGGCTGCTGCATACGGAGGATCTGTGCGGGCGAGGCGATGTCATCTTCGCGGCGACCGGGATCACGCCGGGAGATGTGCTGCAAGGAGTGCGGAACACATCTGGCAATTACGCAGAGACGCATTCGCTCGTGCTGCGCTCGAAGACCGGAACGCTGCGCTTCGTCCGAACGCTGCACGCGATGGATCCCTGCTCCCTGCAGCCGGATGCCGTTATCCCGGAGGTCGCGTCGGCCTCGGCAGACAGACGCTCCGATGTGATATAGATGGCGGAGCTCCTTCTCCGCCGAATAACGAAGAAGGGTATCCCTGCGCCCTTAAGCGCCGGATACCCTTCTTGCTGTCTCTAGGCTTCATCATCATCCGCCCGCCCCTTGGCGCGCTTGAGCCGGAACAAGAGCACAAGCCCCAACCCGCCCGCAGCGGCGGCTCCCTTGAAGCTCCAAGCCGTCGCGCCCAGCCAGAGCGGGATTAGCAGGACAATGGCGCAGCTTAGATGGATGGCCGTGCTCATGCGCAGCGCGGCCTCATGCCGGGCGTGAGGCGGCAGCGGATAAATGCTTCGCATGACATCATGACGGTGATACGTGAACAAGGTATGGAGCTGGGCTCCGATAACGAGCAGGAGCAGCCCGTAGGCCGCTGCGCTCCAGACGGAGTCCCGCACCCACAATATGGCGAGCAAGCCGATGACGGTGAGGCGCATCAGAATGCCCAGCAGCTCGCTGCGGGCGAATGTCTTCGCCAGCAAATACCGGTAAGCGGCATGAGGCCGGCAGGCATGGCGATCGCCGAACCGCTTCAGCCAAGGCCGCATATACCGGCGCTCTTCCGTGACGGCAATGTCGACGAAGTTCGAAAGAAACAGAAATACCCGGCTCATATGAACCCGCTCCGTCTCGATGTGGCGCTCCCATGGAAAACGGAGCCTGCTCCGGGTAAGCGTCCAGCCGATATAACCTAGTCCCGCCGTTCCCGTAATCAGCGCTGCCGCCGGAACGCTCAGCCACAGCCAGCTCGCCATGGATCCCCAGACCCAAGCATAGCGAAGCCATTGGCCCGCTCTGCGGAGAGACGGATCGCTCATCTGCCGTTCGCCCCAGCTGCCGGCGGCAGCGACAGACTTCAACAATATAATCACCGCCAGCATCAGCGCAAAATGCTTCGGCTGCGGATCCGCCCGATGGTACAACGGCCACAGCACGGTCCATACCGCCAGCGGCAGCAGCATTCTCGGGATGAGACTGTAGCGGATGCTTCGCTTCATGTAATCGGCCATCCGTCCTTCCACCCGGAGCAGGAAGACCAGATCCGGCGGCTCCAGGAACGTACGGTAGGTCATGTAAGCCGTCGCCGGCGCGACCAGAAGCAGCACCAGCTCGCGAACCGGAAAGCCAGGCGGAATATGATCCAGATAATTGGCGTAAAATGCCGTCCCGGTGATAAATCCCAAGACGAGCACTATGGCCAATCCGCTCTGCGCGACATAGCCTATATAAGGGATGACTTGCCTCCAAAACCGCTGCCGGCGCTCCTGCCATAACCGGACGGCGTCGAACGGCGCGGTTCCGCCGGCTTCCCCAGGAGTTATCCGTTCCATGGACGATCACCGCCCTCCTGCGCGTCGGTCACCCACGTATAGAAGAGATCCTCGAGCCGCTCTTCGGCAGGGCGTCCGGATTGGCTGCTCCACTGCTTCCGCAGTTCCTCCCGGCTGCCCGCCCCCAGCACTCTACCTTGGTGCAGCAGGACGAAGCCGTCACAATAATGCTCGATCGTGGACAAAATATGCGAGCTGACGAGCAGCGCCGCTCCTTCTTCCTTGACGCTCTTCATATATTGAAGCAGCGAACGGATGCCGAGCGGATCAAGGCCAAGGAACGGCTCGTCAATGATATAGAGCGGAGGGCGAACCGCGAATGCGCACATCAGCATCGTCTTCTGCTTCATGCCCTTGGATAGATGCTGAGCCGCCTTATCCAGATGCGGCTCCATCTGGAACAACTGCGCAAGCTCGGCCACCCGCTGCTCGAATCGGGCCTTGTCCACCCCGTAAGCGGTCGCCGTCCAGACCAGATGCTCGCGCACGGTCAAGGCGTCATACAGCAGCGGTGACTCGGGAACATACGCCAATGCCGCCCGGTACTGCTCCGGCGCTTCAGCCAGCGTGCGGCCCTGCAGCGTCACCTTGCCGGACTGCGGCTCAAGCAGCCCAAGAATATGCTTCATCGTCGTGCTCTTGCCGGCGCCGTTCAGCCCGATCAACCCGATCATCTGGCCGGCTTCGACCGTGAAGTTAATATCGTGGAGAACCGGTCGGCCGACACTGTAGCCGCCGGTCAACCGCTCAATATGTAATAAAGATTCCATATATCGTCACCTCACCGCCTATTATACCGGACACGAAGCGGGGATGCGAACCCAACGGTATCATGCAGGCGCGGACGGAAGCTTCGGCTCGGGACACGCTCCGAGTAAGCGCGGGACACGATCGAGACACGCTCGGGGCACACGTGGGATATGCTCAGGACACGCTGGTACACGATCTTAAGCGCGGGGACCAGGGCGATATCCCACCTGCCCGGCTCCTTACTCGCTTTCGGCTGCTCCTTCCAGGTCCTCTTGCGGCGCCGAGCCTGCGTCTTCGGCGGGCTGCTTCGCGGCCTCCCGCTTCATCTCCGCCGCCTTCCGCGCTTGCTTGAGCGCCTCGTTGCCTTCGCGTTCGATAGCAGCGGCCGCTTCTTCGACGGTTTTCTTACCGTCGGCTACCGCCATAATTTCTCGCTCCAGCAGGTCGTACATGGAAGGAAAGAATGAGCTCGGAATGTCACGATCCGATTCTCCCCAGAGTCCCCATTTTCCTTTTGGCTTCAGCATATATAATGCCTCAACGTTCTTTCCGTCCACTTCGGTGAAGAACTCGCTCCTGGCCGGAAGTCCCCTGCCCAGCGTCCGCGATTCCTCCTTCGCCTTTTCCGGGTCGTTCACATGCTTCACGAATTCCCAGGCGGCCCGCTTGTTCGGGGAATCCGCCGGAATCGCGAAGATCGTGGCGGGTCTAATATGAGGCGACACGTCCGGGAATTGCGGATCGACGGGGACGGTCACGACGCCCCAATCGATTTTTTGCGCGTCCTTATCATATTGCGGCCGGTTGCGCAGATCTGTGAAGAAGAAGAAGTTGCCGATGACCATCGCGGATTTGCCGCGAAAGAACGGCGAATCCGTGAGCATAGAAACGGATGTATCCGAGTCCAGCTTCGGAGACGGGGCATGCAGAGCGTGGCTCCGGATGGCCCCGCTCACCATCTCCAGCACTTCCTTCCACCCCTCCGTGTTGAAGATAACCTTTTCTCCCTTCCCATCGACGAGACGCAGCGACGATGTCTCCGCGATCTCATAGAACAACATGGCGGGCGAGGCGTACTGCTCGGACAAACCATACAAGCGCTCCTCTCCGGAATCGATCGCCGCGAAGCGCTCCGACAATTCTAACAGTTCTTGCCAGGTCATCTTATTCCGCGGAGGCTCGATATGATGCTCCCGGAACAGCTCGGCGTTATAGAAGACCGCCGCGGTATCCAGCGTCGGGGCGAGCCCGTATACCGATCCGCCGCCGGTATCCCGAAGCACATCGATGACCCCGGGCAAGTACCCATCGAGATCGAATGTCTCCTCGGCGATAATCGCATCCAGATTATACAGCTTGTCCTCCTGAATCAACTGCTCGAATTGGCCGTATTCACATATAATGACATCCGGCTTGTTTTTTTCGACGAACCTCATGAACGCATCCTGATAGCTGAGAGACAGCTCATCCATATCCTTATAGATCTCCTGGATGCTCGCGACTTCGAACTGAATATTGGGATACTTCATATTAAACTGATTACCGTATTCTTCATAAAATAACGCTTCGCTGTAAGACATGACCTTCAGCTTCCCCGCGCCGTCTTCCCCTAGCTCCTCCAGCACGGGAGTCTTGCCCATGCACCCGCCCAGCACAGCAATCACCGCTAGCAGCAGCAGGACGGGCCTCCACTTGTTTGTCACTCCGCCTTCTCTCCTTCTGTCATTCGCCCTTTGCTAAGCGGCAGCTTATTTCTTCCCGGCCTGCTCCTTCGCTTTGGCCGCCTCCCGCGCCTGCTGCAGGGCCGCATTGCCTTCGGTCTCGATCACGGCCACGGCCTCCTCCGCAGACTTTCCGTTCTCGACCATCGCCTTCAATTCCTTAATGATTAGATTCGAAAAGGCCATGCGGAAGCCGTCCGGGAAATTCACGTTCGAGCCCCCCCATACGGACCCGCCCGAAGCTTTCGGACGCAGCATATAGAAGGCTTCCGTGCTTTTGCCGTCCACTTCTTTCATCGCGTCCACCCTTGTCGGCAGTTGGCCCCGGAAGGAACGGGAAGCGGCCTTCGCCATCTCCGGGCCGTTCACGAACTTCACGAACTCCCAAGCCGCCCGCTTGTTCGGGGAATCGGCCGCGATCCCATAGATAGAATCTAACACCGTAAAGGCCGATTCCTCCGGCGCAGCCGGATCGACGGGCGCCGTAACGAAGTCCCAATTGATTTCTTGGATGTCGCTGTCATACTTCGGCCGGTTCCGAAGATCGCTCATGAGCCAGCTCGATCCGAACATCATCGCGACTTTGCCCTTGAAGAACTGCTCGGTCTGCAAAAAAAACATCGTATTTTCTTTTTCCGGCTCCAGAGAAGCCGTATAGACCGCTTTGCCGCGAATCGCCTTGGCTGTCAGCTCCATCGCTTCCTTCCAGCCGTCCGTATTGAAGGTGATCTTCTCCCCCTTCGCGTCGAACACCCGGAGCGACGAACTGCTTGCCACATTAAAAAGCATGCCTTCGGCTTGACCAAATTCATCGGACAAACCATAAATCTGATCGTCCCCGGAACCGATGCCCGCGAAGCGGCTCGACAATTCGAGCAGTTCTTTCCAGCTCATCTGATTGCGCGGCGGGTCAATCTGATGTTCTCGGAACAGATCGGCGTTATAGTAGACGACCGAGGCATTAAAGTACGGAGCCAAGCCGTATAACGAGCCGCCGCCGCGTTCCCGAAGCATATCGACGAGCCCGGGCATATATCCGTCAAGACCGAATTTCTCCTGCTCGATCACCGTGTCCAGATTGTACAGCTTCCCTTCCTGCGCAAGCTTCTCGAAGCTGTCCGAACCCGTCATAATGACATCCGGCTTGTGTTTCTCGATAAACTTGAGATATTCCTCCTCATAGCTCGTCCCGTTTTCCTGCATATCCTGATAGATTGTGCCCGTGTTGATGACCTCGAACTCAATATTGGGATACTTCACATTGAAGTTGTTCCCGTAATCGCTATAAAAGCTGCCCTCGTCATAATAGAGCACTTTAATTTTTCCCTTGCCCTCGGAGTCCAGCTCTTCAAGCGCGGGCTTCCCGCCGAAGCAGCCCCCCAGCAAAGAAATCACAGCAAGCAGCAGTATGGCAACCTTCCATTTCTTTCTCAATCCGTTCTCCTCCTTTTCGTTACAAGATGCAAGTATATCGGCGGTTCCCGCATCATTCAACCAAATAAAGGAAATCTTAATCAAATCAATAGGAGATGTTAAGAACTATTAAGGAATGTGCAATGGTTCCGCTCCGGCCTTGATCGGGTCTACTTCATCCCGGTCTTCGCCGTCTCCGCCTTTCTCGCTTCCCGCGCTTGCTCGAGGAGCGCGTTGCCCTCCCTCTCGATGGCGGCCGCGGCTTCCTCCGCAGACTTCCCGTTCTCGACCATCTCCTTCAATTCCTTGAGGACCAGGTTCGAGAAATTCGTACGGAAGCCGGACAGGAATTCACGGTCAAGCCCCCGCCATAAGTACGCATGCAATGCCTGCGGCCGCAGCATATAGAAAGGCTCCATGCTTTTGCCGTCCACCTCTCTCATGTAGTCCACCCTTGTCGGCAGGTCGCCCCGGAAGGAACGGGACTTGGCCTTCGCCATTTCCGGACCGTTCATAAACTTCACGAATTCCCAGGCAGCCCGCTTGTTCGGAGAATCGGCCGCGATCGCATAAATATCGTACACGTACGCAAAACCGGATTCCTCCAGCGCAGCCGGATCGACGGGCGCCGTCACGAAGTCCCAATTGACTTCTTTTTCGTGCTTGCGGAGCTCGCCTATGAGCGAGGACGATCCGATCATCATCGCCAGTTTGCCTTGGAAAAACTGCTCGGTCCGCGAATGAAGGATCGTGCCTGAAGCGATCGGCTTCAGCGGAGCCGTATAGACCGTGTGGCCGAGAATTGCGTTGGCTGTCACCTCCAACGCTTCCTTCCAGCTCTCCGTATGGAAGTTGATCTTCTCCCCCTTTGCGTCCAGCACTCGTAACGATAAGCTCCTTGCCAACGTAAACAGCAAGTCGTCGGCAAAGCCGTATTCATCCGAGAGACCATAAATCCGAACGTCACCGGAACCGAGGCCAGCGAAGCGGCTCGGCAATTCGAGCAATTCTGTCCAGCTCATCTGATTGCGCGGCGGTTCAATATTTGCTCCCGGAACATATCGGCCGCTCCTGTCATCCTCTCATCGGTCGCCAAGCAAAAAACGGCCGTCAACCTGCGCTGGCGGCCGTCACAATATCTTTGTTCTGCGGGAAGCCTTATCCAATTGCCTTCTTCCATTGGAATCGGGCTCTCCACGCTTCTGTACGCTACTTCTTGCCGGCTTTCGCCTTTGCCTTCTGCGCCGCCCGGGCCTGCTCAAGGAGCGCGTTGCCCTCGCTCTCGATGGCGGCCGCCGCCGCTTCGGCAGACTTCCCGTTCTCGATCATTTCGTACAATTGCTTTTCCACCAGATTCGGGAAGCCAAAAGTGAACTCATCCGGCCGGTTCACGTTCGAGCCTCCCCAGATGGAACCGCCCCCGGCCTTCGGCCGCAGCAGGTAGAAGCTTTCCGTGCTTTTGCCGGCGATTTCTTTGGTGAAGCCGGATCTTGTCTGCAGGCCGGCATGCGGAGAGCGGGATAGGGCCTTCGCCATTTCCGGGCTGTTCACGTACTTCATGAATTCCCACGCGGCCCGCTTGTTCGCGGAATCGGCTGCGATTGCATAGATTCCGTTCAACTCTACGAATGGCGATTCGTCCGGTGATGCCGGATCGACGGGAACCGTGACCATGTTCCACTCCATCTCCTTCCCATCATCCTGCATCGGACCTTCCAACATTTGATTCAGGAACATGCCTGACCCGAGCACCATCGCGACTTCACCCCTGAGAAACGGCTCAGTCTGCAAATATCTCACGTCTTCTTCCAATGGATACGCAAATACTGCTCTGCTGCGAACCGCATCGGCTACCAATTCCATCGCTTCCTTCCAGCCCTCCGTGTTAAATGCCAGCTTCTCTCCCTTCGCGTCCAGCGCGCGCAGCGACGAGGTCGCCGCTATCCCGAACAGAAGCTCTTCCACCCGGCCGAAATCCTCCGTCAAGCCATAAATCGGCTTATCCTTGGAACCCAGGCCGGCGAAGCGTTGCGATAACTCCAGCACCTCTTGCCAGCTCATCTGATTGCGCGGCGGTTCAATCTGATATTCCCGGAACAGCTCGGCGTTATAGTAAAGGTTGTTCGTATAAAAGGACGGAGCCAAGCCGTATAGCGAGCCGTCCCCATAATGCCGCATCATATCGATAAGTCCGGGCATGTAACTGTCAACATCGAAATTCTCCTGTGCGATGATCGGGTCCAGATTGTACAGCTTGCCTTCCTGCGCCATCTTCTCGAACAGGTCGGTTTTGGTGAAAAACAGGATATCCGGTTTGTTCTTCTCAATCAGCTTGAGATACTCTTCCTCAAAGCTCGTCCCATTCTTCTCAATATCCGGGTACATTTCAATGAGGCTGATGAATTCGAACTCAAGGTTGGGATATTTGTCATTAAAGATCGCATCAAAGCCATTGCCATAATCCCTATAAAAGCTTTCATCGTTGTGGTACATGACTTTAATTTTCACCTTGCGCTCCGGTTCCAGCTCTTCGAGCACCGGCTTCTCCGCAAAACAGCCTCCTAGCAAAGAGATTACCGTTAGCAGCAGAATGGCTGCCTTCCATTTCTGTCTCAATTCCTTCTCCTCCCTTTCATTCCAGAGCAAGTATATCGGCCGCTCCCAGACCATTCAACCAGATAAAGGAAATCTTAAGCGAATCACAACGTGAATGTTAAGAATATTAAGAATCTCCACTCCTTTCCGCTCTCTTAAGGGTCCTTGTCTGCCGAAAAAAAGACCGCCGACTTAAGTCAGCGGCCTCCGATCAAGCTTCTCCATCTCTTACTTCTTCGCGGCATTCTCTAGCGCCTTCCTCCGCATCTCCTCTGCCTCCGCCTTCTCTCTCTCTCGTTCTTGCTTGAGGATAGCGTTGCCTTCTTCGTCGATCCTGGCCACGGCGGCTTCGGCCGGTTTATTGTTCTCGATCATGTCTCTCAGCTCCTGCTTAATCAGATTCGTGAAGTTCCAGTAGAAGCCCGGCGGGATCTTCACGTTCGGTCCGCCCCATACCGTTCCGCTCGATGCCTTCGGTCTCAGCATAAAGTAAGGCTCCAGGCTCTTGCCGTCCAGTTCTTTCATGTACTCCCCTCTTGTCGGCAGCTCGTCCCGCAAGTCCCTCAAGGAACGGGAAGCGGCCTTCGCCCTCTCCGGACCGTTCACATACTTCACGAATTCCCAAGCAGCCCGCTTGTTCGGGGAATCGGCCAGGATAGCGAATTCGTCGCGAAGAGACACATACTGTGATTGATCCGGATTCCCTGGATCGACAGGGGCGGTCACGATGCCCCAATCGATTGGGCTTGCTTCTTTATCATATTTCGGATACTCCGTAAGCTCGTGCATGAACCAGGGCGTTCCGAGCACCATCGCGACCTTGCCTTGGAAGAAATTCTCGCTCTGATTAACATCAACCTCACCATATCGGAATCGCGGTTCCAACAACGTCGAAAAAACCGCTTTGCCGCGAATCGCGTTGGCTGTCAGCTCCATCGCTTCCTTCCAACCGTCCGTATTGAACGTGGTTTTTTCCCCTTTCGCATCGAACAGCCGCAACGACAAGCTCTCGGCTACATCAAAAAAAATGCTGTCGGCTCGTCCGTACTGATTAACCAACCCGTAGATCGGATCGTCTTCGGAACCGTATTCCGCAAACCGGCTCGCCAGTTCGAGCAGCTCCTTCCAGCTCATCCTGTTGCGCGGCAGTTCAATGTGATGCTCTCGGAACAGATCGGCATTATAGAAAATGACCGAGGTCGAAAAGTACGGCGCCAGACCGTATAGCGAGCCGCCCCCGCGTTCCCGCAGCAAATCGACGAACCCGGGCAAATAGCCTTCAAGATCGAACTTCTCCTGTTCGATAATCGCCTCCAAGTTGTACAGCTTGCCTTCCTCCGCCAGCTTATCGAACAGGTCGCGTCTGCTCACAATCAGAACATCCGGCTTGTTCTTCTCGATATGCTTGATATATTCTTCCTCATAGGTCGTGCCGTTGACCTGCATTTCCCGTCCAATTGGAGCGGTGCTTACCACCTCCAACTCAATATTGGGGTAACTCAAATTAAATGGGCTGCCAAATTCCTTAAAGAAGCTCTCTTCGTCATAATAGAGCACTTTGATTTTCCCTTTGCCATCTGGCCCCAGCTCTTCGAGCACCGGTTTCTCGGCGAAGCAGCCCCCCAGCATAGAAATCACCGCAAGCAGCAAAATGGCCGCCTTCCATTTCTGTCTCAATCCGTACTCCTCCCTTTCATTCCAGACCAAAGTATAGCGGCCGTCCCTAGATTCTTCAACCAGATAAAGGAAAAGTTAAGCGAATCGATCAGTGAATGTTAAGAATCTTAAGAATCTCCATTCGTTCTGGTCCCTGTTGGAGTGTCCTTGAAGCGGCTTGACAGCTCCAGCAGCTTCTTCCCAGCTCATCTGGTGGCGCGGCGGATCCATACGATCCCCTCTTGTTACAACGAACCGTTCTCCTTGAATGTGCCACTGAGGCAACTGCAAGGAAGATGCCCGCATCAACGGAACAGGGGATGTCTCATAGGCATTGCAAAATGATTGAGGTGACGAGTCAACAGAGAATGTGGATGCGAAAAAAACGGAAACGCTCGCATAGAGACTGTACAGATCGAAAAATGGCGGGTTGGCAAAACGGTGGAAGATGGATGGAGCAGTGAAAATGCTGCGTGGATGCTATCAATTTCTCCTTTTTAAGCCGCTATTTGATGAAATTCCTGCAAAAGTCAGGCTGTTGGAAAACCCCTGTTTTTTTCGGAGGGGTGATTACCTAATCGAAACTTGGCATTCAGAGCGTCATCGCCTTCTGGAGACATCATAATATCCTGGGGTTTTAACGTGTGGAGGGAATTGCTGCTATTTTACAGGAATTTCGGCTCAATGAGTCTACATTTCGAGGAATTACTGCACAGCTACATCATTTTAGGCCCTTTTGAGCTAAGTCGAAGAGAAACGGGTGAAATTGCTGCCGTTTTACAGGGTTCCCTTTCTGGCGAAGTCGTCCCTATCGAATTGCTGTCTTTGCGCAAGATTTTGCCTACCGAATCAACGTGTCTTGAGAAACCGTGCAAATTTGAGGACTTCCCCTATGGGAAAGACATTTCATTGTGCAGTTTTCAGGCACTTCGATCAGATAAAATTTTTCTACTGAGAGACAAGTCCTGATGAAGTACCCAAAATTCCTTTGGACTTTCTCAACAGCCTGAATGGTACATGATGTTCATCGATTCGAGCTTTGAGAATCAGGGTGGCTGTCTCACTGTAGTGAGATACTACTTTTTGCCCCCTGAATATCGGCTCCGTTCGATCAGGTTGCTATTCTGCAGCGAGGCTTCCCAGAGTCAACAGTAAAACGATTTTTCATTTTTTAAACAAAATAGGTTCTCCTCCTTGATCAATAAAAAGACCGCCAACTTATGTCAGCGGCCAAAAAAAGTCATCTTCTGCATTCTACGCTGGTCAATCCCCTTCTGCTGTTCCTGCCTCCGCGCTGCCAGAGCCTTCTGTTTTGTTCTCTTCTTCTGCTTTGCCGCTCTCGCCTTTTGCTTTCTGTTCAGCCTCTTTGCGCGCTTTGTCCTCTTCCCGGCCCTTCAGCAGGGCTGCTTCACCCTCCGCCTGGATGGCGGCGGCAGCTTCATCGACCGTCTTCTTGTTGTCTATTACAGACTTCAGTTCCTTATCCAGGAGCGTTCGGAAATCCCCGTAGAAAGTGGACGGTACTTCAACATCCCGTCCGCCCCAGATCGATTCGTACTTCGCCTTCGGCCGCAGCGAATAGAATGCCTCCGTGCTTTTACCGTCGATTTCCTTCATGAATTGGTTCCTCGTCGGAAGGTTGCCCTCCATCGAACGGGAGGCTGCCTTGGCCATTTCCGGCCCGTTCACGAATTTGACGAACTCCCACGCCGCCCGCTTGTTCGGCGAATCCGCCGCGATGGCATAGACTTCGTGCAGACTCGCGTACGAAGACTCGTCAGGAGAAGCCGGATCGACAGGTACGGATACCATTTCCCAGTCGATTGGCTTGGCCTCTTTATCCCACATGATACGGTTCTTGATTTGAGATATGAACCATGAGTCCCCCATGATCATCGCGGCACGGCCTTTGAAAAAGAGATCTTCATCCGACGAAAATCTGTGGGTGTCCCCCTCATCCCTCGGTTGAGTGTATACCCCCTTGTTCCGGATCGCGTCCGTTGTGAGCCTCACCACCTGCTTCCATCCGTCCGTATTGAAGACGAGCTTCTCCCCTTTGGCGTCGAAAAACCGCATCGAGGATCCGTTTGCAACATCCAAAAAGAGATCTTGAGGTCCTCCTCCATAGCGCTGATAGTAGCCATAGACTTGATTCTCGCCTGAACCGACACTTGCGAAGCGGCTCGACAGATCAAGCACCTCCTGCCATGTCATTTTATTGCGCGGCGGTTCGATGTTATTCTCCCGGAACAGCTCGGCATTATAATAAATGGCACTAGTATAGAAAGACGGAGCCAGTCCGTACAGCGAACCGCCGCCATGTTCCCGAATCATGTCGACAAGGCCCGGCATATACCCTTCCAAATCGAATTTTTCCTGAGTAATGATCGAATCCAGATTATACAGCTTCCCTTCCTGGGCAAGCTTCTCCATCATTTCCAAATCGATCATCAGTACATCCGGCTTGTTCTTCTCCAGAAACTTCAACCGCTCTTCTTCATAATCGACATTTTCTTTGTCTTGCAGATCCCGGTACATTTCCTGCATACTTACGATCTCGAATTCAATATCCGGATATTTCACATTGAAATAATTACCGTATTGCCGATAAAAGTTATCCTCATCATAATAGACAACTTTAATTGTCCCCTTGCCGTCCTTTCCCAGCTCGTCCAATACGGGCTTCTCGCCGAAGCAGCCGCCGAGCAAGGCAACCACCATGGTAAGAAGCAAAGCAATCTTCCATTTTTTAAGCAAAATAGATTCTCCTCCTCTACAAACGGTACGACCGCCAACCTATGTCAGCGGCCAATGTCCTGTCTTGCATTCTACGCTGGTCAATCTCCTTCTGCTGTTCCTGCCTCCGCGCTGCCAGAGCCTTCTGTTTTGTTCTCTTCTTCTGCTTTGCCGCTCTCACCTTTTACTTTCTGTTCAGCCTCTTTACGCGCTTTGTCCTCTTCCCTGGCCTTTAGCAGGGCCGCTTCGCCCTCTGCCTGGATGGCGGCCGCCGCTTCCTCCACCGTCTTCTTGTTGTCGATGACGGCCTGCAATTCCTTCGACAGAATGGTACTGAAGGCCGAATGGAAGTCATAAGGGATTTGGACGTTCGACCCGCCCCACATCGAGCCGGATTCCGCCTTCGGCCGCAGCATATAGAACGCCTCCGTGCTTTTGCCGTCTACTTCCTTCATGAACTGCGTCCGTGTCGGCAGATCGCCTCTCATTGAACGGGAGGCCGCTTTGGCCATTTCCGGCCCGTTGACGAACTTGACGAACTCCCACGCCGCCCGCTTGTTCGGGGAATCCGCCGCGATGACATACATTTCGCTCAGACCTGCATATGACGTTTCATCGGGAGAAGCCGGATCGACAGGCGCGGTTACCATGCCCCAATCGATTTTCTTCGACTCTTTATCCCATAAATGGCGATCCTTAATCTGGGTTAAGAACCATGGAGATTCTATAACCATCGCAGCTTTGCCTTTAAAAAAGAGATCATCGTCTCCCCTAAATACACGATCTTCATGATTGCTCGGCGGCATCGTATATACCGCCTTATTCCGGATCGAATCGGTCTCCTGCTTCATCAACTGCTTCCACCCGTCCGTGTTGAATATGAGCTTCTCCCCCTTCGGGTCGAACAGACGGAGCGAGGAAGCTTCAGCCATCTTATAGAGCAGATTCTCTGGCGAACCGTAACGCTCATAGTAACCATAGATTTGATCCTCGCCTGAGCCGATGCCGGCGAAGCGGCTCGACAGATCGAGTACCTCCTGCCAGCTCATCTTGTTGCGCGGCGGTTCGATATTATGCTCCCGGAACAGCTCGGCATTGTAATACATGACACTAGTATAGAAATTCGGACTCAGTCCATACAGCGAACCGCCTCCTTTTTCTCGGATCATGTCAATCAGGCCCGGCATATATCCTTCCAGATCGAATTTTTCCTGGGCGATAACGGCATCCAGATTATACAGCTTGCCTTCCTGGACCATCTTCTCCATATTCTCGAGACTGACCATCATTACATCGGGCTTATGCTTCTCCAAGAACTTCAGCCGCTCCGCCTCGTAATCGACATTCTCCTTCCCTTCCAAGTCCTTGTACATTTCATTCATGTTCACGATTTCAAATTCAATATCCGGGTATTTGACGTTAAAGTAATTGCCGTATTCACGATAAAAATTGTCTTCGTCATAATATACGACTTTAATTTTCCCCTTGCCGTCCTTCCCCAGCTCGTCAAGTACCGGTTTCTCGCCGAGGCAGCCGCCGAGCATGGCCACAACTGCAGTCAGAAGCACAACGATCTTCCATTTTTTCGCCAACTATTGTCTCCCCCTTTACGAAATAAAAAGGCCGCCAACTTGTGTCAGCGGCCATAAGTCATGTCTTGCATTCTATGCTAGTCAATCCCCTTCGGATGTGGTTGCCTCCGCACTGCCTGAATCCTCAGTTTTGTTCTCCTCTGCGGCTTTGCCGCTGTCGCCTTCTGCACTATTTTTGGCCGCTTTGCGCGCTTTTTCCGCTTCTCTGCCCTTTTGCAGCGCTGCCTCGCCTTCCGCCTGTATGGCGGCGGCGGCTTCCTCCACCGTCTTCTTGTTGTCGACCACGGCTTTCATTTCTTTGGCCAGAATCTTAGTGAAGTCATCGTAGAAATCTCGCGGCATTTTCACATTTGCTCCGCCCCACATCGACTCGTAGTCCGCCTTCGGCCGCAGCAAATAGAACGGCTCCGTGCTTTTGCCCTCAATTTCCTTCATGAACTGGTTCCGTGTCGGCAGATATCCCCGCGAAGAGCGGGAGGCCGCCTTGGCCATTTCCGTCCCGTTCACGAATTTGACGAACTCCCACGCCGCCCGCTTGTTCGGGGAATCCGCCGCGATAGCGAATACTTCGTTCAGACTCGAATACGATGATTCATCCGGATTCGACGGATCGACAGGCGCGGTCACCATGCCCCAGTCGATTTCCTTTGCTTCTTTATCCCACATCATGCGATTCTTGAATTGGGATACCATCCAAGGTCCATCGATAATCATCGCTGCCTTGCCTTTGAAAAAGAGATCGTCGTCGCCCATAAATACACGTTCATTGCCTTCATCCATTGGTTGGGTATAGATCGACTTGTTCCGGATCGCGTCTGAAGCCATCTTCATCGCTTGCTTCCACCCATCCGTATTGAAGACGAGCTTTTCCCCTTTGGCGTCGAACAGGCGCAGCGAGGAGGCTTGCGCTATTTTATTCAGCAGTTGGTCCACAGTGCCATATCGTTCGTAGTAGCCATAAATTTGATTCTCGCCCGATCCGATGCCCGAGAAGCGGCTCGACAGATCGATCAGCTCCTGCCAAGTCATTTTATTGCGCGGCGGTTCGATATTATGCTCCCGGAACAACCCGGCATTATAGTAGATTACACTCGTGAAGAAATTAGGGGCCAGTCCGTAGAGCGAACCGCCTCCCTTGGCTCGAATCATATCGATGAGGCCCGGCATAAATCCGTCCAGATCGAATTGCTCCTGAGCGATAACGGCGTCCAGATTATAGAGCTTGCCTTCCTGGGCCATCTTCTCCATCGTGGACAAATCAACCATCAATACGTCCGGCTTATGCTTGTCCAGGAACTTCCTCGTTTCTTCCCGATAATCGGCATCTTCATTATTCTGCATTTCCCGGTACATTTCTTGCTGATCGATCACTTCAAATTCAATATCCGGATATTTCACATTAAAACTATTGCCATACTCCGAGTAAAAGGCTTCTTCGTTATAATAGACAACTTTAATCTTCCCCTTGCCGTCCTTCCCGAGCTCCTCAAGCACCGGCTTCTCGCCGAAGCAGCCGCTTAGCATCGCAACGACGAGGGTCAGAAGCAGAGCAATCTTCCATTTCCTTACCACAGTCCGTTCTCCTCCTTTTCCCATTCCAAATTCAGTATATCGGTTGACATAGCCCGGTTCAACCATATACAGGAAACTTTATGTTTTTGTTATGTTTTTACTAGACTCGATGCCAATTCCTTTCCAAATGCAAAAGCACCGCCGAATGATGCCCATTCAGCGGTGCTCGACCTTTTCCTCCTAATTACGTGCGTTTATCCTTGAGCCACTTCGGGGCGCCTTTGTCCTTCCGTTCCTGGTGACGCTCCGACTTGGGCTGCGCCTTCCTGGCAGCTCCGGCGGCATCGCGCGCGCCGCGCGGCTTGCGGTTCGGCTTGCCCCCGCCCCGGTTCGCGTTCGGGTCGTGCAGGCGCCCTTCGTAGAAGACGCGCTCGGCGATCGTAATTCCAAGCTCGCGTTCGAACTTGCGCATAATGAACCGCTCTTGCGGCGTAATCAGATTGACGGACGTTCCTTGGCGGCCCATCCGGCCGGTGCGGCCGGCGCGGTGAATATAGTGCTCCGCATCTAGCGCCGGCTCAATGCTGATGACGAGCGGCAGATCCGGGATATCCAATCCTCTGGCCGCGACATCGGTCGCCAGGAGCACCTGGACCTGGCCATCGCGGAAGCGCCGCAGCACGGCTGCCCGCTCCTGCTTCGGCGCATCCCCGTACAGGGAAGCAACCGACAGGCCGGCATAGGCCAGCTTCGCCTCCCATTCTCCGATGCGGTTCGTGTCATTCACGAACGCGATCGCCCGCTTCGGGTTCCACAGCCGGATAAGACGGCGGACCATGTCGATCTTGTCGCGTTCAACGGCCACATACAGATGCTGAATCGTGTCCGCCATCCGCTTGTCCGGCTCGATTCCGATCTCCGCCGGCGCCTGCATGAAGCGAGCGGCCAGTTCCCGAACCTCCTGAGGGAGAGTCGCCGAGAAGAAGAGAAGCTGCCGATCGCGCAGCGCGCTGCGTATCGCCATGTCCGTATCGCGGGCTCCGCCCTTCTGCAGCAAATGGTCGACCTCATCCACGACGATCATGCGGACCTCATGCATCTTCAGCTTGCGCATCTCAATCAGTTCCCGGATCCGGCCGGGCGTGCCGACGACAAGCTGCGGCTTGTCGCGCAGCCGCTCCACCTGGCGGTTCAGCGCAGCTCCGCCAATGAGCGCGGCGACATGAATGCCGCTTCCCTCGCCGTAGTACTCCGCCTCGCGCACGATCTGCATCGCCAGCTCCTGCGTCGGGGCAATGACAACCGCCTGCGTGCCTCGATGCGAGGCGTCTATTTTCATCAATACCGGCAAGAGGTAAGCCAGTGTCTTGCCCGTTCCGGTCTGCGACTGGGCCAGAATATCGCGGCCCTCCAGCGCTGCCGGAATCGCTTCCGCCTGTACGGGAGACGGAGCGGTAATGTCTTTCGCTTGAAGCTTGGCTAACAATTCCTCGGTAATCGACAAGGAAGCAAACGTGGTGCTCAACTGCATCGTTCCTCTCTATGACATGACATCCGTTCATGTATGTATATCTAACTCAACTTCGGTATCCATGGCTCTATTATAGCGAAAAGAAGCGCCGCCACCAAACTTTTCGTCCTTGATCGGCCCGTCTTGACCGCGAAATGTGGTACAATTAACCATAAATGCAGATTATGCGCAATCATAGGGCAGCTCCTGAAGCCGGCCCGAGCCATCATAATGCATCATCTACTCTTGTTCGTGACATGCTGGAATATAAAGCGGAAGTATGAAAGCAATCGAAGGGGCCGCAAATCGCGGACCGTAATGGTGAGGCATCGATCATCATCGTAACAGGAAAAAGGAGGACCTAATATGAGTGAAGCTGCGCAACCCGCATTCGAACGGTTAGTTGAAAAATATGCCGAGCTGCTGACGGGGCATTCCGATCCGGCCACCGTCGACAAGGTGAAGCGGTGGGCTCTGTATAATCAAATGCATAAGACGATGCCGAACCTGACTCGGCATTGGAACGATGCCCATCCGGAAGGAAAGGCGGAAATACGGGCGCTGTTCGAGGAGATTAAGCAAATGAACGAGGCGCATCGGCAGGGCGGCTCCAGTTCCTGACGCTCTGTGCCGGCTGCTGCGACAAGTCCGCTCCCGCTAGCCCGCATTCCGTGGCGGCATAGGATGAGCGGACCGGCTGCAGTTCTTCCCTCCCGAGCCGATAACATTCGTTAAGCGCCCATAGCGGCGCTTATTTTTTGTTCAGCAATCTGGCTGCGATACGATTGGATATGCGGGGAAAGAGAGAATAGAAGCGTATGCCCAAGGCTCCCAGCCACGGCAGGTCCACTTCCTGTCTGCGCGTCTCCATGATGCGAAGCAGGTGGCGCACCACCTTCTCCGGCGGCATCATGAACCAGCGGACATTGTTCACATACTGGCCGGAAGGATCAGCCAGTTCGAAGAAGGGCGTATCGACAGGTCCCGGATTGACGGCCGATACGGCCACGCCAGTTCCCGCCAGCTCCATCCGAAGCGCATTCGTGAACCCGAGCACGGCATGCTTCGTCGCGCTGTAGCCGGCAGACTTGGGTGAGCCGATCTTGCCTGCCATAGAGGCAATATTCACGATATGACCGTCGCGGCGCGCCAGCATATGCGGAAGCACCGCCTTCGTGCAGCGCACAACCCCCATATAATTAACGTCCATCATGCCGGCGAATCGGGCCACGCTCATGTCCGTAACGCGCTCGAACTCCCCGTATCCCGCATTGTTGAGCAGGATGTCGATACGGCCGAACCGCTTCAGGACATCAGTTATGACACGTTCCACGTCATCGTCGCTCGTCACGTCCATCGTATAGACGGCATGCTCCGCTGTTATGCCCAGAACGGCGGCCTCCAGCTTGTTCCGCGAACGTCCCGTCAACACCGGAACGGCTCCTTTTGCCGCGACGGCTTGGGCGGTCAGAGCCCCAATGCCGCTCGACGCTCCAGTGATGAGCACAATTTTCCCTGTCCAATCCATTACCTGCTGCTCCTTTGGGCCTGCCTCGCCTGCAGTCCGCCATTCCTGGCGCTGCAGCTCGCCGCAGACCTTGCATCATGCGTCAGGATACAATACTGACCTTATCACTATATCCGATATGCATGAGCACATCAAACCGTCCGATGTCTCCAATAATGAGCGGCACCGCCATCGCCTGTTGAATCGGTCCCGAGTTGGAGGGGAGCAGCAATTGAGGCGGCGTGATATCAACGTGCAGCCCTTGATTGTACATCAACGTCGTCGCATTCCCGCTAATCATATTCCCCAGCTCCGAAATCGCGCTTTCTCCAATGGCATCAAGCACTTCCAGCGGGAAGCCTCCCATCATCGCCGAAGCCATCTTAATGGCAACATCTTCATTTAATCCGAACGCCACATGGCCCGATAATTGCCCTGTCATCCCTATCTGGATACGAAAATCATGAGACCCGCTCCAAGATAGCATCTCAAGCTCTCCCCGTTCCGGACGGACTTGCACGACTTGCTCAATGACTGTGCACGCCGATTGCAAAAAAGGATGAATCCACTCGGCTTTCATCTTTGTATCTTTCGCCCCTTTCCGACAATAAGGGAGTGATGTCCGAACCTCATTCGAACGTCCTACCTACCCATTTTTATATGACTATTATACTAAAAACACTCGCATCGATCACTAAAACATTTATCTCAATTTCATTAATTTTGTATATTTATATAGTTCCGAGCATAAAGAATGATTCCCTCAGCTTTATTTTTATGATAAACCGATGGATTTTGCTTATGCAATCGTGGATGACGCTGTTCTGAAGAGATTGGCGCCGTTTCAATCAAGCAATCTTCTATGACCAAAGACCTAATCTTCAAGAGCAAAATAGGAAATGCAAAATTATTCAGAAGAAAACTCCCTTCTATTTATAATAGGTATTAAGAAAGACCTTTTTTTGGGCGATAAATAGAATAGAGATGGTGTCGAATTTCCTTAATTAATGTCGAATCTGTCTGCGCAAACAGCTTAGAGGAGGGCCAGCTATGTTAAAAAGTATTAAAATGAAACTGATTCTTGCCTTTTTAGTTACGATTCTGATTCCGATTTCAATTATTGGTATTATTGTGAATAACAGTATGATCAAGGAAATCACCGCTTCATTCGTAACATCGACAACCAACGAAATCTCGCAGGTAGACGGCCGAATGGCGCTTTTTTTCGACACGGTGAAAGAAAATGTAAAGTTTCTGGCGGACAGCCCGATCATCAATCAAGCGGATGACAGCATCACCACGTATATGAAGCAAACGAAGAACATAAAATCGGCATTTGCGCAAAACGGCGGCATTGAGAGTCAAATCTATAAGGAGTTTGAGCGCTTTGCCAACACGCATCCGAACACCTCTGCCGTTTTTTTGGCGGCTAATCATGGCGGTTACGTGCAGTGGCCGGAGAAAGAAATGGCGGCCAAGTATGACCCGCGCACCCGCCCTTGGTATGCGAATGCGATGGCGAATCCGGACTTGGTCACGATTACCGATCCGTATGTCGATTCGGTTACCGGCAAGTTGAATATGAGCAGCGTGGCAGTCGTCCATGACGACAACGGCAAGCCGCTGGGCGTAGTCGGACTGGATACGAGCCTCGACAAGCTGACCGAACAGCTTCAGAGCATCAAAATCCGGGAGACCGGCTATGTCGTTCTCCTCTCCAAAGACGGAACGATTCTCGCTCATCCCCGCAATCCGGAGCTGATTTCCAAAAATATCGCGGACATCGGCGTGCCCGAATTTGCCGGTATCAAAGAAAAAGATGCGGATCACTTCGAGATTCAAGTCGATGGCACGCACTACATGACCAACTTGTATTCGTCGAAGACGACCGGGTGGAAATATTTATCTATCGTTGAAAAAAGCGAGCTGACGAAGGAAGCCGACAAGATCGCAAGGATCAATCTGATCACCAGCTCGATATGCGCCATCTTCTCTGTGCTGCTGGCGCTTGGGATGGCATTGAGCATTACGAAGCCGATTCAGACCGTCGTCGCCAATCTGAAGGAGATCAGCGCAGGGGATTTCACGGGCGAGGTCCCTGCCCATATTCAGCGGAAAAAGGACGAAATCGGCGTGCTGGGGCAGTCGCTGCAAGTGATGCAAGCCTCCATCCGCCAACTCGTCGGGGAGATACGCAGCGCCGCGAATACATTGGGTGACTCTTCGAAGCAGTTGTCCGACCACACGGCCGCGAGCACGGCTCAGATTCAAGAAGTAGACTCGATCGTCAAGATCGTCGCGAGCGGGGCCGAGACGCAGATGCGGGGCACGGAGGAAGGAGCCAAGGCGATGGAAGAGATGGCCATCGGCATTCAGCGCATCGCGGAAAGCACAACCAACATTTCCGAGACGTCCATCGATACGACCGACCAAGCGAAGCAGGGCAATATGCTGCTCCAGGAAGCGGTACAGCAGATGAATACGATCGATGAATCGGTGAAGCATTCCGGGGGATTGGTGCAGACGCTCGGCGAGCGGTCGGAGCAGATGGCCCATATCGTCGATGTCATCACCCAGATCGCATCGCAGACGAACCTGCTTGCGCTCAATGCGGCGATTGAAGCATCCCGGGCCGGGGAACATGGCCAAGGCTTCGCCGTCGTCGCCCATGAAGTCAGGAAGCTGGCGGAGCGCTCGGCCGAATCCGCCCGTGAAATCTCCGATCTGATCGAGGAGACGAGAATGGATGCCCGCAGAGCCGTGGAATCGATGGAGCAAGTGCGGGATAGCGTCGCCGATGGCATTAAAAAGGTGCAGAATTCGGGCACGACCTTCGAACGCATCCTAACGGACATTACGGATATCGCAGGCCAGATTCAGGACACGTCAGCCGTGACGGAAGAAATGTCCGCCGGCTCCGAGGAAGTGTTTGCTTCCGTGAATGAGATTGCCCACATCGCTGAGAAGAACGCGGAGCATGCCACGAAGCTGGTGAAGTTCACGGATCAGCAGCTGCTCGATATGGGCACACTGCTGAACAACGCGGAGCAGCTTAATCAGATGGCGCAAACGCTGAACCAGATGATAAGCCGCTATAAAATATAAGAGAACGCAGCAAGGGGGGTGTCCCACAAGTAGTATTTCACTACAGTGAGACAGCCCCCCTGATTTTTCAAAGCTCAACTCTCCAAAACCTGCCGAAATGCACTTTTCCATTATGACGTGTACTCCGTTACAGGGAATCCTGCAAAACGGCATCAATTTCTGACGATCCAATCGATAAAAGAAAGTGGCGAAAATTCTCATAGACTTTTCAATGGCCTGATTTTACGGGATCCAAGAGACCGCGTCGGATCCTGGGCATCATCGCCTTCAGGAAGCGTTATCGCCTTCAGGAGGCATCATTGCCTCTTTGAGACATCGTTGCCTCCTGAGGCTTGAACATGTGGAGGGAATTGCTGCTATTTTACAGGAATTTCGGCTCAACGAGTCCACATCCCGAGGAATTGCTGCAAATCTACATCATTTTAGGCCCTTTTGCTTCAAGTCGAAGCGAAACGGGTGAAATTCCTGTAGTTTTGCAGGATTCCCTTTCTGGTCAAGTCGTCCATATCGAATTGCTGTATTTGCGCAGGATTTCGCTTACCGAATAGGTGTAGAAATCGTGCCGTTATGCAGATTTCGCTTACCGGATAGACGTGTCTAGGAAAATGGTGCAGTTTTCAGGCCGTTGGAAAACCCCTATTTTTTAAGAAGGGGTGGAGATTGTCCATCTTCCTACTCAAAACTTGGCGCCCATCGCGTTTTAAATCGATTTTTTCTACGGAGAGACGAGATCCGCCACACAAAAAATGAAGTGCCACAAAATCCCTTGGACTTTCTCAACAGCCTGACTTTTGCAGGAATTTCATCAAATAGCGGCTTAAAGAGCAGAAATTGATGCATCCACGCAGCATTTCACTGCTTCATCCATCTTCCACCAGTTTGTGCGCCGCCGTTTTCCCCGCATCCACATTCTCTGTTCACTCGTCATCTCCATCATTTTCAGTGCCTGTGAGACATTCCCCTTGTTCTGGTCTCAATGAACTTCGGCTTGTCCTTTAATTGTCCAGCAATCCCCGCTGCATCGCCTTCCATACGAGCTGGGAGAACAGACTGTTCGACCAGGCGAACCACGGACGGGTGAAGATGGCCGGATCATCCGCGTGGAAGCCTTCATGCATGAAGCCGGTATCGGCATCGGTTGCTTCCAGTGTGCCGATGAGCGACACGATCTCCTCATCGCTGATCGCGGTCAAGCCCTGCATCGAGAGCGCCATATGCCATATATAGCCGTCCGGCGTATGCGGGCTGCCGATTCCCGAGGCGGCCTTGCCTTCGAAGTAGTACGGATTTTCCTTGCTGAGAATGAAGCGGCGCGTATTTTGGTAGATCGGATCTGCTGCGTCCGTATAGCCAAGATACGGAATCGACATCAGACTCGGCGTCCCCGCGTCGTCCATTAGACAGAAGTTGCCGAAGCCATCTGTCTCGTACACGTACATTTTGCCGTAGGTCGGGTGATTGTAGGTGCCGTACAGCTGGATGCCGTGCTCGATTTCTTTTTCGAGCTTGTGCATTTCCTTCACGAACGCTTCGTCGCGGAAGCCGTACTTCGCAATCTCCTGCATCTGGCGAAGCGAGACGGCCGCGAACATGTTGGAAGGAATATTGTAATGGAAATCGCAGGCATCGTCGCTCGGACGGAAGCCGGACCATGTCATTCCCGTATAGTTGACCGGCATGCCAAGACCGTCGTTGCGCAGCGTATCGATATCCGGGCAATTCTCGCGCATGAAGCGGTACGGCGATAGCTCGAAATGGCGCTGCTCCGTCTTCCAGACGTCGACGATTTTGCGCATGGCGGATTTGAAGTTCGAATCGAAAATATCGGTGCGCCCTGTTTCTTTCCAATACATATAAGCGAGACGAATCGTGAAGCACATCGAATCAAGCTCATATTTGCGCTCCCATATCCATGGGGACATATCGGTCTGGTCATTCGCATCCCAGTGCCAGTCGTTCGGGCCTTCATTGAATGCGTTCGCATACGGATCGATATTGATATAGAACATATGGCGCTTAATCAAGCCGCCGATGATGCGCTGCAAATCGGCGTCATCCTTCGCGAACGGGACATAGTGAATGACTTGCTCCACCGAGTCGCGCAGCCACATGGCCGGAATGTCCCCGGTCAGCACGAAGGTCGTGCCGTCCTCCAGCAGCTTCGTCGTCGTCTCCAGCGTATTCGGGAAGCAGTTCTTGAACTGCTTCAACAGCTTCGGGCGATGCGCCAGCTTCTGCTCGGCCTCCGCCAGCACCTGCTTCACCGCTTGGGGAAGCTCGAACTTCGGCACGTCGATTTTGGGCAATCGGAATTGTTCCATCTTGGGTATCCTCCACCTGTTCCACTTGATGTATATATCGGATGATATGCGCAGGCACGGACAGCGGAAAGAGCGAAGTCATCCGTCTGCCTTGTCCTGCCCGCGGCTCTTCTTAGTTTACATGCAAATGCGGGTTATCGCTACCCTCTGCTCCGGAACTTCATCAGCTTATCGCAAATGAATCCGCGAACGGGTCGCCGACCTGTCTCATCCACGCCTGCATCGCCTCGTCCAGGCGGCGGATATGCTGCTGCAGCCCTGGCTCCTGCGCCAGATTGCGCAGCTCCCCGGGATCTTCCAGCAGGTCGAAGAGCTGCACCATGTCCGTACCTTCGCCGGTGACGCCGGACTTCCTGTAGCGAATGAGCTTGTAGCGGCCGTCCTTCACCATCCGCTGCGTGTCCTTGTACAGCGCATAGACGGTATTCCGCTCCGCGCCGGCTTCTCCGCGGAGCAAGCCTGCCATGCTGCGTCCTTCCACGGACGCAGGAACAGGAATGCCGGCCAACTCGCATAAGGTCGGATAAATATCCATCTGATACACTTGCCCGCTTACCGGCCCCTTGGCCGGCACGCCAGGCCCTGCCATCAGCCACGGGATGCGGATGCTGTGCTCGTACAGATTCTGCTTGCCCATCAGACCATGCTGCCCGACGGCGAGCCCGTGGTCAGACGTATAGACGACGATAGTGTCGTCCATTCGTCCGGTCTCCTCCAGCGCCTGCATCAACCGCCCCATCTGCGCATCCATATGGGTGATCATCGCGTAATAATCGGCGATATGGCGCCGAACTTCATCCTTCTTGCGCGGCAGGCCCGCGAGCCCTTCGTCCCGGATATGCATCTCTCCATTGTCAAAAGGATGCTCCGGCAAAAAATTGCCGGGCACGGTGACGCGATCGCCCTCATAGTGCGACCCATACGGCTCGGGTGCCGTCCGCGGATCATGAGGTGACGTATACGCGACATAGAGGAAAAACGGTTCCTCCCGGTCATACCTCCGGATGAACGCCTCCGCTTCATCCGTGAACAGCTCGGTCGAGAAGGTGCTCTCGACGGTGCGCTGGGAGGACGCATAGCTTCCCGTCGGATCATAGCTATAGACAGGGACCTCCCGATGATGGCTCATTCCGCCGAAGAAGATGCGGTTGCCGCCGGCAAAGCTGCGGTTGAAGCTGGCGGTGTCATTATGCCACTTCCCGACCGCATAAGCATAGTAGCCGTGCTGTTGGAATGCCTCGCCCAAGGTGCGCTTCTGCGGAGACAGCGTCATCTTCTCCACCGTGTCGCCCAGCTCCTGCTTCACCGTCGCCCCGAATATCGAGGAGCCTGTGTTCAGGCAGGCCCGGCATGGCGAGCATACCGCTCCGTCCATCCCGCCAATGATGTTCGTGCTCTGGTAGCTGACACCGCGCTCGGCCAAGCGGTCCAGCGTCGGAGTCAGGACCTCGGGGTTGCCGTGCGCCCGAATCGACTCATACCGGTGGTCATCGGCGACGAGCACGATCACATTCGGCCGCCGCGCGGAATGCTTATCCATCATTCATCCGCCCCTATCTGCTCATTATGTCGATAGACGGGGGTCCGTTAGCCTTTGACGGCCCCCGCCGTCATCCCTTGCATAATTTTCTTATAGAATGCGAGATATGTCAAAATGACCGGCAATACGACGATAACCATTGCGGCCATCATTTGCGGATAGTTCACGGTGAACTGTCCGTTGAAATTCGTCAGACCGACCGGCAGCGTCCGCAGCTCCGGGCTCTTAATCAGCACGAGAGCGAACGGGAACTCGTTCCAGGCGCCCAAGAAGTACAGGATGATGGCCGTCGAGATGACCGGAAGACACATCGGAAGCACGATCGTAAGTACCCGCCGCGTCGTGCTGCTTCCGTCAATCGCCGCCGCTTCCTCCACCTCGAGCGGAATCGATTTGATGAAGTTCTCGAACAGGAATATCCCCATCGACAGGTTGAAGGCAACATACGGCAGCACAAGCGTTATCCGCTTATCGAGCAGCCCCAGCGCCTTGAACTCGACGAAGACCGGGATAAGCAGCCCGTGAATCGGAATGAGCATCCCTGCCAGGAACATGAAGTAGACCACATTGCGGCCCGGGAACTCGAAGCGCGCCAAAATATAGGCGGCCAGGAAGCTCAGGACGACCGTGAAAATAACCGTCAGCACCGTGACGAATACACTGTTCACGAAATACGTATCCATTTTCCCGATGCGGAAGGCGTCAATATAGTTCTGGAAATTAAGCGACGTTGGCAGCGAAATAATATTAAGGTTGAATTCCTGCTGGGTTTTCAGCGAGGAATAGATCATCCAGATGACCGGGAATATGCAGGACAACGACATGACCCACAGGAACAGGTTGATCAAGAACCGCGGAATGTACCGCATCGCTTTAGTCATTGTTCTTCCCTCCAATCAAGCGGCTCAACAGGATAAGGAAGACGCTGAGCACCATAATGCCGATGGAGATCGCACTGCCGTATCCAAGCTTGAACGCTTTGAACGACGTGTCATATGCATATTGCGCCATGACTGTGGACGAGTTGCCCGGTCCGCCACCCGTCATGACGAAGATGCTGTCGAACGCCTTCATGTTCCCCGCAATACAGAGCATCACGGCAATTTTCATCGTATCCTTCAGCAGGGGCAGCGTAATGTACATCGTCTTCTTGAAGCCGGTGGCTCCATCGATCTCCGCCATCTCGTACACTTCCCCGTTGATGCTCTGCATCGAAGCCATAAATATAATCAGGTAGAAACCGATATATTGCCACACAATCGGTGCTGTTACGGAGTACATGACGACGTTCGGATCGTCCAGCCAAGGCTTGATCCAGGATTCGAGCCCCAGGGAAGTCAGCAGCCAGTTCAGCAGCCCCGCGTCATTATTGAAGATCATGGACCACAGGAACCCGATGACGACCGAGGACAGGACGACGGGAATAAAGATGACGGTCCGGTGGAATTCGCGCCACTTCACCCATTTGTTCATCAGGAATACCGCGATGACGAACGCGATCCCGATCTGGCCGACGACACTGAAGCCGACAATAATTAAGTTATTGAGAAAAGCGCCCCAAAATTTCGTATCTTGAAGAAGCACCTCGTAGTTGCGGAGCCCGATCCATTCCATCTTCGGTCCGCCCGACCATTTATAGAAGCTGTATCGCAAGGCGAGCACCAGCGGAACAAGGACCATGAACGCGTACAGCAGCACGCTTGGCAGCAAATAGGCGAAAAATGTCCATCGCTTGGGCCGAATCGCGGAGTTATTCATCACGGCTCTCTCCTCTCTTTTGCATATGCAGAACAACAGACAAGACAGACTCCTCCCGAACATGGCGTTCAGGAGAAGGGTCCGTCCGTCTTCTATCCAACTGTTGCATCTCTATCTTTGTATCTTGTGTGTATCTTTGTTATAAGCCAGCTTGGCGTTCAAGCCGGGATTACATTTCGTTCTCGTATTCCTTTTGCATCACTTCAGCCGCTTTTTCTGGCGTCACCTGACCGATGAGCATTTCCTGCATCGCAGAGTTCATCGCTTCCGTCAGACCTGGGGACAGACGGGAATCGTAGATAGGAACATATTTCGTCGTTTCAAGCAGCTTCACCATTTTTTTGGTAAGCGGGGACAGATCCAACTCGTTGATATTGTCCACCTTGCTGGAAGGAATGTCGCCGTATTTCAGAATGACTTCGGCTGCTTCCTTGTCGGACAAGGTTTTCATCAGCTTGGCGATATCGTCGAGCTTCGACTCGTCGATGTTGGCATTGATGGCATATGCCCATCCGCCGCCGCCGGATACGCCGTTCTGGTCGCCCTTGGCGCCATCGATAGCCGGGAAGACAGCCAATTCCGTCTTGTCCAAAATCTCTTGCGGTCCGCCGGTCTCCACCGCGTTGCTCGCCCAGGCGCCCTCGATGAACATCGCCGCCTTGCCGTTGTAGTAGAGCGTCTTCATCTGATTGTTGTCGATCGAGTTCATGTCGTTGTTGAACGATCCGCGCTTGGCCAGATCCTGGAACAACGCCAGCGCTTCCACGAATTCCTTATCCGTGAACTTGGCGCCCTTGTGGTTCGCGAGGCTCTCGAACCATTCCGTTCCGGTGAAGCGATCGCCCAGCGTCGACATGTAGCTGGAGTTCGCAAGCCATTTACCTTTGTTGCCGAAGGCAATCGGCGTAATGTTCTGGGCCTTCAGGTTGTCGATCAGTTTCAGGAAGTCACCCCATGTTTTCGGGAATTCGGAGAATCCGGCATTGGCAACCAAATCTTTGTTGTAATAAATTACATGGGTCGGTCCGCCCGAAAATTGAATGCCGTAGGTTTGGCCGTCGACTTGGTACGTATCGAGCGCGCCGTCTACGAAGCCGTTCTTCCAATCCGGATCTTTATCCAACAGATCGTCAACCGGTCTTACCAATCCGTTCTCGACGAAGGTCGTTACCATCGAGCTCTTCATCAGGAATACATCTGGCAGCTCGTTGGCAGCGGCCAGCGTCTTGATCTTCGTCTCGTAGTTGTCATGCGACTGAATCTCTTGATCCAGCAGAATGTCCGGATTATCCGCCGTGAACTTGTCGAGCAGCTCCGCTTGATGAAGCCCGCCGCCTTCGGCGTTCTTGTCGAACATATGCATGAACGTAATCGGATCGGACGGGCCTTTGTCCTTGCCCGACTCCGCAGCCGGCTTGGACGAGCCGCAGCCAGCCACCGCTACCGCCAGACAGCTGATCAGCAGAATCGACGTCCAACGTTTGATGCCTTTTTTCATTTTTGTACACCCCTTTAAGTTGTGCGATCATTATGATGCGACCGTTTACAATTCTAATTATAGGTAATCGGACCCGGCTCGTAAGTAGAGGATTATATCAAATTATCCGATTTTTTAACCTTCTTCCCGTCTGTGCGGAACTGTGACCAAGGATGGGAGACACAAATAAGGCAAAGCCGGCGCCGCCAGCCTTGCCTTATTGTATTCTGCCCCATCGGCCGCATCATTTCTCCTGCCCGCTATGCCGCTACAATTCATTGCGGTACTGCTTCGGAGTAATGCCGGTATATTTTTTGAAGATATGCGCGAAATATTTATAATCATTATAACCTACTCGCTCGGCTACCTCGTATACCTTGAGCCCGACATCCTTCAGCAGCTGCTTCGCCTTCTCGACCCGGAGCTTGTTCAACCATTCCGAGAAATGCTCCCCCGTCTCTTCCTTGAAGACACGGCTGAAATAGTTCGGGGTGACATAGACCTGCCCAGCCACGTCCTCCAGCTTCAGATCCTGGGCATAGTGCTCTTGCATATACTGGATCGCCACCGCGACGATATTGCGGTAGCGCCCGGTCTTGTGGCGGGTAAGATGATCCACGAAGGAATCGAAGATACGGCCGACCCAGCTCCGCAGATCGAAGATCGTCTCGTACTTGTGAACCTCCTCGTACGGCCGCAGCAGGACTGGCTCCAGCTCGCTGCGCTGCACCCCCATCTGCTCCACATGGTTCGTCGCCAGCACGATCAGCTTCACGCACAGCGATCGCACATGCGGATAAGATGCGCCCGCTTCTGCAAAATGCCGGAACCAGGTGTCGAGACGGTCCTGTATGCCGGCGGTATCCAACGCCGTCAGGGATTGAAGCAGCTCGGCTTCCTCCTTGGCGGATACGAACACCGGCTCATCATGGTCCGCGTGCTCCCCCGGCTGGAAGGCGATGACCTGCCCTTTGCCCCGGTACGCCTTGCCCGACAGGGCGTTAAGCGCTTCGAGCATGCTCTCGTTCACCTGATGGAGCGAAGGAACGACGCTTCCGATGCCGATGGTGACGGATACTTTGACGAAGCGGCGGATGCAATCGCTCAGCTCCTCGCACATGGTCAGGATCCGGTGCCTGTTCATCCTATTGACGTTGAGCAGTATCGCGATCGAGCTTTCATCCATTTGGCAGAGGGCGCTCGGATACCGTTCCGTCAACAGCTCGTCCGCCACATTGTATAGTGCGAACATAAGCAGCTCCTTCTCCCGGTCTGACGCCTGGCCCATCAGGAGCAAGTAATCGTCAATATCGACGACGGCAACGGCATATTCCGGGCCTTCGAGCGTAATCTGAAGCTGGCGCGCCCGGTCCAGCATCTCCTCATCGAGCTTCGCCTCTCCCTGCAGGAGACGGAGCAGCCATTTGCTCTGGATGAACGGCAGACTCTCGCGCAGCAGCATGCCTTTATTCCGCTCTTCATAAGAGCGATCCCGCTCCTCATGAATCTGATCGCCCAGCTTGAGCATCAGCTTCGTTAAGTCCTCGGCGCCGACTGGCTTGGTCAAATATTCGCTGACGCCGATTTTGAGCGCCTGCCGCGCATAGTCAAAATCGTCATAGCCCGAGACGATGATGATCTTGACCTGCGGCTGCCGTTCGCGCAGCGCCGCGGCCAAGGCGAGTCCGTCCATGACCGGCATCCGGATATCCGTCATGACGATATCGGGCTCCATACGGCCAGACAGCTCCAACGCCTCCTGCCCGTTCTTCGCTTCGCCCACGATCTCGATGCCGAGCCGCTCCCAATCGATGGACGTTCGTATGCCTTTGCGGATGATCATCTCATCGTCAACGATCAATACTTTGATCATGTCCCTGTTCATGCTGGCTTGCCCTCCCCGTAGCGCCAAGGCTGGATGATTTCTGCGATCGTCCCGCCTTCCTTCCTGTTCATGAAGGTTACCCCGTACTCCTGACCGTAATAGAGCTGGATGCGGTCGTTCACGTTCTTGATCGCGAACCCCCGGTTATTGCCGCCGCTCTCGCGCATCAGCCGTTCCATCTCCGCGATATCGACCCCGGTGCCCGTATCCTCAATGCGGAAGACGAGTTGTTCGTCCCGCCGGAAGATGCGAACGCGGATCGTTCCCGGTTCGCCCAGCTTCTCGATGCCGTGAACGATCGCGTTCTCGACGAACGGCTGCAATATAAGCTTCACGGTCATTCCGTTCAGTGTATCTTCTTCATCGACCTCCAGCGCGAAATCGATTAATTCTTCATAGCGCCTGCGTTGAATAATCATATAATTCGTTACGTGATTCACTTCATCCCGCACCGTCGTTAGCTCCTTGCCGCTGTTCAGGCTGAGGCGGAACAGCTTGGAGAGCGCCTCGACGAGCTGGGCCGTGTCATACGCCTTCTCCATGCGGCTCATCCAGTAGATCGTATCGAGCGTATTATAGAGAAAATGCGGGTTAATCTGCGCCTGGAACGCCTTGAGCTCCGCTTCCTTCTTCTTGAGCTCCGCCTCATAGACAAGCTTGATCATCTCATGCAGCCGCTCGTTCATGCGGTTGAAGCTGCGGCCGAGCAGCGTAATCTCATCGTTGCTCCCGATTTCGACCCGTCCCTGGAACTGGCCCCGCTCGACCTTCAGCATCAGGCTGCGGAGCTGCCGGATCGGGCGAATAATGCGGCGGGAGAACAGAAGCGCCGTAATGACGCATAGGGCGAAAGAGATCACCATCGCCAGCAGCATCAGCTGCGGAATCGCGCTATTCTCCTGGAGCACTTCATTCAGCGGTACCGAGTGGACGATCTGCCAGCCGGATTTGCCCAGGCCGGCGTAGGTTACCAGATAGCGTTGACCGCCCATCGCGACCGTATAGTATCCATGACCGCCCTGGGCCTCATTGTCGTAGTCGAGTTCCGCCGGGAGCCGGGAATAGACATGCGCATCCCCGGTCGAGGCCAGCACGAGCCGCTCCTCATTGAGCAAATAATAGTTATCCTGCGTACCGATGCGCTGCTGCTTCATCAGATCGCGCACATACGGCAGGTCGATGTTGATCTGAACCATGCCCAGCCGGCGGCCGACATTATTCACATCCCGGATCTCGCGAATGAAGGACAGCATCTCATGCCCGCCCCGCCTCTGGACGAACCAGAGCGGCTTGCCGCGCAGCCGCTTCACCTCATCGAGCATCAGGCCGTCCAAGCCGATAGCTTCAGGCGAGGTAGAGAAGGTCATGCCGTTCTCCCCCCGCAAATATATCGAATGAATGAAATCCTTCATATTGATAAGATGAAGAAAAAAGCGTTCCATGACCGCCTGCTCCTTCGCGATATTGTCCTGCGACTGGGTTCCGCTGAGCAGGAAGCGCCGCACCTCATCCGATTGAATCAGGAACAGCGATGTATCATGCACGTAATCCGTCATGAACTGAATATTCAACCCGACCTGGGTCACGGCATTCAGATCCGACGCCGATACTTTTTGCTCTACGATCTCGGATGATTTCCAATAAGAGAACAGGCCGATGAGCAGAATCGGAATACAGACGAGCAGGACGGTAAATCTCAATATTTTCGATTGCAGACTGACAAAGGGCTTCATGCGCCCCATATGCATCGTCTCCTTTTCCAAGCTTGCACGCGAGGCCGTATCCCTCTTCTGCGGCCCGGCATATACATCAACGGTTCCCATTATACAAAAAGGTTGACAACTTTGCCTAGAAAGCGTCATCTTGAACTTAGAAACATTACTTAGAAACGTTAGAAACAGTGTTCAAAAGCGGACTAGGCGAACAGCTCGGGAAGCTGGTAAACAGGAGAACGATGAACTGACAAAGGAGATACTATCGATGCCGAATGTGTGGACGCATTTGCTGTTCGGCCAGGAGGCGCTCGCCGCGGCGGGCCTTGGCCGTTCCATTGAAGAGGACCGGAGCCGGCGGCTGTTCAATCTCGGCTGCCAGGGGCCTGATTTTTTATTCTACCATCATTTTTTCCCGTGGCAGCCCGCGAGCGTCATGAACGAGTTGGGAAGCGCGATGCATAATGAGCATTGCGGTCCGTTCCTTACCGGTCTGATCCGCGCGGCAAGCCCGGATCTCACCACCGTGGAGGATAGCCGCGTATACGCGCTCGGCTTTCTGCTTCATCATATTTTGGATCGGAATATGCACCCGTATGTGTTCTCCCGCTCCGGATTCCGGAAGTGGGATCACCAGCGGTTCGAAGTATTGATGGATACGCATGTGCTGCAGGATAAGAGAAGCATTCCGTCGTGGAAAATTCCCGTATGGAAGGAGATCGAGGCAGGCCGTTCCATGCCGGCCGCTGTCATTCACCATTTGTCCGAGCTGTCGCGGACCTATTATCCGAAGCTTGCCGCAGGCGTCGCGCCATCTTCGTGGAACGCCGCTTACCGGGCGATGATTCGCGCGCAGAAGCTGTTCCATGACCCGACTGGCGTGAAGCGCCGTCTCGCCGGCAAGCACCTCGATCCGTTCGTCTACCGCAAGGTGACGCCGCCTTACGATGTGATGAATCTCGCCCGCCGGCCGTGGCTTGATCCGACGGGAAGCGGCGAGCACTTCGCGACGACGGTATGGGAGATGTGGGATGCCGCCCGGACGGATGCGGCCGCCGCCTTGGAGGCCGTGAAGAACTATTGGCACGCCCGCAGGACGGAGGGGGCCGGCAGCGCCGGTGCGCGCCATGCCGATGCCGCCTTGACGGCTGCCATCGGCAACCGCTCGTATGAGACCGGGCTGCCCCTGGATCAGAACCGGGCAATTACCGTCGAGGATCCGATATGGGATGAGGACGACGGCCGTTGAAAGGCCGCACACACATATTTTTCCGCTTGTTCTCTCACACTAGCCTTGATAGGAGCTGAGGAACATGAAAAAGGAACAGGAGAATCAAGAGGCAGCTTTTCATACATTGACCGCCGAAGCGGCCTTGCAGCGGCTTGGCTCGCGCCGGGAAGGCCTGACCGGGCAGGAAGCGGAGCAGCGGAGGCAGCAATATGGGCGCAATCTACTCGAGGAGACGGCCGGCCCGTCCCTGCTGGCGAAGCTGCTGGCCCAATTCAAGGACGTCATGATTCTCGTCCTGCTTGCCGCCGCCATCGTCTCCGGCCTGTTGGGCGAATGGACCGACTCCGTCATCATTCTCGTTGTCGTCGTCCTGAATGCCGTGCTCGGCGTCATTCAGGAGCAGAAGGCGGAGCAGGCGCTGAGCGCACTGAAGCAGATGTCCACGCCCCATGCCCGCGTCATGCGCGGGGGGCAGGCACTCGATATTAAGGCCGAAGAGCTTGTCCCCGGCGACATCGTCCTGCTGGAGGCCGGCAATGTGGTTCCGGCCGATCTGCGGCTTATCGAATCCGCCTCGCTGAAGATTGAAGAGGCGGCATTGACCGGGGAATCGGTCCCGGTCGAAAAAGGGACGGACCCGTTAAGCGAAGCCGATCTCGTGATCGGGGATCGCATCAATATGGCCTATATGACGAGCCACGTCTCTTACGGCCGGGGCCTCGGTGTCGTTACCGCCACCGGAGGCGCCACCGAGGTCGGTTCGATCGCGGGCTATTTGTCGCAGGAAGAGGATGAGGTCACGCCGCTTCAGCGCAAGCTGAACGAACTGGGCAAAACGTTCACCATCATTATCGTGATCGTCGCGGTCGTTATGTTCACCGTTGGGCTTATCGAAGGCAGGGAGCTGTTCGACATGCTGCTCACCTCCATCTCGCTTGCGGTGGCGGCCATTCCGGAAGGCTTGCCTGCCATTGTCACGATTATTTTGGCGCTTGGCGTGCAGACGATGGCCCGGCGCAAAGCAATCATCCGCAAGCTGCCTGCAGTGGAGACGCTCGGCAGCACAGATATTATCTGCTCGGATAAGACGGGAACCTTGACACAGAACCGGATGACCGTCAAAGAGCTCTTCGCCGACAATACCCTCCGCTCATCCGGGGAAGAGTGGAGCCGGACTCCCGCGGCCGAACGGCTGATGCAGGTGATGGTCCTCTGCAATGACGCCCGGCTAGCGGATGCCGGTGGAGGAAATACGGCCGGGGCGATCGGCGATCCGACCGAGACGGCACTGATCGACTATGCCCTCCTGAACGGCATCGACAAACGAGAGGCCGAACGGCGCTTCCCGCGGATCGCCGAGCTGCCGTTCGATTCGGAACGCAAGCGGATGACGACCGTTCATCAGCTGCCCGCTGAGGAGAACGGAGAAGGCGGGAGCCGATGCCGCATCATGACGAAGGGCGCGCCTGACGTGCTAACGGCCCGTTGCACCCATATTCTTCAGGACGGCAGCGTCGAACCGATGACAGACGAGCACCTCCAGCGCATCGCCGCCGCCAATAAAGCGATGGCTGACAAGGCGCTGCGCGTACTGGCCCTCGCCTACCGGGATGCGGAGCGGGTGCCGGACAACCTGACAGTGGATGCCCTCGAGAGCGATCTCGTCTTCGCCGGCCTGGTCGGTATGATCGATCCGCCGCGCGAAGAAGTGAAGGAAGCGGTTCGCATCTGCAAGCTGGCCGGCATTCGCCCCGTGATGATTACGGGCGATCACGGGGACACGGCCGCCGCAATCGCGAAGGAACTGGGCATCATCGACAAGGATGGCGCAGTCCTGACCGGGGCGGAACTGAGCCGCATCGATGACGAAGCGTTCGAGGCGGAGGTGGAGCAATATTCTGTCTATGCCCGCGTATCGCCCGAACATAAGGTCCGGATCGTGAAGGCGTGGAAGAAGAAGGGCAAAATCGTAGCCATGACAGGTGACGGAGTAAATGATGCTCCGGCCTTGAAGGCAGCCGATATCGGCGTCGGCATGGGCATTACCGGCACCGATGTGGCGAAGGGCGCTTCGGATATGGTGCTGGCGGACGACAATTTCTCGACGATCGTTCTCGCCGTCGAGGAAGGACGGAAGGTATACAGCAACATCCGCAAGACGATTCAATATTTGCTGTCTGCCAATCTCGGCGAGGTCGTCACCCTGTTCGTGGCGACGATGCTGAACTGGAAAATTCTCTTTCCGATTCATATCCTGTGGATCAATCTGGTCACCGACACGCTGCCCGCGCTGGCGCTCGGCTTCGAACAGGCCGAAGAAGACCTGATGAAGCAGGAGCCGCGCCAAGCCTCGGCCAGCATCTTCGCCGGTGGCATCGGCGTCAGCCTCGTCTATCAGGGGCTGCTCGAAGCCTTGCTGACGCTGCTCACCTATTACTGGGGACATACGCATTATTCCGAGGATGTGGCGATTACGATGGCCTTCGCCACGCTGGGCTTAATCCAGCTCACGCATGCGTTCAATGTCCGCTCCAACAAGCAGTCGCTGTTCCGGATCGGTTGGTTCACGAACCGGAAGCTAAATATCGCCGTGATTATATCCGGGCTGCTTATCGTGCTCGTCATCGCGCTTCCGTTCCTGCGCGAGCTGTTCAGTGTCGTAGCGTTGAACCGCCAGCAGTGGCTCATCGTCGCCGGCGCCTCGCTGTCCATGATTCCGATCGTGGAAATCGTGAAGCTGTTCTCCCGCAGACGGGCAAGCGGCACGAACCGGGGTTAATAAGCCGCAGTACTCTCCGGCGGCCGCTTCGACGGGCCTCACTGCGCCAAGCCAGCAGGGCGTGGCGGCCTAGCTTCAGGAACGGAACCAAGGGCGTCTGCCGCACTCGCAGCATGACGCCCTTAACTTTTTTCCACGCAATAGTCCCTTTCTGTTATCCGTCTCAATTCACCGGAACGCCGGGGGCTGGCGGATTGATCGAGCCTCCCGTGAACAGGCTCTCTTCCTGTTCCGCCTCTCGGCGCCCCTTCTCGATATCGACGAAGACAAGGAGCAGAATACCGATAATGAAGAAGGCGAGAATCGATAAGATCGCCAAGCGGGTGGATCCGGTCAGCAGGCCGACCATCCCGAATACGGCCGGGCCGATGGAAGCCGATACTTTGCTCGACAGGCTCAGGAAGCCGAAGAACTCGGATGCCCGGCTGCGCGGCACCATCTGGCTGAAGACGGAGCGGGCCACGGCCTGGCTGCCGCCTTGAACCATACCGACAAGGAAGGCCAAAATATAAAAATGAAGCGCGGACGTCATGAAGTAGCCAAGGAACACGATGACGATATACGTGCTGAGCGAAATATAGAGTGATCGCTTCGATCCGAGCTGTCTGGCGAACTTCGCGAACAGGAACGTGAACGGGATGCCCACGAACTGCGTAATGAGCAAGGCAATAATGAGATGGCTCGTCTCGATGCCAATCTCGGCGCCATAGATGGCCGACATGGCGATGATGGTCGATATCCCGTCATTGAAGAACCAGAAGGATAAAATATATTTCAACAGCTCCGGATAGTGCTTCACCCGCTTCAAGGTGTAGAAAATACGGCCGAACCCATGCTTCGTGTAATAAACCGCTGAGCGCCGTTCGATTCGGGCCGGGTCGCGCAGCGTGCGGAACAGCGGCAGCGAGAACAGAAGCCACCAGACGCCGACGGTCAGGAATACGGCCTGGGTCGCCGCCACCTTGCTGGCGAAGCCGAACGTCTCCCACAATTCCAGCATCACAATATTGACGGCCAGCAGGGCCCCGCCGCCGATATAGCCGTACATATAGCCTTTGGCAGAGATTTCGTCCCGTGCTTCGGGCGGAGCGATATCCGGAAGGAGCGAGTCATAGAATGTATTGCCGCCGGAAAAACCGATCGTGGCGAAGACGAACAGCACCGATACATACAGCCAGTCTCCTTCACCCGCGAACACCATCAGGATGCAGGCCAAGGCTCCCATCCAGGCACACACGCGAAGGAACGCCATCTTCCGCTGGGACAGATCGGCCACCGCCCCCAGTATCGGCGACAGCACCGCAACCAGAATCATGCCTATCGTCTGGGTGAAGGCCCAATAGCTGGTCGCCTGATGTCCAGGCAGATTCGAGGCGGCTACGGTCTGGTAAAAAATCGGCAGCACCGCCGCCAGCATCGTAGTCGCAAAAGCGGAATTCGCCCAATCGTACATCATCCAACTGCGAACTTCTTTCGTACGCATTGCGTGTCCCCCTAATTTCAACTTATCATCTCCGCATTCCGCTTCGATGAGAGCGCCTTCATTTATTGTGAGGCATCGCAGGCTGGCGGGTCAACTGTTTCAAATATTAAGTTTTCGCAACGGACCGGCCCCCATGCTTATCCAAAATTTTTTCGCCCGGTTGGTTGTATTTTCCCCTCCTTCATTGCCTATAGAAGTGAAGGCATGCGTACACATAAGCCTAGTAACTGAAATGGGGCGCAGCCTATCCATAACAGGGAGTTGATCAAGGATGAAAAACGTTCTGTATGTGCCGCTCGACGACCGGCCCGTTAATTTGGATGATGTGATTATGCAAGGGCGCTCGGCAGGTCTCAACGTCATCACCCCTTGCCGAAGCGATATTCGGAATCGGCTGGATACGGAAAAAATAGCCGCGGGCGGAATCCTGGAAAGCACGTCTTCCCCGGCTGTCGGCCATCCGGACAATATTCGGCGCTTTATTCTCCGTCACGCCGGGGCGGCGGACGGGTTTATTATCTCCACCGATATGCTGGTCTATGGAGGATTAATCGGCAGCCGGCGCTTAAGGGCGAATGGGGGCGGCATCTACCCCGATTACGACCCTGCGGCGGCGAAGCGGCTGGACGTCATTCGTCTCGTGAAGCAATCGTGTCCGGGCAAGCCGATCTATGTTCTCGATACCATCATGCGGTTGGCGACGACGACGTTCGTGGATGGTCTGACCTATGAGGCTTATACGGAGTCGCGCAGCTTCATGCAGCAGCCCCGCAAGAGCTTTACCGCGTTTGACGATATTTTGCAAGGGTATGACTTGTCCCCAGACGGGTCTTATGGGGGCACCGTTCATTTCGACAAGGAACAATATTACAACGCCCGCCGGCATAAATTCAAAACCAACTATTATATTCTGGAGCAGCTGGCCCGGCAGGGTTATATCGACTTCCTGGCGATCGGCGTTGACGATGCTTATACGCAAGGCGCGCAGCTCAACGAGATTCGATTCATCGAAGGGCGCATCAACGCTTGGCTCGGCGGCGGAGCCAGCGGACAAAATCCCGACCGTGCCATTATTCTTCCGGATGCGGACGGACTGGGGCATGCGCTGATGGCCCGCATGGCGAACCAATTGCATCGCGGCGGGACCAAGCCGCGCTACGCGGTGCGCTATTACGGGCCTGACGGATCCACCATCACGAGCCCTTACGAATATATGAATGTGGATGACAATATCCGGCGCCACGTCGATATAATCGGGGGCCAGCGTGTCCCTTGTTCACCAGATATCGAGATCATTGCCATTACTGCCCCGGAGCAGGTGTCCGCCGCCATAAGCCGGTTGGAAGCGAATGTGTCGAACCGGATTCCGACGGTCGCCATCGATTTCGCGGGGCGAGGTCCGGCCAACGCCGCCGTGACCGAAGCGCTGCTGGACAGCCGGCATACGGGATGCCTGCTTGGATACAGCGCCTGGAATACTCCGGGGAATAAGATCGGGATTGCACTAGGCATGGGGCAAGCGCGCTATGCCTTCCTCGTTACGGAGAATCGTCCGGCAGCCCTCGATCGGGCCGTCAATGCACATGGTTCACTGCTGTTCAAGCGTTTCCTGAAAGACTATTATTATAAAACAACGGCAATCGGCGAAATCCGTACCTATTCGAGAAAGCACTGCATGTATTCCAACATTGCGTCCATGGCCGACCAGAACATGCGCCTCTTCAATACGGCGGCCGATTATGCCTTCCTTCTGGCGATCCTCCGCACACGTATGCAGACGCATACTGCCACCCTTGCCGGCAAAAACGCATTTTTGGCCGGCTGCCCGGGAGCTGCGCAAAATGTACGGCAAATTCGCGGGTCTCTCTGGTCCTTGGCGGCCTACTCCCATGTATCGCTGGACGATGACAACCCGGACTTCATGTGGGGGCGGGCCTTCGAGATCACCTTGCAGCCTGCCGCAGCATTGCACTGAGCCTTGACCTCAGCATTGCATTAAGCTTGGACCGCAGCAGCCCGTTCCGTTGACTGGAGCGGGCTGTTTTGGGAGCCCGCCGTCACAGTTGGTTCAACCAGGAGGCGCTAGACCGGACGGTTCTCCGGCACAAAATGCCGGCTGAATCATTATGCGTGAAATGGGGAAAAATTCGGACGTACCTGCTTGCACAGCATGGAAAAAGAAGCACACATTGCTCCGGCCAGCCGCTTCCTCTATAATCTAAGATATATAATGACAAAACAATTTTATTGCTATGTTATTATTGATAAATATTTTTATAATCTTGGCATTTATGATTCATGTCATTGCACGGGAAAGGAGAGCTTCAATGAATTTGAGCCAATTGGAAACGCTCATCACGATTTCCAAGACAATGAGCTTCCGCAAAGCCGGCGAACTGCTGAACCTGACTCAGCCTGCCGTATCTGCGCAAATCAAGAGCTTGGAAGATGAGTTCAAGACCATTCTCATTGATCGCAATCAGCCGGTTACGCTGACCGACAGCGGCCGGTTGTTTCTTGAACAAGCCGAACGCATACTCCAAATCGTCGATGATTTGAAGCAAAAGCTGAACGATTTGCAGCAAATTCCGCAGGGTCATATCGTGCTTGGAACGACGACATCGATTGCCATTCAAATTCTCCCGCGGGTGCTTTCCTATTTCCAGGATCAATTCCCGCTCATCAAGACCTCCATCTTGTCCATGTCCTCAACCCAAATCATGAGCCAAATCGAAAATGGCACCTTGGATATCGGAATCGGGTATTTGAATGAGCAGAATCCGAATCTTGTCTCTTCCGTTCTGTACTACGACACGTTCGAACTGGTTGTCAATGCGAACCATCCGCTAGCCGAGCATAAGCATGGCACCATGGATCTGCTGCGGGATATCCCTCTCATTATGCTGTCCACCGACACCCTCGGCCGCCGGTTCGCGGATGAGACGTTCCGCCGTCACGGCATTCAGCCTCATATTGTGATGGAATTGAACAGCAGCGAGGAAGTGAAGCGGATGGTAGAGCTGAATCTTGGCGCAGCCATCATCTCGAAGCTGTCCGTCAGCAACGAGCTGAAGCGGGGAACCCTGCAGATTGTACATATCCATGAGTTGGAGATCGCCCATCCGGTCGGCGTCATGTACCGTACGGGCCGATATTTGAATTCCGCGATGCAGCAGTTCCTGAATGACCTGAAAGGCATGCCGGAAACGCAATTCATCGGGTCAGAATAGGAGGAAAAAGATATGAAATTCGACTTGCATACACATCATTTCCGCTGCGGGCATGCGGACGGAAATATCCGGGAATACATCGAGGCAGGGATCGCGAACGGGCTGGACGTCATCGGCATTTCCGATCATACCCCGTACTTCGGCAGAGAGGAAGATCAGGCCTTTCCCAATATCGCGATGGCGAAGAGCGACTTCGAGAATTATGTGAATGAAGTGCTGGAGCTGAAGCGGGAATATGAAGGACGCATCGACGTGCTGCTCGGCATCGAGTCCGACTATTTCCCTCCGCACGCCGAGACCTACCGCCAGATGCTGGACCGGTATCCGTTCGATTATATAATCGGATCCGTTCATTATACGAACGAGATCAGCATTTTCAATAAGAACCGGTGGAAAAAGCTGTCCGATGAAGAACGCATCGCCCAGAAGGTAACGTATTATGAGCTCATTCGCGATTCCGCCCGCTCCGGCATGTTCCAGATTCTCGGCCACATCGACGCGATGAAGGGGAACTATCCGGCCTTCTCGGATATCGCTGCTGCCGAGGCTATCGATGAGACGCTGTCCGTCATCGCCGATTGCGGCGTGGCGATCGAGATCAATACGTCCGGCAAGACGAAGCTGAGCGGCGGCTGGTATCCTTCCGACGAGATTCTGGAACGGGCCCTTCACTTCGGCGTCGATGTCACGTTCGGCTCCGATGCCCACAAGCCGTCCCGGGTCGGCGACGAATGGGAGCAAGTCCGGAAGCGGCTCCTCGAGATCGGCTTCACGTCCTGGGTCTACTACAAGCAGAAACAAAGACATGAAGTGCCGCTCGCGTAGAGCGGCTTTTTGGTCCTTCCGGCCGCTCCTGACAGCCAAGAGGCAAAAAAAAAGAGGACCTGAACATTCAGGTCCGACTCAAGGGATATATATTCATCAAAAGGGGGTCTTGTTATCAATATACCCTCTCAACATTAACCTCCGTTAACAGAAATATTACCGTTGTGTAACAAATGATGAAAATTTGATGATCGAATCGCTTTTCGTAGTCTGTGGCGGTCCAAATGAAACTCTCTCATTCATTGCTCCAGCGAAACTCCTTGGCCCAATCGAACGAGGCCGATTCCTCCAGGCCAGTGGGCGCACCAGTCCGGCACATGCGGAATTTCCACCCTGTCGAGGCTTGGAGTGTAAGGCTTCTCATCAAGGGCCGGGCTGCCTTCATATGCGTCAATATACGCAAGCTGAATGATGCCGTTCTCCTCGTCAATCGCTGTGACTCGGGCGGTAGACAGGGCAATGGGATTCGGTCTGGTCTTTTATCGCGACTTCGATTTTGGCGATATGCTCTAATTCCCGCCGAATCGCTGCATGTATTTCTTTCTTTTTATTCTCCAATTGCCCGATAATGAAGGAATCTTCCCAGTTGGCAAGGGCGCAAGCGATTTCAGCAACATTGAATTCCATATCTCGTAAAAGGATAATTTGCTGTATGACTGGGATTTGGTCGATGGAATAGAGCCGATAGCCTGTAAGCTCATCAACCCGGGCCGGCTTCAACAGGCCGACTTCATCATAATAGCGCAGCATTCGGATGGACACTTGCGTTGATTTTGAAAAGTCTCCGATTCGGAACATAGATATCACCGCTACACAGCATAGCATTCTATGGAAAAAGAGTCCATGACTTCTGCCGCCGCACGGCAAACAGGACAGTCCGTTACGGGCTGTCCTCATCGTCCGATCAGGCTCGCATGGCTGGATGCCGCGCTTCCGAGTCTATGCTTCTCCGCTTTGAAGCCCACGGTACACGCCGGTGCGCAGCTCCCGCACGTACGGCTGGAGGCCCGGGATATCCGCCTCTTGGGCAGCCCGGACAGCCCGTTCGATATCATAGGGCACCCGGTGAAAATGAATCGAAAATTCACTGGTCGTCACTTGCCCCAAGCTCCCTTGCAGCATAATATAGGACGCCTGGGTAATGTCAAGCGGATTGCCTACGCTGCCGCAGTTGACCAGCGTGCGGCCCTGAAGATGCTGCAAATAAGCATTATGAATATCCCCGTATATGACAACATCCGGCGATTGGCACGGATGAAGAGGCTCGTTGAGGGAGGAGGTGAATTCGAACATGCCGAGTCTTCTCTCTTCCGCATCCCACGGCTGTACCCGATGATAGACGCTCTGCGGGGACGCATGGACGAGACGGATATGCCGGCCGCTCATGATGAAGTCATGAGAGAACGGCAGCGCGGCCAGCATGCTCCGGCGCTTCTCGCCCAGCCGTTCGGCGTGCCAGCGGAATTGGATGTCCTCTTCCATCCGCAGGACAAGCTCATCCCAATTGCCGCGCACGATCACATCGCAATGCTCCCAGATGAGATCGACAGCCTCCGCCGGATTCGGGCCCTTCCCGACGACATCGCCAAGACAGTAGATCCGGTCGGCGCCTTGGCGCTCCACATCCTGCAGCACCGCTTCCAATGCCTGCAAATTACCATGTATATCTGAAATGATAGCGATGGATTGCATAATGTTATTGTCTCCTCTCTAGACTATGAATGTCGGTGTCTTGTTCTGTGTTATGCGCGGGCAATCCGAGATATGATACCCTTTCTCTTGTCAAAGTAAGCAGTGCCCATTTCCGAAGGGACCGAATAAGCGGATCGGCGGCAGCTTGGCCGACGCGCATTAGTCCGGATTGGGCAGCGAAGCTGGGCGAATGATATTCCCTTCCCGCATTCCATAGCCGTGCCGCAATCGCCAGGAAAAATAAGCGAAATAATATTGAATTCTGTACTTTTATTATGAATCAGCAAGAAGTTCAATGCAAACCGCAAAAAAATATGTTGTAATGAGGTCATGAAGCATTGCGATTGGGGAGAGGAGGCGTCATCCATGACAGATCCGGCTCTGTTGGAAATGCAAAAAACGTATTACCGTGAAGGGCGCACCCGTGACGTTAAGGAGCGGCGCGCAGCCCTTATCCGCCTTGCTGACCGCGTGCGCGGGATGGAGCAGGACATCACCGCCGCGCTTCGGCAGGATTTGGGGAAGAGCGCGTCGGAAGCGTACATGACCGAGATCGGCATCGTGCTGGAGGAAGCGCGGCTGGCTGCGCGGCGGGTCAGCCGCTGGGCGAAGCCGCGCCGTGCCAGGACGGCGCTCACCCATCTGGGAAGCCGCGGCATGATTGTGCCTGAGCCGTACGGCAGCGCGCTCATCATCGCCCCCTGGAACTATCCGTTCCAGTTGGCCCTCGCCCCGCTTATCGGCGCAATCGCCGCCGGCAACACGGCGGTGCTGAAGCCGTCAGAGCTGACGCCGCATACCGGCGCGGTGCTGGAACGTCTCGTCGGGGAGACGTTCGATCCGGGTCATGTCGCCGTCGTGCAGGGGGACGCCGAGACGGCCCAGCAGCTGTTGGCCTGGCCGTTCGATTATATTTTCTTCACCGGCAGCGTCCCGGTCGGCAAGCTCGTCATGGAGGCGGCGGCCTCCCGCCTGATTCCGATCACGCTGGAGCTTGGCGGCAAGAGCCCCTGCATCGTCCATCATGACGCTGATATGAAGCTTGCGGCCAGACGGATCGCCTTCGGCAAATGGACGAATGCCGGGCAGACCTGCGTCGCGCCGGATTACGTATATGTCCATCAATCCCGCCGCGATGAGCTAATCCGCGAGCTGGAGCGGACGATTAGCCAATTCTTCGGACCGCGGCCGCTTGACAGCGGCGAGTACGCATCTATCGTCAGCGAGCGGCACTGGGAACGGCTGCACAGCTTCCTGGACAACGGCCGCATCGCCTTCGGCGGCGAATCCGACCGGGAGCGGCTGCGCTTGGCTCCGACCGTCATGACGGAAGCGGACTGGTCGTCACCCGTCATGCAGGAGGAGATATTCGGGCCGATACTGCCCATTCTCACTTACGAGTCGTACGAGGAAGCCGAGCACGCGATCCTTGAGCGGCCGAAGCCGCTCGCGCTCTATCTGTTCACGGCCGATCGGGCCTTGCAGCAGCGCGTCGTCCGGCAGCTTCCGTTTGGCGGCGGCTGCATCAATGATACGCTCATGCACCTGGCTACGCCTTATCTTCCGTTCGGCGGGGTGGGCGAGAGCGGAATCGGCAGCTATCACGGCGTTCACAGCTTCAATACGTTCAGCCATCGGAAGAGCGTCCTCTATCAGACGACCGCGTTTGATTTCTCCTTCCGCTATCCCGGTGCCGCCCGGAGGCTGGATATCATCAAGCGGCTGTTCCGCTAGCCGTCCGCGGCAGCGGCCTGCCCGCCCTGCCCTTCCCGATGCCGATACTGTGGACTCGGCCGGGAGGGCAGTGACCTGTAAGCCCTGCCCTTCTCGATGCGATACGGCGGATTCGGGAGGCAGCGACCTGCAAGCCCTGCCCTTCTCGATGCCGATACGGCGGATTCGGGGGAGGCAGCGACCTGCAAGCCCTGCCCTTCTCGATGCCGATACTGGTGGACTCGCGCGAGGGCAGCGGGCTTACCTCATGATTCAGACAGGCTAGCCCTCCTCCAGCCCCTCAGCATACCTCTGTCGTATGACAACGCCCGTGGTGAAGCCGCCAATGCTCATAACGCTCGAACAACCGTTCATCTTCAAGTAAGTGCCGACAAAATGTCCGAATGCTTCGCGTCCACGCTTCCCCGCGATCTCGCGGCATGACTGCCGGACCGAGGCCGAATTGCTCCTCCATATATCGCTCCAATTGCGCAGCCATGCCGTCCGGCTCGGGACGCTTGGCGTACAGCAGCGTAATATGCAGGGACAAGCTGTCGTACTCGTCAGACGGCGCGCCCAGTGACAGCAGGCCGATAGGATCCCACAGATCGACCGCTTCCTTAATGTGCGGGTAGAACAACCGGGAGCACGCCATAGCGTCGCTTTCGCAGTTCGTAAATGATTCACGCAATGAGAATCCCTCCTCTATCCTGTCTGTTCCAGACTCAAGGTGATGCCAGAGGTGCCGCAAAGGTGCTGCTTATATTTACCATTACTATAAAGGAAATTGTTGTCTACGGAAATATGAAATTCACGAATTTGTCAAATTTATTACTGCTGCCAGTAGCACATTGCTCCGGGCAGCTTGCGTTCCCCAGGCCAATGCTGCAAAAATACAGCATTCCCGGTGAAGCTCTATTTTGAAAAAGAGATTCCTGCAAAAAGGCATCAATTTTGTGCTTTTAAGCTTGGATTTGAGATTGGACGGGGTAAAAGATGCAGATTTGCAGCAATTTCATCGGAAACAGTATCCAAACAAGAGAAATACTGTAGATTTGCAGGATTCAACCGTTCTTGCCTCACCGATTAGCATCTTGCCCGTCGGTTAGCGGATTGACAGCATCGTACTCTCTCCATATCGCGTTGACAGCATGTCTATGTCATGGCGCGCAGTTCACGTTGGCAGCCTATCACAGTCACGCATACCGAGGGACAAAATAAAAAGAGCGCCCCGTTCCCGGGACGCCCGTGGCCTGACGCAGCCTTGGTTACATTTTGAACCAGCGCTTGAACATCAGTTTGGTCGTGTCTTTATTCATTTCCGCGATGGATGTGGTCAATGGAATCTCCTTCGGACAGGAGCGGACGCAGTTCTGCGAGTTGCCGCAGCCTTCAATGCCGCCATCGTCTAACAGCGCTTCCAAGCGCTCATCCTTGTTCATCTCGCCCGTCGGATGCGCGTTGAACAGACGGACTTGCGATAGCGGCGCCGGTCCGATGAAGCTTGTCTTGTCATTCACGTTCGGGCAAGCTTCGAGACATACGCCGCAGGTCATGCACTTGGACAGCTCATACGCCCACTGGCGCTTCGTCTCCGCCATGCGCGGCCCCGGTCCCAGATCATATGTGCCGTCAATCGGAATCCAGGCCTTGACGCGCTTGAGCGCATTGAACATCCGCTCCCGGTTGATGACCAGATCGCGCACGATCGGGAACGTCTTCATCGGAGCCAGGCGAATCGGCTGCTCCAGCTTGTCGATCAAGGCCGAGCAGGCTTGGCGCGGCTTGCCGTTGATGACCATCGAGCAGGCGCCGCACACTTCTTCCAGACAGTTCGACTCCCAACAGACCGGGGCCGTCTCTTTGCCCGACGCGTTGACAGGATTCCGCTGAATCTCCATCAGGGCGCTGATGACGTTCATGTTCGGGCGATACGGAATTTCGAACTCTTCGGTATAAGGAGCTGCATCAGGCGAATCCTGACGCGTCACAATGAACTTAATTTTCTTGGATGATGCCACTGCTTCCGCCATCGTTATTCTCCTTTCTTTTTACTTTTTTTATCCGTCGTATAATCGCGCTTCCGCGGTTGAATGAGGGATACGTCTATCTCGTCGTAACTGATCTCCGGCCCTTCCGGCGTCCAGGCGGCAATCGTCGTCTTGAGGAAGTCCTCGTCGTTCCGATCCGGGTAGTCCGGCTTGTAATGAGCGCCGCGGCTCTCGTTGCGAAGCAGGGCACTCTTCGTCATCGCTTCGGCCAGCTCGAGCATGTTCCACAGCTGGCGGGTGAAGCTGGCGGCCTGGTTGTTCCAGCGCGCCGTATCCGACATATTGATGCTCGCATAACGCTGCTTCAGCTCTTTGATCTTCACGACGGTCTCTTCCAGCTTCGAATTGTAGCGGACGACCGTCATATTGTTCGTCATCCATTCGCCCAGCTCTTTATGGAGAACATAGGCATTCTCGCTGCCGTCCATCTTGAGCAGATTATCGTACCGATCCGCTCTCAGCTTGACTTCGCGGTCGAATACGCTGGAGGAGATATCCTCAACGGACTTATCCAGTCCTCGAATATATTCCACGGCCTTCGGCCCCGCGACCATGCCGCCGAAAATGGCCGACAGGAGGGAATTGGCGCCGAGACGGTTCGCCCCGTGATACTGGTATTCGCATTCCCCTGCGGCGAACAGGCCCTTGATATTCGTCATCTGGTTGTAGTCGACCCACATGCCGCCCATCGAATAGTGGACACCCGGGAAGATCTTCATCGGAATCTTGCGCGGGTCGTCCCCCATGAACTTCTCGTAAATCTCGATTATGCCGCCGAGCTTGACGTCAAGCTCCTTCGGATCCTTGTGCGACAGATCGAGGTAGACCATGTTCTCGCCGTTGACGCCGAGCTTCAAATCGACGCAGACATGGAAAATTTCCCGAGTCGCGATATCACGCGGCACGAGGTTCCCGTATGCCGGATACTTTTCCTCGAGGAAATACCATGGCTTGCCGTCCTTGTAGGTCCAGATCCGTCCGCCTTCGCCGCGCGCGGACTCGGACATGAGACGAAGCTTGTCATCTCCCGGAATGGCCGTCGGGTGAATCTGAATGAATTCCCCGTTCGCATAGCGGACCCCCTGCTGGTAGACAGCGCTGGCTGCCGTCCCTGTGTTGATAACCGAGTTCGTCGTCTTGCCGAAAATAATGCCGGGACCGCCGGTCGCGAGAATGACCGCATCGGCCGCGAACGACTTGACTTCCATCGAGCGGAGATCCTGCGCCGTGATGCCGCGGCACACTTCATCCTCGTCGATAACGGCCGACAGGAATTCCCAATGCTCATACTTGGTGACGAGACCAGCGGCTTCCCAACGGCGCACCTGCTCGTCAAGCGCATACAACAGCTGCTGGCCGGTCGTTGCACCGGCGAACGCTGTCCGGTGATACTGCGTGCCGCCGAAGCGGCGGAAATCAAGCAGCCCTTCCGGCGTGCGGCTGAACATGACGCCCATCCGGTCCATCAAATGGATGATGCCCGGCGCCGCTTCGCACATTGCCTTGACCGGAGGTTGGTTCGCGAGGAAGTCCCCGCCGTATACCGTATCGTCAAAATGCTCCCATGGCGAGTCGCCTTCCCCCTTCGTGTTGACCGCCCCGTTGATTCCGCCCTGAGCGCATACGGAGTGGGACCGCTTGACGGGAACCAGAGAGAACAGGTCAACGTGCACGCCTGCCTCCGCTGCTTTTACGACAGCCATCAGACCGGCGAGACCGCCGCCGACGACGATGATTTTCTGCTTAGCCATTATGCGTCCTCCCCCTTAACCAATAACCGATTTGACTGTATCCATCATAACGGAAGCCGCCTGGAACTCTTCTCCGCGGAAGCCGAACAGCGACAATACGAACAAGACGGACATGATCACGAACAAGCCCATGCAAATCTTGGCCGACACCTTCTGCGCGCGCGGGCCAATCGTGATTCCCCAGCTGACGAGGAAGGCCCACAGTCCGTTCGTGAAATGATACGATGCCGCGATGACCGCGATCGTATAGACGGCGAACATGAGCGGCTGCGATACGATACCGTTCATATGAGTGCCCAGCTCTTCATGCGTCACATTGCCGAGTGTAATCTGGAAGCGCGTCTCGAACACATGCCAGGTGACGAAAATAAACGTGATGACCCCCGTAATCCGCTGCCATAGAAATGCCACGTTGCGCCCGTAGTTGAAGTTCCCTACGTTGTTCTTCGCGGTATAGGCGATATAGAGACCATACACTCCGTGATACAGAAGCGGAAGCCAGATGCCGAACATCTCGAGAAAGAAAATGAGCGGCAGGTCATTCAACATCTTGACGCTGCTCTGAAACGCTTCCTTCCCGCCGTCAAATGCCGCGAAGTTGGTCAGCATATGCTCCACAAGAAAGAAGCCGAGCGGGATAACCCCGAGAAGCGAATGCAACTTCCGCGAGTAAAAATAACCTCGTTTCATAAGCGTGCCGTTTCCCCTTTCCATGTACGTACCAGTAGATTTTGGTAATTGAAACAACCCTCATTTTACCCGTGCCTGTCGAAAGCGTCAACATTTTGTCATTTTTGCGAAATCGGAGGCGATCCACATTATGACATACGGGTGAATCTCTTGAGGGATGCCGATGTAACCGCTCTCCATACTTGTGACTAAGTTGTGACACTTCTCATGTTACCTCTTTTTCTCTTATAATGGTATTGCAATGTTTTTATAATTTTAATAACTTTTACGCATATCAAAGTCATTTATCTGAAATGGCAACCTTTTAGTACATGGCAAAAGGAGGAAGCGCAGTGCTCGATTTGCTGGAATCATTCGCTACCGTCGTTGAATTATCAACCTTGAATCAGGCATCCAAGCGGCTCAACCTGTCCCAGCCCGCCCTCTCCCGCCAAATCGCGAAGCTGGAGAGCGAACTCGGCGTCGATCTGTTCATCCGGAACGGCAAGCGGCTGGAGCTGACCCGGGTCGGACAGATTACGTATGAGTTCGCGCTCGACATCCGCAACCGGCAGCTTGATTTCTTGAAGTCGATCGCGGATTACAAGATCGAAGGCCATGCGTCCGTCACGATCGGGGCGAGCTTGACGACGCTGCAGACGACGCTGCCGCTGTTTGTTTCTTTATTTGTAGAAAAATATCCGGAAGCGCAATTGAAAACCGTAACCGGCAAGACGCACGAGATCATTTCCTTCATCCGGGATCAAAAGGTTGATGTCGGCTTGGTCGCCGACGCGATCCGCGATCCGAGCCTCGTCTGTCTTCCCCTGTTCTCCGATCATTTGGAACTGGTCATGCCGCGGGAGCATGAGCTGGCCTCCGGCGATCAGGGTTCGATTGCCCGGCTGAACGGTCTCCCGATGCTGCTGTTCTCTAAAGGCACCTGGTACCGCAAGCTGATCGACGACCTGTTCCGGCGCCACCATATCGTTCCCGACATCCGGATGGAGATCGACTCCTTCGAAGCGATCGTCCGCCTGCTGTCTCCCTGCCATGCTGCGGCGCTGCTCCCCAAATCGTACTTGCGCTCCGAATGGCTGGACGACAACGGGCTCGTCGCCATCCATCTGAAGGAGCTGGTGCAGACGGAGCGGATCACGTCGCTTGTCTATGCGAAGCAAGCCGCCCTCAGTCTGACCGCAAGACGGTTCATCGAAGAGACGGCCCGGGCCGCCTCCGGATGGAATGCGCAATCGAAGCAGGAATAGGAGAGGATGCGTCGAATCTAATACTGTTACATATACAGAGACACGAGACCCGATATGTTCATGCATGATGGGGGAAATCTAGGAGGTAGAGAAGATGAAAGTATGCAATCGATGCGGCGAACCGCTGCAAGAGCACGAAGTACATACGTGCCGGGTGCATGAGGGACGCCCAGCAGATGAAACCCAGGCGTCCTCTCCGGATCGGTGGGAGACTGCCGCCGCGGCGGAGCAGCCGTTTCCCGTTCGTCATACGCAGGAACCCGTGCAGCCGACGGATCCAGGTTATGGCTCGCCGAAGACATCCAGGCCGAATATCGACATGGCACGCGTTGTCCGCCTCATGAAGGAGCCTCAGGCGGCAAGCTATATGACGACGGGAGCCGATTATTGGTACGGCGTGATCGGCGCTGCCGCGTCTGCGATCGGATTTGCGCTCTTCGGCTATCTGTTCATTGACCAATTCGCGAAGTTTCTGTTCGGCCCCCTGCCGATCGGACTTGGCAACACGGCTCCGCCGTTTTCATATTTTCTGCAGCTGATGCTGCTCCATCTCGTCGCCTTGGCCGCCCTCTTCGGCTCGCTCTACTTCGTGAACCGCTGGAAAGGCGGTCGGAAGCTCGACGCCAAGACCTTTTTCGTCCAGTTAGCGGCGATGCAGATGCCTTACGGACCTATCTATGCGGTCGCCGGAATCATCTCGCTGCTGTCATTCTATTTATTGGCGCTCTCCATCGCCGGCCTCGCCTGGCTCGTATCGGTCATGATGACCATCTATGAGTCGCTGGAGCAAGCCCAAGTGTCGCGGAATAACCGCTTCGTGTATGTGCTGGCCAGCCTAAGCGGCTATTTCCTGCTCTTACTGATTATGGCCAAAATTCTGTTCTAATCCCGCCCTGCATGCATGCAGCAAAGCCCTCCGCCGGAATGGCCTGGAGGGCTTTATTGCATCTACCTGCGCTTCCCGATCTGATCCTCGAATTGATCGATCTGGGCATTCGTTCCGATGACGACCATGACATCATCGTCCTGGAGGACATCCTCGGCCGATGGAGCGATAATCACGCCGTTCGGCTTATGCAGCGCCACGATGCTGCAGCCGTACCGGGCTCTCGGGTTGACATCCTTGAGCATCTTGCCGCGCAAATTGCCGGGAACACTCAGCTCCGCAATCGTATAGTCCTTGGACAATTCGATATAATCCAGAAGGTTCGGCGATACCAGTTGGTGGGCCACACGGATCCCCATATCCCTTTCCGGATAGATGACCCGATCGACGCCAATCCGCTCCAACACGCGCCCGTGCAGCTCGGACACGGCTTTGGCGACCACTTTTCTGACCCCAAGCTCCTTCATCTGGATACTGACGAGAACGCTCGTCTGCAGATCATTCCCGATAGCGACAATGGCGCAATCGAAATTCCGGATGCCGAGCGAACGAAGAACATCCTCATCCGCCGCATCGGCAACGACGGCATGCGTCAAGACGTTGTTCATCTCCGAGACAACCTCTTCATCCTTATCGATTCCCAGCACCTGATGGCCGAGCTCGACCAGCTCCTGCGCCAGACTCGAACCGAATCTGCCCATCCCCACGACTGCAAATTGCTGTAACTCCATGTTCGTATTGCTCCTTCGCCCATTACTCTTCTTCTATATGGTAATCCCGGAATGCCGGCCTTTTATCCGATCGTAATTTTTCCTTCCGGGTGCTTGAATAGCTCACGTTCGCTTTTTGGGCCTAAGGCATAGGCCAGCGTAATCGGACCCAGCCGCCCCGCGAACATCATCAGGCAGATCAATAATTTGCCGACTACGGTCAAATCGGTCGTCAGGCCCGCCGTTAGTCCGACGGTCCCGAACGCCGAAGTCGTCTCGAACAATATCATCAAAAATGGATGATCCTCGGTCGTGGACAATACCATCGTTACCCCGATCACCATGAACAAGGCCATCAATGTTATCGTGACCGCCTTAAATATCCGGTCTTTGCCCAGCCGATGACGGAAGATTACGATGTCCTCCTTCCCCCGAATCATCGTGATGACGGCGCCGATAAGAATGGCGAACGTCGTCGTCTTGATTCCGCCGCCCGTCGAGCCAGGAGAGGCGCCGATGAACATCAGCACGACCATGAAGAACTGCGTTGCTTGCCGCATCGTGCCGATATCGACCGTATTCGCTCCGGCTGTACGCGGGCTGACCGATTGGAAGAATGCCGCCCACATCTTCTGCCAGCCGTTCAGACTGCCCAGCGTCGCCGGGTTCGTGAATTCGAAGACGAAAATGACGATGGCGCCCAATACGATGAGCAAGCCCGTCATCGTCAGCACGACCTTGGAATGGAGCGCCAGTCTGCGGGTGCGCCGGTATTCCGCTACATCGGACAGGACGATAAAGCCGAGTCCGCCCAGCACGATCAGCAGCATCGAGACGGTATTCACGATCGGGTCGCCGACATACCGGGTCAGGCTGCTGAACGGTCCCGATACGGAGCCGAACAGATCGAAGCCGGCGTTATTGAAAAACGATATCGCGTGAAATATGCCAAAGTACAATGCCTTGCCGAACGGCAGGTCAAATGACCAGCGCAGCGTGAACAGGACCGCCGCTGCACCTTCGATGCTGAAGGCGTACAGCAGCACCTTGCGAATCAGGCGAACGATGCCCTCCATGCTGCCTTGATTCAGCGCTTCCTGCAAAATGAGACGTTCTTTTAACGAAATACGCTTGCGGAAGGCAAGCGCGAACAGCGTCCCCATCGTCATGAAGCCAAGTCCGCCGACCTGAATCAGCGTAATAATGACGATCTGCCCGAACAAGGTGAAATGCGTGCCCGTATCCACCACAACAAGCCCCGTTACGCAAGTTGCCGACGTGGCTGTGAACAGCGCATCGATGAAAGGGAGAGGCTGGCCATCTGAATTGGCTATCGGAAGCATCAGCAGCAGCGCCCCGATGAGAATAATCGTCCCGAACCCCGTCACCAGAATTCGCGGCGGGGTGAGCTTCCACCGGGATGCTTTTTTAATTGATTTCAACGAAATCACCTCATTTTCAGCACGAAAAAAAGCACTGGAACTCCAATGCTAACGCTGGTATCCTGACGTTCAATGCCTACGAGGTTAGCTGACGGATTCGGGCGCGTCCAGGCCGCCCTATTTGCCAAGATCCATAATGCGGATCGGCGCAAAATTCACCCCAATGATCGGGTCCCCCGCTTTCGTAATTCACGAAATTCGGCCGTATTCAATTCATAACGAGATTATATACGTTTCATGACAGGGGCACAAAGTCGATGCAGGCACAAAATAAACAAAAAATATAGGAAAAAGACTTTAAATAGCGCTTACATCCTATCCTAATCTCTCACTGTGTCTTTCGCGCTTTCTATTTCAGCGTGTAGCTGGTTTATTCCATAATTTTCATGCCTGGACTTTACGCCAATGGAGTGGATACAATAATGAAAAGCACCGGAATCGATAACGGAGGTAGCTCTATGCCTGTGTTCCATCATGTAACGAAACGTTTATGGCTGGCTTCGATCATTGGATTTATAGTGTTTGTGCTCCTGCAGATAGTTATTCCCTCGCTTCAGGAAGCGAACCGGACCGGGCCAGAGCAGGAGCGAACGCTTCTTACGAAGCGGCAGGCTGCCGAGCGGGCGGTTGAATTTGTGAAGCGCGAGCCGAGGAGAAGCCGCATCATGCTGTCGGAACAGGAGCCGACGGTCGTCTACCAGACCGACAGACTAATGTCGGGATATATGAACCGGGAGAGGCTGGCCGCCAGCTATGCTCCATGGGACAGCCAGGCCCCGATAGATATTTATCAAGTCCTGCTCGGTGTCACGACACCCGATGGGAACGACATTTTGAAGGTTGATGTACATATGACAAGCGGCAGCATCGTGGGGTATGAATTAGCCGCCATTCCAGAGAGTCCACAATCGGAGGCCCCCGCGCTCGCCGTTGAGAAGGCGCGGCCAATTGCCGACCGCGAGCTGAACGCGCTCGGCTGGGACGTATCCAAGCTGGAACTGCAGGATGATCATTTGTCTAAGGCGGATGAACTGCGTTACTCCGTCAAGCAGGGCGAGATCGGGGCTGCCCGGCTCGAACTAGTCGTTCGCATGCGCTTAGATCGCGTCGTGGCGCTGCATCCCGTCTGGAGCATTCCGTCCGATTACAAGGACATTGATGTGAAGCAGACCGAGACCGCCGGTTCCCTCTATCGTATCGGCTACCGGTGGATGTCGATGGGACTCAGTATGCTTGCGCTGTGGGCTTGCATTTATTACCGGCGGCGGATCCGCTTCGGCTCAGGCACCTTAATCGCTCTGTCGCTCCTGTCATGCGCCATCTCCATGCTCCATATGTGGAATATGATGCCCGGCTTGGTCGTCCTGCAGTTCGGAGTGCCCCGTACGGAGCTGAATCTGAATGTGGCCCTCGTGCTGCAAGGGGCCATTACGGTTACGCAAGGGCTGTTCCTTTATTTTTCGCTGGTGTCGGGCTCTTATTTCTGGAGACAGTCAGGACGAAGCGAGCTGCTGCCGACATGGCGCGATCGGTCATTCGGCACGGTCTTGACCGGGTCATTCCGCCTCGGAACGCTGTATGCGGGCGTACTGCTCGGGGTACAGAGCGTCATCTTCCTGACGCTGGAGACCGGCTTCGGCGCCTGGTCGGCCACCGATGCCTCCATGTCTCCGCTCAATCTGACCGCGCCAGCCCTCTATCCGCTCCTCGCCTGGATGGCGGCGATTTCAGAGGAAGGCGTATTCCGCTGGTTCGGGACCGGCCTGCTGAACCGCTGGATTCGGAACCCTTGGGCAGCCGGGGTCATTCCGACCTTGATCTGGGCCTTCGGCCATGTGACTTATCCGATTTACCCGTACTATTCGCGACCGGTGGAGCTGCTCATAATCGGCCTCCTGTTCCTCGCCATTATGCTGCGCCATGGCTTCTGGACGGCCATGTTCGCCCATCTCATGCTCGACAACGTGCTGATGAGCATCTCTTATCTGCTGGAGGGCACAGCGTCCGGCCTCGGACTTGGCGTATTCTATCTGGCGCTGCCGATGTTGATCGTGTACAGCGTGAGGTATCTCCATCGGTATAGCGCAAGGCTGCCATGAAAAAAGACGTGCGCGGGTTGACCCTGCCAAGCGGCGGTTAACCCGTACACGTCTTATTTATAACAGGCGTCGCGGGACAAGCCCAGCAATGCTGTTTTTCTTTATTTACGATTTCAATTTTACATTTTTGAACGCTTCGGCTTGCTGGCGGATGCCAACCTCGGCCGCGAACCGCTCGATGCTGGAAGCGCCGAAAAATCCGTCGATGCCCGTCGTATGCTCGAAAATATAGCGGGCATCCTCCGGCTCCGCAATCGGACCGCCGTGGCAGATGACCAAAATATCCGGATTCACCGCACGGCCTGCGTCAGCGATGGCTTGGACTTTCTTGGCGCAATCGTCAAGCGAGAGAGCAGTCTTCGCGCCAATCGTCCCTTTGGTCGTCAAGCCCATATGCGCAACCAAAATATCCGCGCCTGCCTTGGCCATCTTCATCGCCTGCTCCTCGTCGAACACATACGGCGTCGTAAGCAGATCAAGCTCATGAGCCTTGCGAATCATGTCCACTTCCAAATCATAGCCCATGCCCGTCTCTTCCAGATTCGCCCGGAAGACGCCGTCGATCAGGCCCACGGTCGGGAAGTTCTGCACGCCTGCGAAGCCTTGCTCCTTCAACTGCTTCAGGAACACATCCATGATGCGGAACGGGTCTGTACCGCATACTCCCGCCAGCACCGGAGCGCGCTTCACGACCGGCAGTACTTCCGCCCCCATATCGACGACGATTTGGTTGGCGTCCCCGTAAGGCATCAATCCCGCGAGAGAGCCCCGGCCGGCCATTCTATATCTTCCCGAGTTGTAAATGATAATCAAATCAACTCCGCCCGCTTCGCCGCTCTTGGCGGAAATCCCCGTTCCTGCTCCGGCGCCCAAGATCATGTCGCCATTGGCTACTTGCGCTTTCAGTTGACTGATGATTTCCTGTCGAGTTTGTTTCATTTTGCATCCTCCTCTTGTGTGCGCTTCCGCATCAGTTCGACTAACTTCCGGGCTGCGGCCAGTGCAAAGCTCTTGTCATTGATGTCCGAATCGAGTTCGATGAGTTCTATGGCATTGCGGTCGATTTCCTGTCTCAGCGTATCGAACAAGGCCTGATCCTCTTCCGGCCCGTAGAATGGCTGTCCTTCCACATCCAGCCCGGATACGCCCTTCAATGGCAGCATGAGCGCAGTCGGAGCAGTCGCCTCGTTCAATTTCCCGGCGATAATTTTGCCCAGCTCTATATTTTCCTCCACGGTCGTTCTCATCAACGTGACGGTCGGATTGTGCTTGTAGAACGTTCGATTCGCGAACTTCTCGGGCACCGTATCGAACGGGCCGAAGTTGACCATGTCCAGCGCTCCTGTCGATACCACTTGAGGCACACGCCCCCGCACGGCCGCCTCAAGCCGGTTCGGTCCGGCATTGAGCACGCCGCCGACCAGCTCGTCGCACCATTCCGTGGTCGTGATATCCAGCACGCCATCGAAGAATCCGGATTCGATCAACCGTTCCATCGTCTTGCCGCCGGCGCCCGTGGCATGGAACACGACCACTTCATAGCCTTGTTCCTCCAGATACTCGCGTGCTTGATTGACGCAAGGCGTCGTCAGCCCGAACATCGTCGCCGCGATGAGCGGCTTTTTCTCCACAGCATGCTCCACCTCGAACTTCAGCATACCGGCTATCGCCATGGCCGCGTTCGTAAATATTTTGGTCGAAATCGAGTTCAGTCCCGACACGTCGACGATAGATGGATACATCATAATATCGCTCGTCCCGACATATTGCGAGACATTTCCGGAAGCGACGGTCGACACCATAATCTTCGGCACGCCGATTGGGAGCGCTCTCATTCCGGGCGTAACGATCGATGTGCCGCCGCTGCCGCCGAAGGAGAGGATTCCATCGAATTTACCTTCCGCGTACAGTCTCGGAATCAGCTTTTCCATGCCCTTCGCGAGTACTTCCGTGGCTAGCGATCGGTCCCGTTTGGAGGCGATTTCACGAATATCCGCTCCAGCTTCCCTGGCTACTTCCTCATTCGAGACATCCGGGACGAACATCGGCTCGAACACTCCGCTATGGATCGTAAGCGTATTCAGACCAAGACCTTGAAGCATATCTCTGACAAAAGCAAACTCGGTTCCTTTGGAATCAAACGTTCCGACTATCGCGACTGTTTTCACTGGCATAACCTCCTCGGTAAAGTGGAAGTACTCAGTATTGCTGAACTTGCTTACAATTCAAGTATAGGTCTTTCACCTGGGCAATTCATGTGAATTTGTATGGCTTTTATGTGTTTTTGTACTGATGTCGATATTCTCGCGGGGACAGCCCCGTCAGTTTTTTGAATGTTTTGCTGAAATGGGCGTAGTCATTATATCCGGCCAGCGCCGACACCTCGGACAGGTCAATATGGCTCTGCTTCATGAATTCCTTGGCCTTGTTGATTCGAAATCTCGTCAAGTATTCGGGAAACGTGCAGCCTACTTCTTTTTTGAACAAGTAGCTTAAATGTGTTCGCGAAATATGGGCTACCAATGCGAGCTCGGCAAACGAAATCTCATTCATGTAATTCGCGGCTACATACTCCTTCACGAACTGCACATGATCATAATGCTTGGCCACGCCCTCTAGCATATGGCGAAGGAGCTTGTCCTGCTCGGTCAGCCCCGCCTCCTTGAACTCGCTGGCCGCCTGCGTAATCGCCGCTTCGGAAGGAATTCTCTCGAAGGACGAGCCGCCCAAATAGCCTACAGCTCCGGTATTGTCATACATATACTCCACGTCGGAAGGAGTGTTGACTGGCCCGCCGTAGACCATCTTCATGACACCGGTATTGACTTCATCGCAAGCGTTAAAAATATCTCTTGCCATCTCCGCCGCGGCTTTGAGCGACAATACTTTTTTCGCGCCAAGAACGCCGCCCTTCGTAAAGCCCAAATGCGCGCACACGATATCCGCTCCGGCAGCAGCCATACGCCGCGCCTGATCTTCTTCGAACACGAATGCGATCGTAAACAAGCCTTTGGCATGCGCTAACCGGATCGCCTCGATTTCAATGTCGAAGCAAGTCCCTTCTTCCTTCAAAGCCTCACCAAAAAGACCGCCCATTAATCCGACGGTCGGATAGTTATTTATGCCAGAAAAGCCCTGTTCCCGAATCGATTCAATATATTGCTCCAACTCAATGGTCGGATCCGTCGCGCACAGCCCAAAGATAACGGGAACGTCTCTGACGATAGGGATAATCTCCCTCGTTCCGAATTCCATCACCAGATCGTTGCTGTTCGAAAAGGGAAGCAGCCCGCCCAGCGAGCTCAGCCCCATCTGCCGGAACCGGCCTGAATTCAAGGCTAAAATGAAATCCGCTCCGCCCTTAACCGCATACTTGGCGGTGATGCCCGCGCCGGCCGCTACGCCAATAATATGCCCGTTCGCCTGGATCTGCGCTTGCAGCTTCGTTCTTATCGTTCCGCGGTCGAAATACACGACAACACACCCTTTACCGGCTCGATGCTTATTTCTTGACCAACATCATAACATTCCCCGGATGACTGGTCTATAAACCAGCGCGACGGCTGCCGGCAGTTCGGTAAAACAGCCCGCATCTCCGCCTTCCTGTGTCTTCCCCAAGGCCAAGTTGATCTCTTGTTAACATCCTTATAGACATTCTCCCCTTCGCTCAGTTTCCGTCCCGGGGGGTTGTCCTTGCCGTTCCTTTCGCGCACTCTCCCCTCTCCTCAGGAACGTTTCCCGCTAGCCTTCATGCGGCCATCCCTTTGGGCACGCTCCCATCTCGTCAGGGACGTGTGCCAGCTTCGATTCTGAGCGACGGGGAGATTGCTTAATAAGGTGCTCCGAACCCCTGCCTAGAGGGGCCGAGCCGCCGCCCGGTTCTAGGGCCAAGCGTAAGTCCAGTACGTCAACCGAAACCGCCGGAACCCGCTCGAAAAAAGAAGCCTTGCAGTAACGGCCTGCAAAGCTTCCAGCTTGTTTCCTTTTATTCATCATTGTTCACGTCATTATCCACATCGGCAGCCTCCATGTCCGGGGCATCCGGCTCCGCTGCCTGCGGTTCCTTCTCTCGCCGGAGCGAGGCCAAGATCGTATTCGCCAGCTTCTCGCCAATCCCGATTTCCCGGAAATCCTCGACCGATGCTTCCCTGATTTTCTTCAAGGAGCCGAAGTGCTTGAGCAGCAGCTTCCGCCGCTTCTCGCCAATGCCCGGAATGGAATCGAGGGCAGACGTCACCATCGATTTGGCCCGCCGTTCGCGGTGGAACGAGATCGCGAAGCGGTGAACCTCATCCTGAATGCGCTGCAGCAGGTAGAACTCCTGGCTGTCCCGCGCAAGCGGCACGATGGCGGGCGGGAATCCGGCCATCAGCTGCGCCGTCTTATGCTTGTTGTCCTTGACCAGACCGCATACCGGGATGTCAAGGCCGAGTTCATTCTCGAGCACATCCAGCGCCGCCGACATCTGACCCCGGCCGCCGTCCACGATAATGAGATCCGGCATATCCAGCTGTTCCTTCAACACCCGTTCATAGCGGCGGCGGATGACTTCGCGCATCGTCTCGTAATCATCCGGGCCGACGACGGTACGCACTTTGTATTTCCGGTATTCCTTCTTATCCGGCTTGCCGTCCGTGAAGACGACCATCGCGGAGACCGGGTCGGCCCCCTGAATATTGGAGTTATCGAAGGCTTCAATCCGGCGCAGCGAACCGATCCCGAGCGCATCCCCGAGCCGTTGGGCAGCCCGCTGCGTCCGCTCCTCGCTTCGCTCGACCAGCTTGAACTTCTCGTCCAAAGCGACCCGCGCATTTTCCATCGCCATCGATACCATCTGCTTCTTCAGCCCGCGCTTCGGCAGGATGACCTTCACCTTCAGCCATTGCTGGAGCGCTTCTGTCGTCGCCAAGCTCTCTTCGGCATGTGGAACGGCGTCCAGCCCCTCCCGATTAGCCCCGCCATCCACGTCTTCCACGTCAACCAAGTCTTCCGCGTCTGCCGTCAGCGCAGCCAGTCCATCCGGATCCGGGAGAAGAATCTCCTTCGGCACCGCCGGATTCTCGCTGTAATATTGCGTCACGAAGGACATGAAGTCGGCATAGGGCTCCCCATAGAACGGAAATTGCGTCGTATGGCGCTCGATCATTTTTCCTTGACGGATATAAAGAATCTGCACGCACATCCAGCCTTTGTCCACCGCGAACCCGAACACATCCCGATCGACCTGATCGGATGTATTGATGTTCTGCTTCTCCATAATCGACGCGATCGCCATCAGCTGATCGCGATATTCCTTGGCCCGCTCGAATTGCAGCTCCTCGGCCGCCTCCTCCATCTTCCGCTGCAGCTCACGTTTAATCTCTTCATGTCCGCCGCTGAGAAATTTGGAGATCTCCTGCACCATGTTTTCGTATTCGGACTCAGTCACCTCGTACTCGCAGGGGGCCAAGCACTGGCCGATATGATAGTACAAGCAGACCCGATCCGGCATCGTGGAGCATTTGCGCAGCGGATAGAGGCGGTCGAGCAGCTTCTTCGTCTGTTGGGCAGCGAAGCCGTTCGGATAAGGGCCGAAATATTTCGCCTTATCCTTCAGCACCCGGCGCGTCACCTCAAGCCGCGGGTGGCGTTCATTCGTTATTTTGATATAAGGAAACGTCTTGTCATCCTTCAGCAGCACATTGTAACGCGGGTGATGCTTCTTAATAAGATTGCATTCCAATATGAGGGCTTCCATATTGCTGCCGGTGACGATATATTCGAAATCGCGGATTTCCGCTACAAGTCGTTGGGTTTTGCCGTCATGGCTGCCCGAGAAATAGGAGCGGACACGGTTCTTAAGCACCTTGGCCTTGCCGACATAAATAATTGTGCCCTCTCTGTTCTTCATCAAATAGCAGCCTGGCGCATCGGGCAGCAAGGCGAGCTTGTGGTGAATCTGCTCCAGCGCCTGGGCGCGTTCAGCCAATGCTTCGGCATCCAGCTCGTCTTCCTGTTCCGGGGCATAGCGTTCATTCCAGCGGGCCTTCCACCGCTCTGCGCGCCAGTTCGGGCGGTTCTTGTCCGAGTCGCTCACGCGAGCTCCCTCCTTACCATCATTGTTCCTGCCTCGGCACCCTGCACGAAAGCTCATGGCATTCGTTGTAGATGCATGACTCTTCTATTTTATCAAAAAAGAGGGCGCTGCGCTTCTGCTCAACGCAAAGAAGCCTTCCTGAGCCAGGAAGGCTTCTCTTCTATTGCATACTCATCCGCACGGATGCTTATTGATGCTTGCCAATCAAGCCTTTGAGCGCATCCTTGGAGTTCAGGCCGACCACTTTGTCCACTGGCTGACCGTCCTTGAACACGATGATCGTCGGAATGCTCATTACGCCGAAGCGGGAAGCGGATTCCGGATTCTCATCCACGTTCACCTTCGCGATCGTTGCTTGACCGCTTACTTCTCCGTCCAATTCTTCAAGAATCGGAGCCAATCTCTTGCAAGGGCCGCACCAAGGCGCCCAAAAGTCGACCAATACGACGCCCTGCTGACCTTCTACCTCGGTCTTGAACGACTGGTCGGACACATTTACGATAGCCATGTTAGAGAACCTCCTTTATCGTGAAAAACAGAATATCTGAGTCAACAAGTAAAGTATACCACAAGTCGGACTTTTATGTGAAATCGGAGCAGGATGCATTTTGTTAGGAATTTGTCACACGATAACAAGGCCCGGACTTTACAGTTCCGCCGCCGTTCGATATACTAGAGGCGTTAAAATGGGTTTTACTACCTGTCCATGTTGTGATCTGAATCATTGCAACGTGACGGACAAATGGGAGGACGCGCTAATGGAAGCCAATACGATGGATCCTCGCGAACATGTCAACGAAGAACCGAGAAATGATTTTTCAGACGTGTTGTTCGGGTTCAACGCCATGTTCGGGTTTATGTTCGTCGTCTTCTTCGGCATGGTGATCGTGAAGTTCATTATGTCGTAACATCCAATCGCCATACGCCGTTCCGCAGGCAGGCCCGGATAGCTTCCGCCTGCCGGGAACAGCGTCAAGCGGAAGCGCCCGAACCTTTCAATCCGTTCCTGCGCGAGCCATACGCGAGCCATTATGAAGATAAAGCATGCATCGCTGCATGCTTTTTTTACTGCTATCGAAGCCTTTCCGGAACCCGCACCAGGCGGATGGACGAAGATGAATGGTTATCTTTAACGTTGGACCGCAATGCGGGAGGCGGCGGCCAAGCTGATAACGATGAACAACAACTGGGCAGTTAAGGCCAGCATGATGCCCGCAAAGATTCCCCAATCAAGCGAATCGCTGATGGCGATAAGCGCTCCGCCAATGCCTACGCTTAATCCGGGCCCGAACGCATCGACGAATTGGAGCTGAGACGATACCTCGCCTTCCTGGCCGGGCTCTGCATGCTGCAGCGCAATGGCTCCTGTTGTCGGGTTGGCCAGCCCGATGCCGAATCCGGTGCATATTTGGGACAAAATCGCCAAAGCAATAGTGCCCCCAGGCAGCCCGATGACCGCCATGACGCAAATGACGCCGATGACCATCATGGCGACTCCGATCACCGCTCTCTTCTTCCTGCCCTTGCCGGCATCCCGTTCGTCAAGCTTGGATTGCAGCCAAGCCGCCGTGGACCAGCTCAACGCTCCGGCGGCCACAATCAAGCCAGCAATGTCCGCGGACAGACCTTTCACTTGGATCAGGGCCAAGACGACGTAACTCTCCGTAGCGACATAAACGGCGACGTAGAACCCTCTGGATACAATGGTGGCAGGCAGGCCTTTGCGAAGGAGGAAGGACCCGGAAGGGAGCAGCTTCCGCAAAGGGGGCACCACTAGAACAAGGCCCGCCACCGTCAACGCGATGCCGCTCCATTCGGATATCGAGCCTGAGCCGGTCAGCAGCAGCCCCGTGCCCAGCGTCAAAATGATGGCATAGATTTCCTTATGATGGCGTTGTCCGGATGATGTGCGCCCGGTCTGCTGCATGTGCCGGAAGGAAGGAATCGTCAAAATCACGGCCAGCACAACGAATGGGAGTACAAACCAAAATACAAATCTCCATGAGGCAAGCTCGGCGATGACTCCTGCCAGATAAGGGCCGATTAGTGCAGGAAGGATATAGGCGCCGGAAAAAGCCGCAAGGATTTTGGTCCGGAGCGCATCCGGATAGCGCAGCGTGATGCTGTAATACACGCAAGTGATGCTGGCGCCCGCGCCAAAGCCTTGAAGCGCTCTCCCGGCAATGAGCATATACATATTGACCGCTGATGCCGCGACGACAATGCCGATAACAAAAATGATGATGGCCGCCATAAAGGAGCGAGTGACTCCCCTCCTGTCAATCTGCTGCCCCATAATCATCGTGCCGATAATTTGGGACAACAGAAAGGCGCTAAATATCCATCCATATAAATGAATACCCTCTAAATGCTGCGCCAATTTGGGAGCAATGGTCGTGATGGCCAGCCCTTCAAACGCCATCGTCGTCACGATCAAAACGATGCCGATGGTTAATGCCCGGTAAGGAGCATCGAGGATCCCTGCCTTTTGCGATTCCGTTTCCACCTGTGTACCCGACATACTTGTCACATCCTTAATTGTTATAGCAAGTAATTTTTCAAAAAAATAACTGAGTCTCCCGCTCAATTGAAAATAACAGCCCCACCTCCATCCATATATTTGTTGTGATGATAATGGTCATGGCAACTATTTGTCCATAAAACGAAGGACCTCGCCCAGACAAGCAAGCTACAGATCCTTGACATTGTTGTACATCACCGCAAGTGTTCTTCTGAAGTTGTCTACTTCTTCTTCGGTTAAGCCGGCTATCGTTTTTTTATAGGCTTCAATCGAAGGTTCCATAATCTCATCCTTGATTTCCCGTCCTTTGGAGGTTAAGTAGACGCGCAAAGCTCTTCTGTCCGTCTCATGGGTGACGCGATGGATAAAACCCTTTGTCTCCAGCTTGAACAACATTCGCGCAATGTTCGTCTGATCCTTGTACAAGCGCTCGGCAAGCTCCTTTTGCGTGATGCCCTCCTGCTCCCACAGCACGACAAGAATCTCCCATTGATCGACGGTGAGGCCGAACGGGCTGACTACTTTTTGATAATAATTGCTCAATTTCAAATCTGCACGGCTCACGATGACGCCAATATATTTTTCTAATTCCAAAGCGGGCCTCCATTATTGATGTGACGATAGTTGCTATGACCATTATAGTTTCGGCCTTCTCATCCTGTCAATGCGGCATAAAAAAAGACACGCTTATCACGTGTCTTACGTTCCCCGTTTGTTGCGCCCATTCACATGGACAATGTCCGTGAACGGCTTAATCCGGTCCATCAGCCGCTCTGCCTTATAAATATCTTCCCCGTCGCGCGTATAGCTGAAATGCTTCAGCAGCGAGTTGGTGTCATAATTCGACGTATAGAAGGTCGGCTTCCGGTTCATCCGGTAGTTCAAAATCGAGCCGAGCACATGATCGCGCACCCAGGCCGACATATTCTCCGCTCCGATATCGTCAAATACGAGCAAATCTGTCTCCTTCATCAGCTCGATCGTCTCCCGCAGCTTCTGCGGCTCCTGGAACATCGATTTGAGCTCCTCGACGAATTCTGGCATGTAGACGATGACCCCGGTATAACCGGCGCGGGCCAGTTCGTACAGCACATAGCTCATCAGGAAGGTCTTCCCGGTCCCGAACGGGCCGACCAGGTACAATCCGTGCGGCGTCAGCCCAGATTCCTTCGCCTGCATCACATATTCCATCACTTTTTTGACAGCAGGCACCCGCTCCATGTCGATCTCCAGCATCTCCCGGGCGGAATATCCCTGCTTAAGGGCCGTCTCATCCACGTAAAAAGAACGGACGCGGTTGTGGATCGACTGCTGGCGCTCATGCGCAAGCGACTTCTGGCACGGGACCTTGCGGTCATAGATGAACGCCTGTCCGTTGACCGTCTCGGCGCTCAGCCGGGTATAATGCCCATGGAAATCGTTCGGGCACTGATCCAGGCCCGGGCATTGGCTGCAATGCCCCGCTTCCTTCACGTACTGGTACAATTTGTTCATATTCATGCGAAGGCTACGCTCGTCCAGCTCGGGGTAGGAGCTGCGGAATTCGGCGACGAGCGGATGGTTCATCAGCTCGGCCATCTTCTGCTCCGCTTGCGCGCGCCGGCTGCCAAGCGGCAGCTGCTTCAACAGTTCGCCTATCGATTCCATGCGGGAGCCCTCCTTATCTTCTGTCTTCGATATTCATCGTGTGGGGAGCCTGCAAGCACGCCTGCCGGCCTTAGGCTTGTCCGTCCAATCTGCGGGCGAGCGCCCGTGCGGCGTCGATCTCCTCCTGCGACAGCGACGAAGGCGCCTCCTCCGAGCGGGTCACGATCGGAATCGCCGGTTTTGCCGCTTTTCCGTAACGGCTGCGCGTCCGCTGCGAAGCGGCCTTCCCGCCCGAACGGGCCGCGCCTGCCTCCTGCAGCTGCGACTGCTGGCGGATATACATTACCGCTTGCTCATAAGTGTTGACCTGCTTCACCAGCATATTGGACACAATCGCTTCGACGAAGTTGCGGTTCAACCGCTGCTCGGCCCCTTGTACGAGCATGGTCATCAAATAATGAATGAGTACGTTAATGACTTCATCCGGCAGCTTATAATTGAGATCCATCTTGGTGAACATATCCAAAAAAGAGTCCGGCACTGCTCCCGGGAAAAACCGCTCCAGCAGTTGGGTGTACGGTGTATTGCGAAGCATCATATTGTATTGATGAATATCGCATTTGCCGCTGAACTGCGGCGGCACGTCAACATAGAACTCCATCTCGACCGCGACTTCCTCTTGCGGGGCCGCGGTCTCCTCCCCGAGATGGCCGATGCGCTGCTGCTCCCGCTCCTGCCATTCCCCGCGGCGCTTGTTCTGACGGAAGTGCATATGCGCCCGGTGCTGCAGCTCATCGATGACGATGCGGCCGTTCTCGGCAAAGATGCCGTCTTCATCGAGAAGCCGGACCGTCTCCTGCAGCGTTAGCCCGAACTTGCGGACGACATAATTGATGACGCCAAGCCCTTCCTGGTCATAGCGCAGCCGTTCGACGAAGCTGCGGTTCACCGACTGCTTCGGGAAGCGGATAATAATGTCGGCATAGTTCAAGGCCGGCGCCTCTGCTTCCTCGGTCACCGCCGGAGGGCGGACCGACGCCCGGCTCGGCGCCACTTCATCCAGCGCCTGCTCCAGCTCGACGTCAATCACCTGCGTGTTCAGGCGGAACAGTTCATAGAACGGGATCGAAATATTTTCGCGCTCCGCCTCCTTCACCGTCTCATCGAAGGGCTCGCCCGTACTGAATTGCTCCCTCAGATTCAGCACGGCGTACTTGCCGACGAAGTCGCGCAGCAGCAGGGTCAGATGCTGCGTCCGGAAAAACTCATGCGGCGATAGCGGAGGCTGAAGCTCATATTCGTACATATGCTCCTCCATGTCCGGAAGGAGCATCCGCGACGTCTGCAGCAATCCGACCGCCTCCAGCTTCGAGGTCTGTTCGATAAAGTAGGTGCGCCCCTTCTCGCTCGGCTCCAGCCCAAGCAGCAGGAACAGGCGGCGCTGGGCATCGATTCCCGAGTAGCCGACGCGGTCCGCAGGCGCATGCTGATACAATAAATGATATAGCCCAATCGCGAATGCTCCGACCATCGGCTGATAGACGTGGGACAGCATCTTCCGATCCAGCTCGCTGAGGCTGAATTCCCGGTAAGCCACATACCGATGGTGTTCTGTAAAATGATGCATGTTGGACATTCGCATGACACTCTCTCCTTTTCATCCGTGCACGTCACGTTCACCTATTGTAACATACTTGGGGACGAACCGTCCGGGGAAAAATCCGGTGTTCGGCGATTGCGGATGCCCCGGTGAACCGGTCCGAACCGGCCGTCGCAGGCGCGGCAGCCGATTTGGAATCTCCCGCTCATCGCATCGCCCTGCGCAGCTCAAGCAATTCGGCGTAACGCCGCTCTAGCCGCTCCTTCTCGGCCTCGTCATGGCGAACCGGCTGGGACAGCCGGGACAGCAGCTCGGACCATTCCAGCTCGACCTTCATCCGCTGCTCTTCCGTCCAGGCCGCTTGCTGCGGGGCCGTACCAACGGCTTGCGAGTCCTGCTGCGGCGGCGACTCCCTGTCGGCGTGCAGCGCCTCGATCGGCAGCAGCTCCAACGACTGTCCGTTGAAGCGGAGGACATGCGTGGCCGTCCGTTCCAGCAGCATACGGTCATGGGTCGCGAACAGAAGCGTCCCCGGATAGGCGGCCAACACCCGCTCCAACTCCTCGCGAGCCTCGATGTCGAGGTAATTCGTCGGCTCATCGAGCAGCAGCACATTGGCTTCGCTCAGGAACAGCTTGACGAGCTGTGTCTTGACCTTCTCTCCGCCGCTTAGCTGCCAGACCGGCTTCAACGCCTCGTCCCGGCGCAGCCGCAGCCGGGCCAAGGCCGTGCGGATGGCGGTCTGGTCGTAGGCGCTCGACTTCTGCACGTTCTCCAAGGCGCTCTCCTGCAGGTCAAGCGAGTACAGCTTCTGATCGAAATAGGCGACGCGCGCATTCGGCGCGAACCGGATCATGGCAGATGAAGCGCTCGCTTCCGGCCCGCCGTCCGGGGTCTCGCTTCTCTGCTTCAGCAGCCGCAGCAGCGTCGTCTTCCCCGAGCCGTTCGGCCCGAGCAAGGCTACCTTCATCTGCGGACGGATGCGGAAGCTGCCGTCCCGCACCAGCTCCCGCTCCCCGGCGCAGAGCCGCAGCTCCTTCACCTCGAGTGCGCTCTTGCTCCGAAGCGGCCGGTGGCACTCTGCATCGAAGGCGACGGGAGGAAGCTCGAACGGGCGCTCCACCTGCGGCAGCTTCTCCAGCCGCGTCTCCATCGCCTTGACCCGCTTATCCATCTTCCCCTGCTTGCGGTTGAAGTGAGGGCGGGCAGAACGAATCTCCTTGCTGGTCAAGCCTTTGCGTGGACGCGGGGTGCCAACGCCCTGCGCCATGACCCTCGTCTGGACGATCATCTCCTGCAGCCGGTCCCGCTCCGCGATATACTGGTCATACTCGCGCTCGCGCTCCGTGCGCAGCCGTTCCTTCTCTACGCGGTAATCGTCGTAGCCGCCGGCATAAATATGGAGGGTTCCGTTTTCCATCTCCCATATTTTCGTGCAAACCCGGTTCAGGAGCGTCCGGTCATGCGAGATAAGCAGCAGCGTGCCCGTCCGTGAGAAATCGAGCAGCCGCTCTTCCATTCGCTTCATCTGCTCCATATCGAGATGGCTGGTCGGCTCGTCGAGCAGCAGCAGCTCGGCGCCGCCCTGCAGCGCCTGCTCGAGCCGCCGCTTCGTCCGCTCTCCGCCGCTAAGCGTCGCTTCGGCCGAGGCTTCATCCCGGATATCGTCGAGCTGAGGCACGAAAGCGCAGGATGCCATTCGCCTGACGCTTCCTTGCGCAGGCTCCAGCAGCCCCGCCAATATCCGAATTAGTGTCGTCTTGCCTGCACCGTTCGCCCCGATTAGCCCGATTCGTTCGCCGGAATAGACGCGCAGCGTCTCCGGAATCGAGAACAAACGGCGGTCTCCGGCCTCGGCGGCCAAGCCGCTCGCCTCCAATACAAGCTTGCCGGCAGGGGGCCGTTGTCTGCCTTCCGAGTATCTGTTTGAATACATAAAAAAACCTCCCTGGATTCCAGAGAGGATAGATGATACGGCAATGCTCAAGGACGTCTGGCCGCTGGCCATGCTGCCGGCAAGCCGCAAAACAACGCGTGCCCCAGAGGCAGCGTCCCTTCGCAAGCGGCCGAAGCCGCCTGCATCTTGCAGCGCCTGCACCGCTTAGGCAGTCAGTCCATCGCGCGTGTCAGCGCAAGTTCACACTTCGCCGAAGCGCGCAACAGCAATGATATCCTTGAATGTGGGTCAAGACATAGCCGGTGACAATCCGCCCGCAGGCAGATCTATCCTCTCTGAACGTACATTTTGAAATCGATATCGTCAAAATGATTCGCTTCAGTTCGGATTAATTGCTCATCGGCGATATACCTTGCCCTTTCCTTCGAAATGTAATGCCCGCCCGTCTCGCTGCGGCATGCATATCTTCATTGTATGCGATGGAGCCGCCTTCTGTCAAAAGTCCCCTCCGCTCGCACCTTCCCCTTGGGGAGGATGATCAATGCAACCGGTCCAAATAAGCGCGATGCGGATCGGAGAAGCCGAATCGGTTGAAGCGGTCCCAATTAATCGACCACGTCATCAAGCCGCGGAGCTCTGGATAACCGGACGGGTTCCGCAGCGAATAGCTGCCCCCGAACGCTCGCCCCTTGATGAGATAATCGAGCGCTTTATGCACTTCTGCGGCGCTCGTATAGCCGTTGCCCGCCTGGCTGTCAGCCGGCAGGCCGATGACGACCTGGTCCGGACGGAGCCCCGGAAAGAGCCGGTTCGGATCTTTGGCGAGCGGGAAGCCCGTCACCAGCATGTCGGCCATCGCCACATGGAAATCGGCGCTGCCCATCGAATAGAACCGATTGTCGAGACCGGTTACCGGTCCAGAGTTGTAATGCTGCACCTGCACCCAAGCGATGATGTCGCGCAAGGCATGGATGACAGGCAAGTATGCCCCGGCGCGCCGATCGCCGCCCCATTGGCCTGCGCCGTAATTCGTGTACCCGACCTGGACGAAAAATGTCTCCGGCGCCATCGTCAGCAGGAACTCCGCTCTGAAATGATCATGAATGGCGCGCAGCGCATCAATCAGATGGATAACCGCAGGTGTCGTCGGGCGCTCGAGGTCCGTATCCCCTTGGTTCAGATAAAGCGACTGCCCTTCGAAATCAATGTCCAATCCGTCAAATCCGTACTTCTCGATAATCGCAATCACCGATTGGACGAACCGGTCGCGGGCGGCGGGAGTCGTCAATTCGACGTGGCCGTTCTGGCCGCCGATCGAGAGAGTCACTTTTTTGCCCAGACTTTGCAAGTAAGCGACATCTTCCTTGAAGGCGGCATCGGTATATTGGTAAGGCGTGAATTCAATCTTCCCGCTGTTGTCCGCCGGTTCAGCAAACGCGACATGGATAACATCGAAATTGGTGGAGACATCACGCAGCGGAAGAAAGCCCGCGCCGTTCACGAAGTTATGCCAGTAGCCGACCAATACTTTACCGGGCAGCGGAGCCGGCCCGCCGGCAGCAGAGGTCGTCACGCTCAAGGCAGCGCTGGGAGGGGAGACATTGCCAGCCGCATCCTTCGCCTTCACCGTGAAGGAATACGCCGTCTCCGGCGCCAACCCGGTCACAATCGCGCTTGTACCGCTCGTCGTCGTGGCCAATGTCTGATCCCGGTACACCTCGTATCCGGTCACCCCGATATTGTCTGCCGCCGGGCTCCATGCGAGCGACACACTGGTCGCCGTCTTGCCGATCAGCCTCAGATCGGCCGGTGCGCTGGGAGGTTCGTTATCCTCCGGCGCTTCTCCCTCGCCGACGTAGCTCCACAGCGCCGGCACGTTGGGCGGCTCCCAGCCCGCCAGCGACGTATGCGGCTGACGGCAGCGGTATATCTTCCCTTGATAGGATACGTAATCGTTGACGGCGTAACTCACTCCCGTAGCCCAGGCCGCAGCCGCGGCAAGGGCTACGTCAGCAGCCGGCAGCGCTTCGGCGGCTGCTGGCGGCGACGGTTCAGCGGCGGCTGGGAGCGGCGCTTCGGCCACTGCTGGCAGCGACGCTTCAGCGACTGCTGGCGGCGCCGACAGGATGCGGACCGCCTGTTCCGGGCCAGCGGCAAGGCCGGCGGCGCTGCTTAATCCGCCGAGGGCCGACCGTACCTGATTGGCAAAGGCATAGCCGCTCGTGGCGTCCCAATTGACCGACCATGTCATCACGCCGCGAAAGTTCGGATATCCTCCGGCTTGCTGCAGCGTATACGTACCGCCGTAGGATGTGCCCTTCACAATATAGCGGAGAGCCTTCGCGATATCCGCCCCTGAGGTGTAGCCGCCCGAAGGCGCAGCGCTAGGCACCGCCGGGAGGCCGATCGCGACCTGTTCTTCCCGCAGCGGCTGGAACAGATTGTTCGGGTTGCGTCCGATCGGGAAGCCCCGCAGCAGCATTTCCGCCATAGCAACCTGGAAATCGGCCGTCCCCTGTGTATAGACCCGGCCGTCCAACGCCTCGTTGCCGCCGGCGTTATAATGCTGGACATGAATGAAGTCCAGCTTGTCACGCAGCCCGTGAATGACGGGCAGGTAGGCGCCCCATGGACCGGCGTAGGCGACGATGCCGCCCTGGACGTAAGCAGTCTCCGGCGCCATCGTCAGCATGAAGCCCGGGCCGACGCGATCGCTGAGCTGCCGGACCGCGGCGATGAGATTGACGATTTTCGGCGTCGTCGGATGGCGGTAATCCGTGTCCCCGGCGCCCAGCGAGACGGAACCGCCCTCCAAATCGATATCCAATCCGTCAAATCCATAGGTCTGGATAATGCTTGCCAATGAATTTACGAAATTTTGGACATCCTGATTGCTGTGAAGCTCAACCGAGCCGTTCTGCCCGCCGATGGAAATCAGCACCTTTTTCCCCTGGCTGTGCAAGTAAGCGACATCCGACCGGAATTCCGCGACCGTGACGTTGTACGGCGTGAAGCTTAAGGTCGAGTGGTCTCTCCCCACGGTCTCGGCGAAGGCGACATGAATGACGTCATACTGCGGCGATACATCGCGCAGCTTCAGGGCGGTCGAGCCATTGTCGAAATTATGCCAATAGCCGATCAGCAGCTTGCCGGGGGCCGGATTCGGGTCCGGTCCTCCCGGTGCGGTAGTGACGGTCACGGCCGCACTCGATGCGGAAGCATTGCCCGCCGCATCCTTCGCCTTCACGGCGAACGAATACGACGTATCCGGCGTCAGTCCCGTCACGGTATACGACGTGATCGCGGTCGTTCCCGCGAGCGTTCCGTTCCGGTACACCTCGTAGCCGGTGACACCGACATTATCGCTCGCTGCGCTCCAGCTAAGCGACACGGCCGTGGACGTGAAGCCGGTGACGGCCAGATTCGCCGGCGCCGCCGGCGGCTCGGTATCCGGCTCCGGTTCCGGCTCCGGCCCGGGGCCTGCTTGCGGCATCCACAGCGCCGGCGCGTTCGGCGGCTCCCATCCGTTCAGTGAAGTGTGCGGCTGGATGCATTTGTAGTCGGTGCCGCCGTAGGTGACGACATCGCCGACCCGATAATCGGTATTCGGCGCCCATGCCGGGGCCGCAAATACGCTTGCCGGGAAGACGGAACAAACCAAGGCGATGACAAAGAGACAAACCAGTGCTTTGCGGTTCGCTGCCCTCATTTCATTACATTCCTCCTTTTTGTTATCAGCATGAATCAAGCCTTCGGGAAGGCCAACGTCGCCGTTTCTACAGCATCACCCCCAGCTTCGTTCCCTCCTGGCCGCTGCAGCCTCTGTCACCACGGACCAGGACCGAGCAAAATATTCCCAGGAGCTCTATACATTCCAATAAAGCACCCTAGCGGGCCGGCTACAAGGATAAATATCTACACACAGGGATACTATTCTATTTTCAGGATAACGACGCTGGAGAGGAACGATCATTGGGGGAGAGACTTTGAAGAGAATAAATTTGAAGAGAGTAAATTCGAAGAGATCAACTCTGAAGATTATCACTCTGAAAATTACTACTTTGTAGATTGCTGCATGAAAGATAACTACTTTTAAAGATTGCCGCTTTCGAGATAACGGCAATGGAGATTAATGCATTTGAGATAGGTGCTTTGGAGTTTGTTTCATTAGTGATAGGTGCTCTAGAGATAGCTATTTCGGAGTAACTGTTTTGAAGATTACAGCTTTGGAGATAGCTAGTTCGGGGATAACTGCTTTGAAGAGCGCGACTTTGGAGATAGCTAGTTTGAAGATATCTGCTTTGAGAGGAAATGCGTGCGGAGAAATATACGTTCCTGCTTCCCTCAACGGATTGCGCTTGTTATTTTGCTGAGCCCCGCTGGAAGGCCGAGCTTTCTGTCATTCCGGTTCTATGGAAATAATGCAGAAATGCAGTATTCTCACCGAGGCGCTTATTCGAAATAGAAGATCCTGCAAATATACATCAATTTCGGCTGATAAGGGGCTCTATTGGAACAAGAGAAACAAATTCCTGCACTTTTGCAGTAATATCCTTAATTTTTCTCCATAAGTAAAAAAATTACTGCGCTTTTGCAGGATTTTTGCCATTTGTGTCTTATCCGGCGCTCTATGAGCCTCATAAAGCCTGTGGCAGTGCCGCCAGCCCTGCACTCTTCGGTGGACATCCCCGGCCACCGCTACGCTTGCACCCCGGCATTCGCACCCGCGCGATTCTGCGCTCCGCACCCGCACCTCTTCGCTTCGCATCTTCGCGGCTCCATTCCGATCCAAAAAGGCGCGGACCCCCTGGTCCACGCCCATCACACCTTATCAAAACATTTTGTAGCCGCTCTTGCGAAGCAAATCAATCGTCTTGCCGCTGATGAAGGCCCCGGCCAATCCCGCCAATGCTGTCAAGTAATCGACAAGACCGTAGCTTCCGATATTGCCGATGAAGGACAGATCGCTCTTCCACAGCATCCAAATGGTCGCCGGCAGCACAATAACGATATAAAATCCGATTGGGAACCAGGTCGTCTTCATCAGCATGTTCAAAATAAACCCGATCCCGAACATCATGACGAAGAACAGCATCATCAAAATGATGACCATAATCCATCCCATCATGTCTATCATCATCCCCCTGTAACCTATCTCCATATGGATACTCCGACGGCCTGCCGCATATCCAAAATTCACTAATTTGCCTTGATTAGTATTAGTGTACTGGCACAGAAGCCAAAAATCAACGAACATTCAGTGACATTTATCACCTCCACGTTGCTCCTGGGCTGACAGATAAGCTACAATGGCCTTGTGTATGTTCGATGATGAAGACATCTTCATATAATAAAGCATTGGAGGTTCACGACATGAATGAAGCCGCATTAACATTGGAAGGCTGGTATGCGCTCCATGATTTTCGCTTAATCGACTGGACGAAGTGGAACAAGGCGGATGACGAGGAGCGGGCGCATGCGCTGGACGAGCTGCAATCGCTCTGGTCCGATTGGACCAAGGCGGAAGAAGAGAAGCAGGGAAGCACCGCCGTATACAGCATCGTCGGGCAGAAAGCCGATCTCGTTCAATTCCATCTGCGCGAGACCTTGGAAGAATTGAACGCGATGGAGCATGCCTTCAACAAAACCTCCTTCGCACAATATACGATTCCAACTTACTCGTACGTGAGCATTGTCGAGCTGAGCAATTATATGGCGAAGCAGGGGGCGACCGGCGATCCGATGGACAATCCGGAAGTGGCGGCCCGCCTGAAGCCGGCGCTGCCGAAGAGCAAGCATATCTGCTTCTATCCGATGAACAAGAAGCGCGATCTCTCCGACAACTGGTACATGCTGTCCATGGATGATCGCCGCGCCATGATGCGCAGCCACGGCATGATCGGCCGCAGCTATGCCGGGAAGGTGAAGCAGATCATTACCGGCTCCGTCGGCCTGGACGATTGGGAATGGGGCGTGACGCTGTTCAGCGACGACGCGCTGCAATTCAAGAAGCTCGTCTATGAGATGCGCTTCGATGAAGTGAGCGCCCGCTTCGGCGAGTTCGGCTCCTTCTACGTCGGGAACCTGCTCACGCCGGAGAAGCTGAACGATATCATGAAGGTATAGCGTTCTCTACGCTAGCCGTAGAAGCACAGACCGGGAAGCCCGCAGGGGGCTTCCCGGTTTTTGCATTTCATGCCTATGCTCCTGAAGCCAGCGCCCGCTCCTCATGCTGCCTCTCGATTCGCGGACAGGACGCTTAGTTAGGGGCAGACAGCACAGCTGCCGGAATATAGGCGTCGCCGGCCATTAGCCTGCGGGCGGTTCGGCCGCAAGCCGCTCGCATGACCAGCCAATCCGATGGTGTCCTGGCGACGGCGGCTTCCGCATACATCGTGCCGGACGGGTGCCCGATGCGCACGGCCGAACCCGGTGACGCCGTCAACCGGTTGGGGATCGTCCCCGGTATTTGGCAGGCGGCCGCAAGCGCCAACGCTCCGCCGACAGCATGGGCCCTATGAAGGCCCCCCATCGAAATATAGCGCGATAAAATGTCGATATCCGCCGCGCGTATCGGCTCCTTCGCCGACGTGACGTAATCGGCCGGCTCCGCGACGATAACGATCTTGGGGAGGGAATGGGTTCCCGGGCCGACTGGTTCGTCCGGCCGGATTAGCCCGGCAAGAATGCCGCCCTCGACACGAATCTGCTCCAGCGTGTCCAGCAGCGCCGCATTGCCGTTAATGTCCGCCCGAAGCTCCGTGCCCGTAAGCCCGACATCCCGCGCGTTGACAAAGACAATCGTGTTGACGCAGTCAACGATACTGATCTCCATCCGCCGCCCGTCACCCGCTTGCACCGTATCGACGACATTTCCTGTCGGCAGCGTTTTTTGCGTAAACGTCCCGCCCGCATCGGAAAAATTCAGCATAATCTTGGACGATTCGCCCGGAACGCCGGCGATCGAGAACTGGCCTTCATATTGAATGGCCCCGTTCTTCACCGGAATTTCGGCAATAATCAGTTTATCGGTATTGGTATTGTATATCTTCACTTCCGTAATCGGTTCAGTCATGGGGACGTAACCTTCTTCCGCGGCATACAGCCCGACCGCAGCCGTCAGATTCCCGCAAGTGACTTTATAATCGATGACGTTCTTGTCAAGGCTGACTTGCCCGAAGGTATAATCGATATGCGCCTCCGGATGAGAAGGAGGGCCGATCAGGGCCAGCTTGCTGGTCAGACTGCTCCCCCCTCCCAGCCCGTCGATCTGATTGCTGTCCGGGCTTCCGAACATGCGCAAAATGACCTGATCCCGCAGCGCGCCATCTGACGGGAGATCGCATGTCCGCAATACGAGCCCTTTGCTTGTCCCTCCCCGCATCATCACGGCCGGTATGCCGACCACTTGTCCGAAGCCATACATGACCCCTCACTCCTTATCTATCGCTGCATTCGATTCATTGACTTTTTAATTTCAGTGTATTACTGTATTTGCAATAAATAAAATATCGAACTTTTATTGTTTTCGATAATTTTTTTCGATATCTGAAGCGAGGAGGATATGATGGAGGAGAAAGATTGGATCATTTTGGAGACGCTGCACCATGAGCAGAATATTACCAAGGCCGCGGAGAAGCTCTATATTTCACAGCCCGCGCTAACGTACCGGATACAACAGCTGGAAAAAGAATTCGGCGTCAAGATCGTCAACCGGGGAAGAAGGGGCATTCAATTCACGCCTCAGGGGGAGCATCTCGTCAAGTACGCCAAAGATATGCGCCTGCAGCTTCGCCAGACGAAAGAATTTCTGCGAAATATGGATAATAAGGTCACGGGAATCCTTCGTTTGGGCGTAGCCAGCAATATTGCGACTTATATTCTCCCCTCCATTCTCAAGCAATTCCTGGAGCAGTACCCGGATGTGGAAGTGAGGGTCATGACGGACTGGAGCTCGAATCTCGTTCATTCCGTCTACAGCCAGCATGTCCATATCGGCATGATTCGGGGCGATTACGATTGGCCGGACGAGAAGCATTTAATGATGGAGGAGAATATTTGTATCGTCTCCAAGCACGAAATTCGTCTTCAGGACCTGCCCAGCCTCCCGCGAATCAATTATAAGACGGAGCCTTCCCTGCAAAATACGATCGACCTCTGGTGGAAGGAGCGGTATTCGCTGCCCCCGAACATCGCGATGAAGGTGGATAAGATGGAGACCGGCAAAGAAATGGTGTTGAACGGGCTCGGATATGCCATATTGCCGACGATCGTGCTCGGCGGTCAAGAGGATTTATACAAAATTAATTTGACCACACAGCACGGCGAGCCATGGAAACGGAAATCGTGGATGATTTATCGGAAAGAGTCGCTTAACTTGACGCTCATTAAGGAATTCGTGGATTTTATGAAAAATAGAGACTTGGAAACGCCAAAAAGAAGATAGAGCGAGACCATCGCGGTCTCTCTATCTTCTTCTCTTTGCTTATTGCTCAATCGTTCTTGGCCATCGCCGTCATCGCCCGGGTTCGCTCGAATGGTCTGATCTCATCCTCGCCGCTCTCGAAGTCATCCAGGCTGCGCCGGTTGGTGGCGGGACCGAAGCTCAAGGCGATTGCTGAGCCGACCCAGCAGAGCGAGATGAACGCGAAGACGCTGAAGCTTCCGAACTCGAGCAGCAGCAAGCTGATCAGCATCGGCCCAAGCACATTGGAGAACCTCCCCAAGCCGTACGTTAGCCCATAGCCCGTTCCGCGAATCGATGTCGGATACATTTCAGACGTATAGGTGTAAAGGTTGGAGGAATAGGTTCGCTCGATTAGATTCACGAGAAAGCCGAACGCGATAAGGAACAGCGGATTGACCGTCATGCCATAAAAGAATACGGATATTGCGATAAAGAGCGATGAAGCGACCAAATTCCACTTCCGTTCAAAGCGGTCGGAGATCATCGCGCCAAGCAAAGCTCCGAGCGGAGCACCGATCGTAATCAACGTGCTATACAGCAGTGATTTATCGAGCATAATTCCGTTCTGAACGAGCAGCGTCGGAACCCAGGAGCCGAATCCGTAGAAGCCGAGTGTCTGGAAAATCCAAGCCATAGCCAGGATGAGCGTCCGGTGGCGGTATTTTCCCTTGAACAATTCGCGGTAGCCCTTGGCTGCCATATGCGCTTGGGGCCGATAAGCTGGCTCGGGAACGGGAGGCAGTTCTCCTTTTTCGCGGAGCGCCTGCTCTTCCACCTGCCGGACGATCGCCTCCGCTTTTTCCGTTTCTCCCCGGGATACATGCCAACGCGGAATTTCATGAAGATGGCGCAGGAACCATACACCTACGATCCCCATTCCGCCCCAGATGAAGACGAATTTCCAGCCGAAGGGGCCTAACCCGATAAGCAAGGTTGAAATCCAGCCGGTGACCGGAATGCCCAGCAAGCCGACGACGAGTGCGATGCCCTGAAATTTGCCTCGGGAAACGGAAGGGAAAAACTCGCTAATATATGTGCTCGAATTGATCAGGGCCGCGGATACTCCCATGCCGGTCAAGAAGCGGAAGATTCCGAGGATGACCGGATTCCATGCCACAGCCGTAAGCATAGAGAACACGGAAAAAAATAACGTCATCATCATAATGGCCCGCTTTCTTCCGTATCGGTCCGCGAACCATCCGCCAAATACCGAACCGATGAACATCCCGAGAAAAGAGCTTGATGTGATCCAGCCGATCTCGGTGACGGACATCCCCCACTCCTTTTTCAATACCGGGGCCACGAAAGAAAACGTATTCAAATCCGCATATTCAAAAAAATAAATGATCGCCAGCGTCACTAACGTCTTGCGATGAATCGAACTGACAGGCAGCCGATCCAGGCGGCCCGATAAGTTATTGGCACCGCTTTCATTTGGCGTGATACGCAAACCACTTCCACCTCCGAATTGGATTTCCGCCTCATGGGTAATCGCAAAGATAAGGATGAGCCCACAGGCATCAGCTGATTGGTTACACTATAGCACGGACCATTGGCATCAAAAAAATAGTTGTTTTAAATCGTTATCAATCAAAAATATTTATTCCTAGCAAAAAAAAGCCGCCGCAGCGAGCTGCGGCGACGGTGTGCCTATCTAGAATCAATCTTCTTCATCCTGCAGAGAAGCCAAATATTCCGCTGTCATGCGATCACGCATACGGCCTTTTTCCTTCAGCCGTTCGATCGCCGGTTGAATGAGCAGATCGATTTCTTTTTGCACGGTATAGGCCAGATCGTGGCGGTTCTGCTGCTCCAGATACGATCCGGCCTCCATCAAGGCGTTGTAGCGATCCAATTCGGGGCGGGTCAGCAGCCCCCGCACCTGCACGCTGCAATGACGCATCGCTTAGAAGAACTTTCCTTTGCGAAGCGCCAAGGAAATGCCTCCGATGATGAACAGCCAGCGAATGTCGATCACTTTTTTCAGCTGTGCCGCCCAGAAGCCTTTCAGCTTCTTCGAGCCGACGACGCCGATCGCTTCGCCTTTGCCCAGGGATGCTACGGTCCCTTTATTATGATACTCGAATTTCTTGAGCGGTTGATTGCGAATGGAAGCGACGATATTGCTTGTACATACCGGACCTTGCTGCATCGCCATTTGCGCCGTCGGCGGGAAGGGACGATCGTTCGCCGGGTTAATCATCAGCGAGTTGTCGCCGATAATAAAGATGTTGTCATGGCCAGGCGCTCTCAAATATTCATCCACCTTGACACGGCCGCGCATCGCTTCGAAGCCGGCTTGCTCGATGAGACGGTTGCCGCGGATGCCCCCGGTCCATACGACGGTGGATGCCTTGATCTCTTCACCGGTCGCGAGCACGACGCCTTCCGGTGTGCATTCCTTGATTGCGGTCGCCAGCTTGAACGTTACGCCCTTCTTCTTCAGCACGTCCATCGCGTATTCGACCAACTCCGGATCGAAGCCCGGGAGCGCTGTCGGCGCCGCTTCAATGTTATAAATATTAACGAGCTGCGGGTCAACATCGAACTGCTTGCACAGCTGTGGAACGCGATCGGATAATTCGCCTACGAACTCAATGCCGGTGAAGCCCGCTCCGCCGACAATAAAGTTCAAGCGCTCTTTCTTGCTCTCATCCTGCTTGAACAGAGCGAATTGATGTTCAATATGCTCGCGGATGACGCGAACCGAGTTGATGCTGCGAATGCTGAACGCATACTCGCCCAGACCCGGAATGCCAAATGTCTCCGGCTCTCCGCCCAGGCCGATGACCAAGTAATCAAAGGACAGCGTTCCGTCTTCCAAAATGACCTTCTTGTCTTGCACGCGGATTTCTTTGACGGCCGATTTGACGAAATCAATCTTGAACTCGTCGATTAGCTTGGAAATCGATACGCGGGCATTTTCATAGGAGTCTGTACCGGCAGCAGGCATATGCAAATGAGTCGTGAAGTAATGGTAGTCATGTTTGTTGACCAGCGTTACATCCGCTTCATTGTAATTCAATTCTTTTTGCAGCCGCTGAGCTGCCATGATGCCACCGTATCCCGCGCCTAAAATGACGATTTTAGGTATGTTGCTCATCGTAATTTGCTCCTTCCAGTCGGGTAAATCAACTTGAGCCGACTCTGTGGACCCGCAGGAAAAGAATCGGCTGTGCTTCGACGCCCATTTATAATAAGTAAGTTGTAGTGGAAATGTGAAAATCCCCACAAAAAAAAACAAACTATTGCCTACGCGATGTTGTATAAAAGAAACGCCGCTGTGAATTGCATCATCGACAATTTATCGAACTTTGTATACAATCCACATGCAATGATATCGAGTTTCCAGCTAAAATACAAGCATCATTTTTACTTATTCCTAAATGTAAGCGTTTTAGATGTTTGTTTTTTTGAACTGTCAATTAATGGGTCAAAATTTTCGTGTTCTTCCTTCTTTCCTATATTGTACCACATTTCATTTGTGAAAATCGCTGACATCGCATGAAACCTTTTCAAATGCATTGTTTCCTTCTCTCCGTACTAGGTTTATAATGGATAATGTGCCGGATTGCACAATGACCATGATCACGTGGTCAGACATCGTCATTTTGGAGGTGCTCTGCCTTGGATTCACAGCCAGCTTCACAACAAGATATTGTAGATATTCTTATTATTGGTGGCGGTCCTGCCGGAATGTTTGCCGCCTTCTACGGCGGTATGCGCCAAGCATCCGTACGGCTGCTTGAGAGCATGCCTCAACTAGGAGGACAGTTAGCAGCCCTGTATCCCGAGAAATACATTTACGACGTAGCCGGATTCCCGAAGGTTACGGCCCAGGAACTGGTCAATCAGCTCAAGCAGCAGATGGAGCATTTCCACCCCGATGTGCGGCTGGAAGAGAAAGTGCTTAAGGTCGAGAAGCTCGACGAGCGCCTCTTCGCGGTTACGACGGATAAGCAGGTTCATCACGCCAAGGCCGTGATCATCACCGCAGGCGTAGGCGCCTTCGAACCGCGCAGGCTCGAGCTGCCGGAAGCCGCGCCGTACGAGAAGTCGAACCTGCACTATTTCGTCAGCGATCTGCAGCAGTACAAAGGTCAGCGCGTGTTGATCAGCGGCGGCGGCGATTCCGCCGTAGACTGGGCATTAATGCTGGAGCCGATCGCGGAGCAGGTGACCCTGATTCACCGCCGCGACAAATTCCGCGCCCATGAGCACAGCGTCGAGCAATTGATGAACTCCAAGGTGCAGGTGCTGACGCCGAAGGAGATTACCGCCCTGCACGGAGACGCGGGACGCGTGGAACGGGTGACCATCACCGATACGAAGAGCAAAGACTCGATGGATATCGATGTCGATGCGGTCATCGTTAACTTCGGCTTCGTATCCTCGTTGGGGCCGATTGCCGAATGGGGATTGAACATTGAAGGCGGATCGATTGTCGTCGATACCCGGATGGAGACCAACATTCCAGGCATATTCGCGGCAGGCGATATTACGACATATCCCGGCAAGCTGAAATTGATTGCGGTCGGCTTCGGCGAAGCGCCAACAGCGGTGAACAACGCGAAGGTGTACATCGATCCGACGGCCAAGCTGTCCCCTGGCCACAGCAGCAACATGAAGATGTAAGCTGCCCGACAGGAAGCGCGAACGGCGCGGATAGCGGAATAATAACGGCTTGTCATGAGACAAGGAAAGAAAGGGTATCCTACTCCTATTCTGTATCTAATGGAGGAGGATACCCTTGTTTCATGTTTGTCCACTATGCAACGGCATAACCAGTCACATGCTTCAATGTCCGAACTGTTTGAACCCAGCCGTCGACAGCGGCAAACTGGAAGATTATTATGGACCTTACTCTCCTTATTTCCAAGCGGAGGACGCCAATGACACGCTTCCGATCCATATCCAGGATCGTTCTAGCAGCCGGTTGTGTGTGCATATCTTATATTGTGAGCACTGTAACACGTCCTCAACTGTCAATGGCCTGTCTTGGGAGTAAGGATCACGAATAACCGGCTATTCTATCTGCACACCGGTTTGTGGAAGAGGGTCGGATGCAGGCGGCGTTTCTGAATTTCGGCAAGCAGCAGCGCGATGAAGTCATCATCTAGACCCAGCTTGATTGCCTGCTCATAGGAATCCATAAGCAATTCATCGGAGAGCAAAGCCATCCTAATCACAACCTTTCCTAAAAGTTTCCTTAATGCCCCATCATCATATCATGGTTGATTTCTCAGGAACAAGCGTTCCGTTATCCACAACCGGCTGTGGAAGATATGTGTTTAACTTGTTGATAACCGTCGAAAAAGGACTTGAATCATTGGGGATGATGTGGATAGTTTTATTCACATCTATTTTTGTTGACTTTTGGATAAAAATCTTTAATCATAATCTTGTTGTTCCCAAATGAAATCTATCACTCTATGGACTGTAAGCGCGGAAGCCGCCCGCATCGCGAATGTTCGCTATTGCGGGCGCGTATTCACTTCAAAGATCCAGATATGTCCGGATTTGTCGATCCCGTAATCATAGCCGAGCTGGCGAATGCCCGGGTACTTCCTCTCCAAGATTCGGGTGCATTTCTGCGAAATATTCAGCATCTCCCGCCTCTTCGCTCGAACCATCCGGCCGGACAAGGAGCGGCGAATGCCTTCTGACCCGTTGAGCTGCGTCCCGCCTCTGCATAGATTCGTCACGAAGAGGCCCTGGCGCGCCAGCCTGCCGACGACGCCCCGGCAGACCCATCTTCCCTTCGTCTTCACGAATTTGACCCGGTAATCGATCGGTCTCCCGCTAATCGAAGCCAGCCGAATGCCGCGCTGAATAATGTATCTGCGCTTCTTCTTCACCGTGGACAGCGAGCGGACCATCTCATCGAACCCGGTAAATGAGCGCGTATTCGCCATATAGGTGTACGCATAATTCCCGCCTTCCATGGTGATTTTGATGACGCCGTTTCCGCCGCCGCCCACGATCGGCTTGATGACGACAAATCCATATCGGTTCAGCATTTGATGCAAATTGGAGGTGTTATACACCCGCGTTGCCGGAATATGATCCGCAACCCGCGGATTTCCCAGCAGCGCTTCCGTCTTCAGCCATTTGCTGGCTAACTGCCGTCCTTCCATGCGTCTATCCCCTTTCGTCTACGAGCCTCTCGTTTATACATACTCATTGCCGCCTGAAAATTCTTGGATGATTGTCCGCGGCACGCGCCTTATTTTAGGGACATGCCTAGCCCGCTTCCTTCTTCCGAAGCGCTTCAATTCGACACATTTCTCCGTCCCGTTGGCTTGTCATTGCCGCATGCGGGATGGTATCGTATGGATAAGGTTACAGAGGGAATGCAATAATGAAGATGGGAGCGACTTTCCATGACGACGGCCGCTGTATTTGAAGTGCTGTATTGGATTGCCATTGTCGGCATGTCCGTGGTGCTGGTTCTGGCCAATGCCGGAATATTGGCACTCGGCTTTCAATTTTGGAGAAAGCAACACCGCTTGCTTGGGACAGGATGCTGGTTATTTTCCTTATTTTGCTTTTATTTGATTGCCTTAATGGTCGACAAAACGTTTTTGTAGCGAACATCGAGATCCTTGGAGCCGCCATCCGCGGTTCCAAGGATTTGCTATATGGAGAGTGTTGTCTCCGGTTTATGTGAAAATTATTACATTTAAGGTGGTGCTTACGGATGCGCATTCGAGTGCTTGTGGCGGACGACGATCCGCATATTCGGGCGCTGCTGCGCTTGATCCTTGAACGGGAGCAATATGAGGTGATTGAGGCGGCTGACGGCCTGGATGCTTCTCGTCGGTTAGACAAAGAAACGGTGCATATCGCCGTTGTCGATGTCATGATGCCCGGCATGGACGGCTGGACGCTCTGCGCCGATATCCGCCGGCATTACGATATTCCGGTCATTCTGCTCACAGCCCGCGGCGAGCTGGAGGATAAGGCCGCAGGCTATGAAGCCGGCACCGACGATTATCTGGTCAAGCCGTTCGAGCCGAAAGAGCTTCTGTTCCGGATGAAGGCGCTCCTGCGGCGCTATCAGCTCGTATCGGCCTCAACGATACGCTTCCACGACACGATCATCGACAGAGCGAGCTATCTCGTGACGGCCGGCGGGCAGGAGTGGACCTTGCCCCGCAAGGAATTCGAGCTGCTGGCACAGCTGGCCGCCCATCCCGGCAGATTGTTCACGCGCGACCAGCTGCTCGATCAGATCTGGGGCGCGGACTTCACCGGCGACAGCCGGACCATCGATGTCCATATTAAGCGTCTGCGGGAGCGGCTGCATGAGACGACCGATGACTTCCGCATCGTCACCATCCGGGGACTCGGCTATAAGCTGGAGGTTCGTGAATCATGAGATCCTTATATGCGACGATTGTAACCAGCTCCGTCGTCATCGTGCTGCTCAGCTTCGCGGTCGGCCTCCTGACGGCCAATCTGGCATACGGCCATACGCTCAATCTTCATTATGAAGAGAAGATGCGGGATATCGGGCGTTCCATTACCTTTTTCGCCACGGAATCGCCCCCGGACAAGCTCGCCTCCTATATGGAGCATCTCTCCGGGATGGGGTACCAGCTCTATTTGTTCGACGAGGACGGGCAAGCGGCCGCGTTCGGCCGCGCCTTCAAGGATGCCTCCTTGCCCGAGGGAGTCGTGCGGCGCGTGCTTGACGGCCAAGTATACAAGGGCCTGCTGGAGAACAAGCAGCGGTGGTTCATCCCGAATATTTTCGAGAACAAGCTGGAGTTCAGCTATGGTCTTCCGCTGGAAGCGCAGGGCCGGCGCTACGCACTGTTCATCCGCCCGGATATGGTACAGCAGACGAAGGAGATCCGCCTGCTGCTGGCCGTGCTGCTGGCCGTCACCTTCGGCTTCAGCCTCGTGCTCATCGCTATCAAGTCCCGGTACATCGTCCGCCCGGTCAACCGGCTCGCGAAGGCAACCACCGAGCTGGAGCGCGGACAATATGAGGTCTGGCTTGATGTCCACCGCCAGGACGAGATTGGGGAACTGGCCCGCCGGTTCACGCGCATGGCCCAATCGATCGAGCAGGCAGACACGATGCGGAGGCAATTCGTCGCCAACGTGTCCCATGAGATCCAATCGCCGCTTACATCGATTCGCGGGCTGGCCGCCCAATTGCTCGAGCATCCGCTGCCCCCGGATGAGGAACGGAAGTATCTCCATATCATCGCAGTGGAGAGCGAGCGCTTGTCCGGGCTCAGCCGGCAGCTGCTGACGCTCGCCTCGCTCGATCGCGGCCAGGAGGCCCTCAAGCGGGTGCCGTTCCGGCTCGATGAGCATCTGCGGGAACTGTTGATCACGCTGGAGCCCCAATGGTCGGAGAAAGAGCTGGAGCTGCATCTCGAGCTCCAGAAGACGGAGATGTCCGGCGATGCCGGACTGCTCCATCAAGTGTGGATGAACCTGCTCGCCAATGCGATCAAGTTTACAGATACGGGCGGAAGCCTTTATGTACAATGTGGAATAAATGACCAGGGAAACGCCGAGGTGGTCATTCGCGATACCGGCAAAGGCATCGCCCCGGAGGATCTTCCCTATATTTTCGACCGCTTCTACAAATCAAGCTCTCCGGAGCGGGGATCGCAGAGCGGAACCGGCCTCGGGCTCTCCATCGCCGAGCGCATCGTTCACTTGCACGGCGGATCGATTCACGCCGTGAGCGCCGTCGGGGAAGGGACGGCGTTCACCGTTCTGCTGCCGGCCAAGCCTTCCGGTGCTTCTGCCTAGCGCAAGCCTGACCTGTCCGGATCCTCACAGGCAGCCAATGAATGCGGCGTCGGCCCAGCTCCGAGCCCCGAATTGTTACCTTACGTTCATATTCCGTTCATACGAGCCAGGTACACTATCTGGTAGAGACGCGAAAATACAAACAGGGGAGGGAGAATGCTGCCCTTCCCTCAGAACGGCGAGAGTACAGAGGCGATGGAAGCTCCGGCAGCTTGACCCCGCCTCGGCTGCTGCCCGGCGGCTATGTGATGCCGGGCAGCAGACAGGTCCCCAAAATGAATTGGAGAGAGGTAATACACCATGAAAAAGCTGTATGTGACATCATTTATTTATGCTGTGCTCGGACTATTAGCAGGTGTTTTTTTCAGAGAGTTCACCAAGTTGAACGGCTTTACGGACTATACGATGCTGAAGCCGCTCCATACCCATCTGCTCGTGCTCGGCTTCCTCTTCTTCCTCGTGCTCCTCATCCTGGCGCGCCTGTTCCGCGTGCACGAGGTCCGCTCGTTCACAGCGTGGTACTATGTGTATAATGCCGGCATGCTGATGACGATCGGCACGATGACGACGCGCGGCATCCTGCAGGTGCTCGGCAGGGACATGAACGGCCTGAACCATATGGCCGGACTCGGGCATGCGCTTGTGGGCGCCGCCATCATCTGGCTTATGGTCCTGCTCGGCAAGACGCTTAAGGAGCCGGCGCGGCAATAGCGCCGCTAGCCTAATAACGCAACGAAGCAGAAGCACTTACGGGGTCGCTATCGTCCCGGACTATCCAATCCGCACACATCAATAGACCGCCCCTCGGAGAAGGATGGCGGTCTTTTTTCTCGTTTGAATGCATCCTGGCAGAGAATATTAATTCCAACCACCATGAAGTTCCCATTTCCTACGTTCATGATTTTCATCTATCTATATGTAATAGAGAGGCAATTGAAGGCAATGTATCAATCCCATAATGTAAAGCAATTACTATCCAAACATTCCTGAATCTTCTCCATAAATATCCCAAAATAATTCCAAAAACAAAAGCAGGCAGAATCGTTCCCGTTAAAATGGAATAAATATCACCAGCATACCCCTCTCCTCCACTTGCAAGCAAATAACGGGAGGGAAAATGAAAAGAAGCGAACAAAAGGGAAGTGAAAAAAATACCGAAAATGCTTCCAAACGCTTTTTCTAATCGGGTTTGAAGAATATATCTATAAAATATTTCTTCAGGAATGGCCGCTTGCACAAGTGGTAAAAGGAGACCAACGGTGAATTGTATCCATGTCATAATATCACCGTTGGCGACAACTCTATTAATCTCTGCCAAATAACTGCTATTTAAAAGACTGCCTAGAAGCATACATCCAATTACAGCTATACATATTTTCCGATTCAGTTCAATTTTGAAAATGTCAGAAATTTTGTGCCCGAGTCTTCTATAAATAAATAAGGGAATAAAAAAAAGAAAAACGATTTTAATAAATACTACATACCATACGTCCTCCGTGAAGCTGCTAGCTCCTAATATGGGCATAGGGAAATGCATTATCACTACCGAAAATATGGCAACAATAAATATGTAAAATAAAGAATATATTGTGAAGACTCCTAATTCATTTTTTGATTTATTACTTTTCATCGATCGACATTGCTCCTTTGCAGCATTCATCACAGGGTCCGTACTATGAGGACGTCTGAATTCTTTGTCATGTCTGTAACTTCGGCGAAAGCTTATAGGCAGACAACCTGTCGCAGGAAGCAGAGAACCGGACGGGGTTATCGCACCGCAAGCGCCGATTATAGCGAATTGCTCATAGCGATTTGCTCGCTATACGAGTGCACCTGTTACTTTGCCAAAGACATCAACCGATACTACATCCTCGCCAAACCAGACATAGGGGTATTTATATTTGCCCGGAAAAGAAAAACTGCTGCCAACAAAAATGGAAGAAGGCACATAGTCATAGCTAGCGTTAACTTTTACATTTGGTTGTGTGTCACTTTTTTCTGCAGCAAAACCTGTTATCGGAGCCAATACACCTGCCAGAAGCGTTGCCGAAACACCTAAGACAATTAGTCCTCTTTTCACCAAAACCACCTCCACTATTTGGTTATTTTTAGACATCCTAATCTAGATTTTAACTATTAGCAACGGATTTAGGACTACTGTAAGGTAAATGTAAGGATTGCTGGTTTAAGACAAAACAAAAAACCTCCCGTAACGGTAATTTAACGAATCCACCGTTAGAGAGGCCGTGATTAACAGTCCTACAACACCGAAATTAGGGTTGTTATTATACATTCCCGGAGTTGTTATTACTCAAAATCGCCGTGTGATCCGCAACCCTTTCGCTTCTTCGCGTTGCAGCTAACGCAAGGCAGCATTCAGATCCCCGCTTGAAAAAAACGCTCAACGACGAGCTTTAGTCGTCGCATTTCTCCGCCTTGCCCTGAGCAAGGGCGGTGCGGAAGCTCGCGCCGCAGCCGCAGGTGGCGGTGGCGTTCGGGTTGTCGATCGTGAAGCCGCCGGACATTCCCGACTCCTTGAAGTCAATAACGAGTCCGTTCAAGAAAGGGATGCTCTCTTTGTCGACGACGACCTTCACCTGGCCGAACGTCATATGCACGTCATCGGCGCTCTCCTGATCGTCCAGCCCCATGCCGTAAGAGAAGCCGCTGCAGCCGCCGGCATGCACACCGATGCGCAGGAACAAAGCCGGATTCTCTTCCTGGGCCATCATTTCCTCTATTTTCTCAACCGCTTGATCGCTGATTGTAATCATTCTAATCCCTCCTTGTAGTATTAAGTATACCCATCCCATCGGATCGTTACAAGAGAACGATCTCCTGTTTCCCGCTATCCCGTATCATGTATTGCCCCTTCTGGAAGGCAAGAGTATAATGAAGGTGACTACGGAAGCTGTGATATGTTTCACTGAATCCTCCGACGGAATCAACATTTCGTCGAGGAGTTTTTATTTTGTTCGGAAAAGGATCGCGCCGGCCCACCGGCTGGCGCACGACTGCTCTGCCGGCAAGGCGGACGCGTGCCGAACGCCTGGCGGTAACCGGCCTATCGGATCCGATGCGCGCTCCCGCATTTGCGCAAGCGCCGAATGCGAGGCCCGCAGCCGGATGCCAGTGACGGCCAAGAGCAGATGAATGAGAAGGAGGCCTGTGCATGACAACGGTCATCGCCCGTCATGCGGATACCCGCATGGCCGAAATAGTGGACAAGGTCGAGCGTGGGGAACGCTTGACGCTGGAAGACGGTGTATATTTGTATGAGACGGACGACTTGTTGACCTTGGGTCAATTAGCGAATCTCGCAAATTTACGCAAGAACGGGAAGAAAGTATATTTCATCGAGAATATGTCTCTCTATTTTACCAATGTCTGTGAAGCGCACTGCGCCTTCTGCAATTTCCGCAAGGATCAGGGGCAGGAAGGATCGTACACGCTATCGGGGCAGGAAATGATCGAGTATGTCGACCAGCACATCCATCCGGGTGTAAGGGAATTCCACATCGTGGGCGGCCATAACCCGCATGTGCCGTTCCAATACTATGTCGATTCCTTGCGCGTGCTGAAGGAGAAATATCCGCAAGTCACGCTCAAGGCGTATACGGCTGCCGAAATCGACTTCTTTACCCGCATCAGCGGCTTGAGCGTGGAAGAAGTGCTGCGCCAGCTGATGGACGCCGGCCTGGAGTCGCTGACAGGGGGCGGCGCAGAAATTCTGTCGGATGAATACCGCAAGAAGATGCGCGTGGAGAAGGCCGGCGTCGACCGGTATCTGGAGGTGCACCGCACGGCGCACCAACTGGGCATGAAGACGCACACCACGATGCTCTACGGCGCGATCGAATCGCATGAGGATCGAGTGCGCCATATGATGAAGATTCGTGAATTGCAGGATGAGACGAACGGATTCCAGGTATTCATACCACTGTCGATGCAGCCGAAGAGTCCGAAAGCGAGCATCAAGCGGCGCAACTCCGCGTACGAGGACTTGAAGACGATCGCAATCAGCCGTCTCATGCTGGACAATGTACAGCATATCAAGGCATACTTCATCAACATCGGCACGCAGCTGACCCAGGTCGCGCTAACCTTCGGCGCCTCCGACGTGCATGGCACGCTCGTTAAGGAACGGATCAGCCATGCCGCAGGCGCGCTGACGCCGGAAGGACTGACGCGCGACGAGTTGATCTGGCTCGTGAAGGGCGCAGGCCGCATCCCGGTAGAGCGCGACACCTTCTATAATGAAGTGAAGGTATACGAATAGCCTGGGAATAGAGGGGAAGCTTCGATTTGGAGAGATAGGAACCGAGATAAATAGATAGAATAGACAGGCATCAGTGCACGAGCAACCCGTTTTCTGGAGAGGAGCCATACGACGTAGGCGCTGTCGATGACGGCATATTATCTATAATTTCGGCATCATAGGGGGAAGTCGAACGGATGAAACGATACGTCATATTAGGTGGCGGTTACGGAGGATTGGCCATTATTCAACGGTTGTTAGAGGGCGATCTGCCCTCTGACGTACAGCTTGTATTGATTGACCGCATGCCATACCAAGGATTGAAGACCGAGTACTACGCGCTGGCGGCCGGGACGGTTCCGGATATCGATATTCGCGTGTCCTTTCCGACCGATCCGCGCGTTCAGCTTCATTACGGCAATGTCCAAGCCATCGATTTGGACAACCGGCTCATTCATTTCGAGCATGATGATGCGATGGCATACGATTATTTGGCGATTGGCCTGGGCTGCACGGACAAATTCCATGGCATCCCCGGCGCGGAGCAGTTCGGCTGCAGCATTCAATCGCTCTCCAGCACGAGACAGACCTATCAGCGCTTGAACGACGTCAAGCCATACGGGCAGGTCAGCATCGTCGGGGGCGGACTAAGCGGAGTCGAGACGGCGTCGGAATTGAGAGAGAGCCGTCCCGATCTGAACATCCGGATACTGGATCGGGGCGGCCGGGTGCTGTCCGCCTTCCCGGAGAAGCTGTCCCGCTATGTATCCGAGTGGTTCCAGGAGCATGATGTGGAGCTCCGCTCGCATGTTCACGTCAGCCGCCTGGAGAAGGGCGTCATCTATAACCGCGCGGAAGACAAGGAAGAGGAGATTCTGTCTCACGCTACGGTATGGACTGCCGGCATCCAGCCAGTGGAGGTCGTTCAGGCGCTTCAGGTGCCCAAAGATCCGCAAGGGCGCGTCTTGCTGAATGCGTATCATCAGATTCCGGACTATCCGAACGTCTTTGTCGTCGGCGACTGCGCCAGCTTGCCGTTCTCCCCGAGCGCGCAAGCGGCCGGAGCTCAGGGAGAGCAGATTGCCGATGTCATCAAGGCGATCTGGAAGAACGAGACGCCGCATTTGGGCAAAATCAAGCTCAAGGGCGTGCTCGGCTCCCTCGGCAAGAAGGCCGGCTTCGGCTTGCTCGGCAAGCGCACGATGGTCGGCTACGTTCCGCGCGTCATCAAGAGCGGCGTGCTGTGGATGTCCAAGCAGCATTTCGGATGACCCTTATACAAAGCATGGGAGCAGCGGCGTCAATTGGCGTCCGGCTGCTCCCATGCTTGTATTTCCTTAACTTTCTCCATAATCACATCATATAATTGCTCCGCGGACTCCGCGGCCACAATCTCCCCGTTCACATACGCAAATGGGAACAGGAAGCACTCTCCGCAATTGCCGAGGCAGCCGTATTCGATCACATCGACATTCGGAAGAGCGGCGAACCGCTTCATCAACTGGTCCGTTCCCTGATGCACGTTATTCACGCATAACTCAATGATCGGACGCATAGATATTTCCCCGCTTTCATGTAGTGCCTTTGATTTCGAATAGCTTTATAATATAATAAAAGGAGCATGGATGAAAGGAGTTGGCGAAAGATGAGTGAACAAACACAGAACAGCACGTATGATGAAGTGCTGGAAGTGCTGGATAAACTGCGTCCGTTCCTGCAGCGTGACGGCGGGGATGTCGAATTGGTCGACGTCGAGGACGGTATTGTCAAATTGCGCTTGATGGGCGCATGCGGCAGCTGCCCAAGCTCCACCATTACCCTCAAAGCGGGTATTGAACGCGCATTGGTAGAAGAAGTGGAAGGCATTACGGAAGTCGTTCAAGTATTCTAATTGCCCTCCCTACACGGACAAGGGATGCCACCGGCCTGAAGAGGCTGGCGGCATCCCTTTTTTTGTGCCGATGGCCGAAGCCATCCGCTATTTGAAGGTGGAGTTGGCCATCGCGGAGACGATATGCTTCTGCATGAACGTGAACAGAATGACGATCGGCACAATCGCCATGCCGCTGGCGGCCATAATGATATGGAAGTACATCGCTTCATCGCCGGCAATCGAATCGCGCAGCATGCTGATGCCCACGGTAAGCACGCGCATGTCATTCGAATTGGTCATGATGAGCGGCCAGAAATAAGAATTCCAGGCGCTAATGAACTGCAGCACCGCCAAGGTCACGACGGTAGGCATCGTCATCGGCAGCAATATCCGGTACAACAGCGTCAGCCGCCCTCCTCCGTCCACCCGCGCCGCTTCCAACACATCGTTGTTGACCGATTTGAACGCTTGCCGGAGCAGAAAGATGCCATATGCGGACGCCCCGTGCGGAATGATTAATGCCCAGAAGGTGTCCAGCCAGTTGAGCTTCGACATCATGACATAGACGGGTACGAACGTCACCTGATCCGGCACGATCATGGCCGCCAGCACGAGGAAGAACAAGACTTCCTTGCCGCGGAAGCGGCCTTTGGCGAACGCGAACGCGGCCAGCAGCGCCACATTGAGCTGGAGCACGACGATGCCTGCGGACATCAGAAGCGTATTGCCGAAGAAGCGCGCGTAAGGAATAATCCGGAACGCTTCCGCATAATTGCTCCAGGAGAAGGTCTGCGGCCAGAAGGTTGGCACCGCAAGCCTCATCTCCTGCTGCGTCTTCAGCGAACTGACGATGAGCCAATAGACCGGGAAGAACAGCAGAGCGGTGACGATGACGGCAAGCGCAAGGCGGCCGGCGTACATCAGCTTCCTGTTCCGTTGGCCCGCCATGCGGTTATCCCTCATAATGCACCTTCTTCCGGCTCGCCCACCATTGCAGCAAGGCGAGCGCCAAAATAATGACGAACATCACCATCACAAGCGCCATCGCCCGTCCCGTCTTGAAATCGACGAACGCCATCGTATAAATCCAATAGACGATCGCATTGGTCGCTTTGAGCGGCCCCCCGTTCGTCATAATATCGATGGATTGGAACACCTGCATCGACGAGATGAACGTCGTAATGAGCAGGAACAACGTCATCGGCGACAGCAGCGGCAGCGTAATATGCCAGAACTGCCGCACCCGGTCCGCGCCATCAATGGCGGCCGCTTCGTAGTACTCCATCGGGATGCCCCGTATCCCCGCGATGAACAGAATCATCGCGAAGCCGACCCCCTTCCAGACGGAGACGGCGACCAGCGCCGGCAGCGCCGTTGACGGCTCGACCAGCCACCCGACCGAGTCGAAGCCGAACGCGTTCAACAGACTGTTGAGCAAGCCGTACTGCCCATTGTAAATCCAGGTGAAGACCATCGCCGCGACGACCATCGAAATATAATGCGGCATAAAGACAATGCCCCGCATGAAGCCGAACAGGCGCGAAGACGCGACGTTAAAGAGCAAGGCAAGCAGCAGCCCGATGCCGAGCGTGCCGGCGACGTCCATCACCGTGTAGAGCAAGGTCACTTTGAGCGAATGATAGAAGTCCTCATTGTTCAATAGCCATACATAATTGTTGGCGCCCACGAATTGCTTCGTTGGTCGCGTCATGTTCCAGTTCGTCAGGCTAATATAGATAGAATTCAGCAGGGGGTAATACAGGAACACGGCCAGAAACCCGAGCGCCGGCAGCGCAAAAGACAGGTCCTTCCAACTCTCACGCCGTTGTCTTCGGCTCCGCCGCGAGCGGGCCGGGGCGGCCTGCGCCTCCTCCTGCCCTGCGGGAAGCGAATGGGTGAACATCTCATCCCGCATGCCCATCACTCATGCTCCGCCAGGATGTCATTGATTTTGGCTGCCGCATTCTTCATCATTGGCGCCGGATCCGCCCCGTTCAATATCATTTCGCCGATCACTTCTTTGTAGACCTCACTGAATTCCGGATATGCCGGATGCTGCAGCCGCGGGGTCACATTATCGAAATGATCGAACACCGCTTTGTACTGCGGCCACCTGGAAAAGTAAGCTTGTCCTTCCTCCGAGGCGATGGCCGACTTCCGCGTCGGCAAATATCCGACTGATTCCGCCCAGGAAAGATTTTGTTCGGCCGATGTCATGAACTGAATGAATTTCCAGGCGGCTTCCCGCTTCTTGTCATCCTTGATGCCGTCCATCATGACGATGCCGGCGCCCCCGATATTCGAGGTGCGCTCCTGATCTCCCGGCAGGAAGGACACCCCGACCTCGAAGCCGGCATTCTCGCGGTACATCTTCAGCATGGCCGACGTATGCTGCACCATGGCGATCTCGCCGCCGAGGAACATCTGGCGCATATTGTCGGACGCGCCCTTGCCGTAGCCCATATGGACGACGCCTTCCTTCAGCCAGCGGTGGAAATTCTCCACATACCGGAGCGATTCCGGCGTCTGCACCGCGGCTTCGCTTCCGTCTTCAGACAGGATGCGGCCGCCGCCGTTAATCAGCCACGGATCATAATACCAGGTGTCCCAGCCCGGCACCGAGAAGGCATAACGGGTGGTCTTGCCGTTGTCCCGCTTGGCGACCTTGGCGTTGAAGGCGTCGATCTCGCCCCATGTCTGCGGCGGCTCCACGCCCAACTCATCGAGCAGCGCCTTGTTATAGATGAATACGCTCGTGCTGACGATGAGCGGGAAGCCGTACTGCTTCCCTTGATAGGCATACGCCTTTAGCATTCCCGAGGCGAAATCGTCCAGGTCCACCTTGTCCCGTTCGATCCATGGCGTCAGATCGGTGAACACGCCGCCCTCGGCGAAGTTCGGAAGCGAAGCGACCTCCACGTTGGTCACGTCCGGCACGTCGTTGGCCGCGACCGCCGCCTGCAGTTTTTTATGTAGATCCCCATATCCTCCCTGATAGACGGGTTCGACTGTAATATGCGGATATTTGTTCTGGAACGCCGCGATCTGCGCGTTCAAGCCTTCGATCTGGGCTTCGGCATGAGCGTGCCAGTATTGAATGGTTACCGGTGTCGTGTCCTCCTTCAAGCCGGCAAGCGGCGCCTTCACATCCGCCGTCGTCCCTGCTCCTTCTCCGCCGGAGCATGCTGTCAGGCTGATAGCGAGCGCGCCGGCCAGCAGCGGCCGCAGCCATGATTTCATATCCATTCGTAATCAAGCTCCTTTTCGTGCAGTCCCCCGGACTGTTAGTTCGTTCCTTCCCGGCAAGCGGGACGGATCGGTATGCATGCGCGAGACGTCCCCTCCTTTTTGTGCCGCACCTATTCAATGTACGGCCGTAATATTAACGGACGATGATCGGATTGTAAAAATGTTGTAAGGAAAAATTTGTACGGCCAACACTTCTACTATATTCAGCAGGACGAACGGTGATGCAGGGCTTGTATCGAAGAAAAAGGCTGCGCAAGCGGTCTTTCTCCGCTTTACGCAGCCTGTCGGTTGCTTGCAATATTATATTAGGAAATATGCGTCCCGGTTGTTCCTTGAAGAGCCAGAGCGGCATCGTCAAGCGAGCAAATGATAGCGTGCTTGCCAAGTTCCGCAAATGCCACAGCGGCCTCCATCTTCGGCCCCATGCTGCCGCTGGAGAAATGCCCTTCCCCGATATACTGCTTGGCTTCCTCGGTACTGATATGCTCCAGCGCCTTCTGCTCGGGCTTGCCGTAATGAATATAGACATTTTTCACATCGGTGACCATCATAAAAATATCGGCGTTCGCTTCCTGAGCTAATTTGAGACCGCTGCGATCCTTGTCAATCACCGCTTCGACCCCGGAAAGCGTGCCGTCCTCGGCTTGCACGACCGGAATGCCTCCGCCGCCGGCACCAATGACAATGGCCCCGCTTGCGGCAATCTTCATAATCGTATCCGCCTCCACAATCGATTGCGGCTGCGGCGAAGGAACGACGCGTCTCCATCCCCGGCCAGCGTCTTCCTGCATGTTCCAGCCTTTGTCCTGCATCAATCGCTTCGCTTCTTCCTCGGTGTAGAAGACGCCGATCGGCTTCGTTGGATGAAGGAACGCTTCATCCTCCAGTGATACTCTCGTCTGGGTGAGTACACTGACGACCTGCTGCGGCAAGCCCCGCTTGCGCAGTTCGTTTTTCAAGCATTGATCAAGCATATATCCGATGAAGCCCTGAGACTCCGCGCTGCACACATCCAATGGAAATGGCGGAACAACCTCTTTCGCTTCTTCATTTTGCTGCAAAATCAATCCCACCTGCGGGCCGTTGCCGTGCGTAATAATGACTTCGTAGCCCGCTTCCACGATATCGGCAATCTTCTTGCTGCTGCTGCGCACATTGGCAAGCTGGTTCTCATAGGTTGCAGCTTGATGAGGCTGCAAGATAGCGTTGCCCCCAAATGCGATCACAACTCGTTTTGACATGTTCTTTCATTCCTCCTAAGGGCCATGATGGCACTGGCGATCCCGAATGCCGTATCGATCCCGGAGCTGTGTCCGGTCTCAAGCATCTGCTCAAGATTGGAATTGAGCGGAGCTGCGTTTTCTATCTCTTTCATATCTTCCATTACCATCGCGTTCATCACCCGGGTGACCTTGTCGCTGAAGCGGCCTTGCAGCGCATGAAGCAAATAGGCCCTGCTGACATCCGTCGTAATGGCTTCTCCTTCTACCATATGGCGCAAGACGGTCACACATGCGGGATGAAATGCGCCGGTTAGCTTATGAACGGCCAGCACACCGACGAGAAAGTCATCTCCCGAGGGCGTCAGTCCCGGCCCGCGCCCTAGAAAATAGCGCAAAGGCGCCTCGACCGCTTGAACCTCGCCGGACAACAGGCCGCCAAGCAGCTGCTCCGCCTGCCGCACCACAGCATACTGCGGTTCATCCGGCCGGTAATCATTCGCGAGAAAGCGGTCCCATTCCACATCGAGTCCGGTCGGCACGCCCCAGGTGAGGCAGGTTTTCAAAAATTCGTTCACGTGAAATAAATCACGAAAACAATGATACCGATCCGATCGGATCTCATACTGGAATGGGACGGCCTGCGCCAGATCAAGCGTCAGCGGACCGCCTGGATGGATAAAGCGAATCGTGTCCGCCCCCTCAGCCACGACGGTATCCTCGAGCCGAACATGGCGGCGCAGCCTTTTGACGCTGTCCTGCCCCATATGGATGCCGAACGGAAGCCTGCCGTTCTTCGTCGTGCCGACAAAAATCAACGCGTCTCCCATCGCCAGGTTGATGCCGTTCTCGAAGATGCTGTGGACGCGGCCCGTCGGCCTCTGGGCGAGGAGCGCCCCAAGCTGGGCGTCCATCTCCTCTCCCTTGAGACAATTCGTATGCTGCGGCGTGTTACAGAAGTCCGAGCTTGGCCGCATACGCTTCCAGCGCCTTCTCGAAGCATTCGACAGGCGGACGAACCGTGCCTGCGCCGATCTGTCCCACACCTGGCTCCTTATGGGCGATCCCGGTATTAATGACAGGCGTAATTCCGGTTTCTACGACCTTTCTCGCATCGATGCCGAGGCAAATGCCGCGGAAGTTCCAGGTCGGAACCGTGAAGTTCGGATTTTGGTCGATCGAGATCTCGACCATCTCGTTGCTCGTCGCCAACGCATCGTTGAATCCGCCGGCCCCGACGAAGCGGGTTACGCCCGGAGCGGCAATCATCGCCATCCCCCCGACCCCGAACGTCTCCGTAATCGCGCTGTCGCCGATGTCCGGGTTGGCATCCTCTTGCGAATAGCCAGTGAAGAACAGTCCCTGCGGCGTATTAACCGGCGCGGTGAACCATTCGTCGCCCATGCCGCTGATGCGGATGCCGAAGTCGCGTCCGTTCCGGCACATCGCGGTAACCACCGTACCGGCTTCGATCGTGCGCGCACCGTCCATGACAGCTTTGGACGCGGCCATCATAATGTTAAGAAAGAACTGATCCGTATCCGCCAAAAATTTAATGACGCTCTGCATCTCTTGCTTATCCATATCCAGACTAACGATATAAGGGCTGATTTCTTTCAAAAAGACAAGCGAAGCAGCGATGTTGCGCTGATGGAATTCGTCTCCCATCGTAATCGCCTTCGCGATCATGACATTCAGATTAAGTCCTTCATTCGTCGCCTTCAGCGCGCGGGACAGCGTTGGGCCGAGCACGTCCCGCATCCATCTCAAGCGCGTAATGACCTCTTCCGAATAAGCGCCGAAGCGAAGCACCTTGCCGATGCCTTCATTCATAATGCAGTACGCTTCATTGCCTTCGGAGCGGTTCTTGACGACAAATACCGGCATATTGCCGGACGTGATGCCTCCCATCGGTCCGACGGCCTTCACATGGTGGCACGGCATGAAGCGGATGTCGCCCCGTTCCAGCATAGCGCGGGCCTCAGCTTCGTCCTTCGCCCAGCCCTCGAATAATGCGGCGCCTACGCATGAGCCTTGCATCGGTCCCGTCATGTCTTGGTAGGCGATCGGCGGACCTGCATGCAGCAGCGTCTTGCCTTCCAGTTCCGGAATAACGGTGTGAGCCGGCACGGCATCGACAAGGAACGGCGTACCGCCGGAAATCTTGTCAATCACCGCCTGATTGGCTTCATCAATAGTATTAAAGTTCATCTGTAATTCCCTCCCAGCTGTTCGTCTGCGGCGTCGATGGTTCGTCATGGACGCGGTTCACAGGAGTGGATTCATCGTCCACGGGAAAAGCGACACCGGATACTAATTCGTGAACCGGTACTCGTTCAATAGCTTCAATACGCGCTGCATCTTCACGCTGCCGCCCGCAACCGGCCGCCAATCGTATTGAATTGCCGTGGCGCCGCTTGCAAGAATGGCTTGCGTGAACTTCTGCAGCCCTACATTGATGACGGAAGGCTTCCCGCCAAGCAGCGCTGCGACAGGCGCGGACGCGGAGGTCTCTTCCGGCATAACCGCTGCCGCCGGACGGTGCGTCTTCGGCGCATCCTCCAGGCGGAGGTTCATCATCGCCAGGACAGTGCGCACCGCTTGATTATTACTCTCCTTCACCAGCACGCCCGCTTCTTCGAACTTGCGCTTCTGCTCTGCATAAGACTGCGGATCCTGCTGCGTACCGCAGAGGACACCCACAAAGTAGAGGTTGCGCCCTTCCGCCTTCGCCTTGGCAATCGCCTTTTCGATCACCGGCGCCAGCACGCTCGCCATATCATCATGGCTGCCGTATCCAAGCACGACGTCGAACAGAATTACCGCTGTCGCCGGATCTTGGGCTGCCTTCTCGATATACTGAACCCGGGTAGCCGGATCGATCATCGGATGCGGCTTGCCCTGCGTATACATGTCATCGCCCAAATCGACAATCGCATGACCGTTCGATTTGAGAACGTAACCGTCTTCATGAATGAGGCCGTCTTTCAATTGAAGCGCATCCGCGATGAGCATAGCTGCTTCAGCGGCCAGGGTACCGCCGGCATACAGTCCCTGAATCGAAGTCTGCCCCGGCTGCAAATCCATCTTTGGCACATCGAGCGGCACGCTGTACAGCGGCTGCACATCGGCGCCTTTGGCCAGGTCGACAGCAATTCTAGCTGCTTCTTCCAAAGTATAAGCTTGATAAACATTGCCTTCATGTGCAGACGGCTTCTCTCCGAGGAACAGGGTAACCGCCGGCTTCGACATCCCTTGCAGCTGGCGCACCACCTGATCGCGCACTGCCTTCGCCGGTGGCTTGGACACGATGACGATTACCTCGGTCTGGTCGTTATGCTCCAGTCCGCGGATGCCGTCCAGCATCGTAATCGCTCCGATCGACTCCGACAGGTCGCGCCCGCCAGTACCGATCGCATGGCTGATCCCGCCGCCCATGCGGTCGATGAGCGTCGTTACCTCTTGGATACCTGTGCCCGAGGCGCCGACGACGCCGATATTGCCTGCCTTGACGCGGTTCGCGAAGGCGAGGGGAACCCCCGACAATATTCCTGTGCCGCAATCCGGACCCATGACGAGCAATCCTTTTTCATGCGCCTTCTGCTTCAGCTTCAGTTCTTCCTCCACAGGCACATTGTCACTGAAAATGAACGCATGCAGGCCGTAATCGAGCGCTTTCTCGGCTTCCCCTGCTGCGTATTGGCCCGGTACTGAGATAATGGCCAGGTTGGCGCCCGGGTTCTCCTTCAAAGCCCGCTCCCACGAGCGTACGCTCTCGAGCGAGGACGAAGCGGAGCTGACCGATTGGTCGCTTAGAAAGCTATCGACCGCAGCGAGAATGTCATCCAGATTGCTCTGCTCCTCGGCATCGATGACGATGCACATGTCATTCGCCCCGGCTTGCTCGAGCTCATCCGTGTATAAGCCGGAATTGTTCATAATGTCCTTGTTGGCTGGCGTTCCCATCATGATCGATGCTTGCTTGACGCCTTCAAGCGCGGAAATATGATTCGTGAGAAGCATTAAATTGACGGAATCTTGATACGAATTTTTTTTAATGATCGTATGCAGCATTCTAGTTCACCTCTGGTTGTCCGTTCGGTATGGACGATTTCCCTCTGGAGTGGTTGAATCCCCTACTCCGTTAGAAAAGTCACTTAGCAAACGGATCTTTATGGTCGTACGCATTGTTATGAATCACATCGGAGACGAGATAGTCATACACCTCATCCACAATCTCGATGCCGTTCGCTTCATTATCCTGTTCAATCAGATCATAATTCTGGCCTGGATACAGCACCCGCTCGAAACCAGGCGCCGGCTTGATGCCGTTCAGATCGCTCATCGTCTTCGAAATATTGCGCCGGAACGCCTCCAAATCGGTAAAGAAGGATGGATCCAGCACGATATGAAGCTGACCCAGGTTCCGGCCTTCGGTCAAGTCGTGATACATAGAGCTGACCTGATTCCCGAACGGCAGTCCAAGCAACACGCCGGACAACACATCAACCATCATCATCAAGCCGTATCCTTTCGGTCCGGCAATCGGAAGCAGCGCATTCACCTGGAACGGATCGGTCGTCGGCACACCCCGTTCATCGACAGCCCATGTTTCCGGAATCGGCTCATGCTTCGAACGGGCATGCAAAATTTTTCCCCAAGCCTGGACAGTCGTTGCCATATCGAAGGTCATGAGTTCGTTCCCTTCGCCGGGTGCGGCAAAAGCAATCGGGTTCGTTCCATAATAAGGCTCGGCCCCGCCGAAAGGCACCACCATCGGGTCGGATTGGCAGACCGAAATACCGATCAGCCCTTCCCGCGCCGCTTGCTGCACATAATAGGACAGGGAGCCGCTATGTCCGATTCGCCGTACCCCGACGACCGCGACCCCATGCTCCTTCGCGATATTGACGGCCTCTGCCATTGCCTGCTTGGCCGCCACATGCCCCGCTCCGTTATCCCCGTCCAACACGGCGGAGCATGGCCCCGTCTTCTTGAATTCAAATTGGGGATTCACGTTCGTGCCGCCTTTGGAAATCCGCTCCGCATAATATTCGACCCGCATGGCGCCATGCGAGTGAACCCCGCGGACATCGGCATGAACGAGTACTTCCGCCACTACATCCGCATGCGCGGCCGATAGTCCGGCCCGGGATAATTTTGTTCGGATTAGCTCATGCAATTTCTGTTTGCTTACTCTCATGTCCATTCCCTCTCTGGCAAGTATTCCGCCTTCCCCCTGCTGCCGGGCGGAGCAAGCCCCAGCCCGCAGCAGGGATGCGGTTTCGATTTCCTGCTTCGCCTATAGAGTAGCGTCCCGGTTGCAATCCTTGGAATACAAGTAGGCGAACGGCTCTCTCCCTACGGCATAAGTCGCTTGCGGCACATAAGGCCCCATATAGAGGTAGTCCCCTTTTTTGATTGGGATCCATTCATTGTCCAGATTGTAGACACCTTCGCCGGACAGCATAATCGCCCCATGCTCCTGATAGTGCGTCTCTACGAACGGATGGCAGCCGCCTGGCTCGAACGACAAAATGTGAAAATTCATATCGAAGGCAAGGTCGGCTGGCAGCAAATCCTTCAGCTTGACGTTCGCCATGTCGTCGTAATCCACCGCTTCCAGATCATGCACATTCCCCGATACGACCCATGGAAGAGAGCTTCCTTCCAGCGGTTGATATTTCTGCTTGTACAAGAACAAGCGCGTATCTTCTGCCTGCTCGTTCTCCAAGTAGAGCTTCACGCCCGGAGGGCAATACAGGTAGCCGCCTTCCTGCAGGGAGAACGACTGCTCATCCGCAGAGGCCTTCACCCGTCCTTCCATGCAGTACACGAACGTTTCCACGCCGGCTTCGCCGAAGCCCCGGGCGTTCTTCCCGCCCTCGTGCATCGTCACGACATAATCGACGAATTTGGCGCCAAGCCGCGGAGATGCCAGAATCGAGATATCGCATTGCTCAAAGCCGGGCACTGTATTTTTGACCAAGCCCTCAGGCGGAATCAAGGCAAAATTGCCGCGCTTGATGATGGAACGGCTCGACAACAAATCTTTTGGATAACCCATATTGCACACTCTCCTTCTATTAATTAAGACGTCTGAGGCGTCTTCTTCATATTAGCCAGCAGCATCACGGCCGCTCCGACCAAGATGATGATCGTCGCCAGATAGAAGCCTAATACTTTACTGCCCGTCGCGTCGGAAATGAGACCCGTAACGAACGGCGCTACAACCGATGACATCATGCCGAAAAAGTTGAAAATTCCGAACGTAGATCCGACTCCTTGCTTCGGCGCGATATCCGCCACATACGAGATCAAGATCGGCTCTACGGCCAGCTTGCCGAGGAAGCCGTACAAGATAAGGCAGACGATAAGCAAAGTGGTCGTCTGGACCGAGACGGTCAAGTACAGCATCACTGCGGCCAGCAGTTCCAAAATGATGATGAACGTAATCTTCTTGTGCATGAACTTGTCCGACAGCCGGCTGAACAGCAAAGCGCCAGGCACTGCGCTGAACGCAACCAGGGCGGCCGCGAAGCCGATCGCGGTCCCTGTGAAGCCCCGTTCATCCTGCAAATACGACGGGAGCCAGGTCACGATCATATAATATCCATAACAGGTTGCAAAATACAGCACATAGGAGGCAACCATCTTCGGATTGGCTAACAGCCGTTTAAATGTCGCCTTGTCTTGGTTCTCGGCGTCCGAAGTCCCGACAGCTGCTTTGGACTGCGGCGTGTTCTTCTTGATGTTTTTGGCAAAGACCAGCATCAAGCTGAAGGCCAAGCCTGCCGTAATAAAGAGCAGCACCCGCCAATTCCAGCCGGCATCCTTCACCAGGAAGCTCGATCCAATAAGTCCGATGGCCATACCGATGGCGGAACCGCTGTTAATGATCGCCGTGGAAATGCCCCGCTTCTCCTTCGGTATCGTCTCCGATGAGATGGAATAAGCCGGACCATAATAAGTACCTTGCCCCAACCCGGTAATGAAGCTCGCGACCAGGATGAACATGAGTGAGGTCGAGAACCCGACAAGAATTGCACCCAAGGTGAACAAAATAAATCCCGGAATGATGATCGTCTTCCGCCCAAACCTATCTGCCAACAACCCTGACGGAATTTGCATCATCGTATAGGCGAAGAAAAATACACTGAAGATGAGGCCCATGCTTGCATCTGACGTTACATTTAAATCTTGTTGAATTTCGGGAAGAATCGGATTCAAGATGGTGCGGTAGATCCAAATGACCGTCCATCCGAGACAAAGCATGACGATGACTTTTTTCCAATATTCCCACTTACCCTGTTGGCTGACGTCCCTCATAATTCTCACTCTCCTCAGCGCAAATCAATTTGTGCCTGCCTGCTTGTCCTTTGTTTAATGCCTATCATGCTTAATACGCCAACTCATGCAGAGCGTGGGTCAAAGCGCGAACCCCGTCTGCCAGATGCTCCGGACTCGTATACTCTGCCGGATTGTGGCTAATTCCATTGCGGCTTGGAACGAACAGCATGGCCGTAGGCACAAATTTCGCCATAATCTGAGAATCGTGACCCGCTCCGCTGTGCATCAGCTTGAACGGAATGTTATTTGTCCGGCACTGCCGTTCTAGTACGTCGAGAATCCGTTGATCCATAGGGACAGGATCCTCATCCATCCACATATCTACCTTCAATTCCACGCCGATTGCTTCAGCGGTGCGCTGCATCACTTCCGTCACTTCATCAGTGAACCGGATCAGCTCCGCTTTGTCTGTATGGCGGATATCGAGCGTGAACAGCGCCTTGCCCGGCACGACGTTGACCACATTCGGCGTCACCTCGATCTTGCCGACCGTTGTCACGAGCGGATCGCCTTTCTCTTGCGCCAGATCCAGAATTTGCTGAATCATCCGGCCTGCTGCGTGAACCGCATCTTTGCGGTAACCCATCGGCGTCGTGCCGGCATGATTCGCCTCTCCCCCAATCTCGACGGTGAAGCGCCGCTGGCCGACGATGCTGTGAACGACGCCAACGGACAAGCCTTCGCGTTCCAATACGTTGCCCTGCTCAATATGCAGCTCGACAAACGTTTGAATATCGGTGCGCGGCTTCACCGGCTCCTTGCGGAAGCCGAATCCCGCTTGCTCCATCGCTTCCGTGAAGCGCACGCCTTTGAAGTCTGCAATGTCTTGCACGTCCTCCTTTTTGGCGATACCCACCACATTTTTGCTGCCCCAGAACGTATACGGGAAGCGGCTGCCCTCTTCTTCCGCGAACGAGACCACCTCCAGCGTACGCAGCGGCTGGCCGTACTTTTCCTTCAGAGTCTTAATCGCCAGCAAAGCGGCGAGAATGCCGTATTGCCCGTCATACTTACCACCGTTCAGAACAGTGTCCACATGAGATCCGCTCATAATCGTTTCATCCGGGAACTGGCTTCCTTCCAACCGCCCGAACAGATTGCCGACCTCATCGTAATACGTAGTGAATCCTTCCGCTTGCATGTACTGCTCCAAAGCTTTTTGCGCAGCTGTCCACACATCGGAATAGAGCAGGCGCGATACGCCTCCAGCCGGGTCTTTACCGAACTCGCTCAGCCATTCGACAAGACGGACCGTTTCCGTTTGGATATTATCCATGACCATATCTGTCCTTTCTGTAAGATTTGCGCATTATCCAAGCGGGATAAACGGCGTGCCGCTTACCCGTGGCGCAACCTTAGCTGTTCAAACCGCCCGCTGATCAACTAGAAAATACCTGCAGGTGTGACCTTTTGAACTCGCATGAATAAGGTCTTAATTTGCTTGCATCTTGATTGTAAACGCTTCAAAAACGAATAACATCGAGGCATCTCGATAAAAAACAACCCGCCTTTTTATCCACTTCGGATAAAGGCAACAAAAAAGCAGCTTTCCTGTGGATCGAAAGCCGCCAATCGTTGACAGAATTCACAGATGGAGTGCCCTCCACCCAGTTTTAGTTCATTGCTTATCAGTCACCTATTGGGTCAGGTACCCCTTCTGTTTCTGCTCTTTGCACCACTCTCCCATCGGGTCAGGTCCACCTTCGGTTTACGCTCTTTGCACCACTCTCCCATTGGGTCAGGTACCCCTTCGGTTTACGCTCTTTGCACCGCTTTCCCATTGGGTTAGGTTACCTTCGGTTTACGCTCTTTGTCCCACCCTCCCATTAGGTCAGGCACCCCTTCTGTTTCAGCTCTTTGTTCCACTCTCCCTTGGATCAGGTTTAACCTACTTGACCAATGTTTTGAAATATGGAAACTGTCCATAGACCACTGGGCAATAGCTCACTATCTAGAAGGGAAACCAAAGTCATACGTGAAAAACTTGGTTCTGATTGCTAGGGATAGTGCATATTAAGTGGGCACACAGATGCTTCCTCAGCCCTGGGGAGATGGCTAATAAGCTACTCCGCACATATTCGCTTTCCTGACTTGATGGGAGATTGGTCATAAGGAATTTCGCACATATTCGCTTTCCTGACTCGATGGGATATTGAGCATAAGGAACTCCGCACGTATTCGCTTTCCTAAACCGATGGGAGATTGGTCATAAGGAACTCCGCACGTATTCGCTTTCCTGAACCGATGGGAGACGGGTCATAAGGAACTCCGCACATATTCGCTTTCCTGAACCGATGGGAGACGGGTCATAAGGAATTCCGCACATATTCGCCTTCCTGACTTGATGGGAGATTGTTTATAAGAGGTGTCGCATATATGAGATTCTCTAGTTTTGATATGCCAAAAAACTCCGCTTGCAGAGAGCTTTGTTCCTCTCAGTAAGCGGAGCCTGGATGGTGAAGGCTTTATTCTGTCTTGGTTACACGCCCACAAGCTCTGGTTGCGACGCGACGGGATGATCCTCGAGCAAGACGAGAATTTTCAATCCGACTTGGACCGACAGCATCTCATCCGGGTCATCCATATCCATGCCGGTAATTTCTTTGATTCGTTCAATCCGGTAGGTCACGGTCTTATAGTGGACGTAAAGTTCTTCGGCGGTTTTGGCGGCATTTTGATGGTGCTGCAAAAACGTCTGCAGCGTTTTGATTAAATCATCCCGGTTCGGCTGTTTATAGACGAGCAATTTTTTTAATGATAGCGGGAGGAACTTTGCGAGTTCGTCGGCATCTTCGATTTGACAGAGCAAGCGGTATATGCCCAAATCCGAAAAGGCAGAGATCGCGGAATTGCCATTAATCAATGTCCCAAGGTGCAATGCATCTTGCGCTTCCTTATAGCTGCGGGGCAGCTCTGATATCGAATGGGCCGCGTTCCCGATGCCTACCTGCAGATCGATGCTTTGAATTCGTTTGCAAAATGTGTGCTGAATGTTCCTCGCTGCCGCCTTTATCATGCGCAAGGAGGCCATTTTATCAGCTGGAGGAGTCTCGATTCCCCACAGTACAACGAGCTGATCGTTACGGATACGGATGGTTCCTTCCGGAAGCTGGCGTTGAATGATATCATACAGCAAGCGCTGATATGGGTTATGAAGACTGTACAGATCCAGTTCGCTCTCATCGTAACCATCCACAATCTGCAGCCGGAACAGCACGACAACATAGGTCTTGTTCAAATCCCAACCAATCAAATTGGCCCTCTGGTACACACTCTGCAGCGATTCGATCTTGGCGTTAAGCAGATCATCGATTAAGTCGTCTTTGAATTTCATCTCCACTTCGGCTACGGCATATTGCTTGACGAGATCGAGCGATAAGGAGGTAGCCGCGTTTTCAATGGCAATGAAATCCAGTGCTTCCACAGTTTTGCGCGTCTCATGGATAACGAGATGGATTTTGATATGATTTACTGTTTCTACCGGAACAACAAGATGCTCGCACGTTCGGCCGCCCCATTCCGGGTAAAGCACGCGCTGCCGAAAACATGCAAATTCCGTATCGATGCGGGCACCATCCACTTCCTCGTGCTCCAGCACCTCAAACTGCACCAGATCCGGGTCGGTCGCCGATATCGGATAAAAGTTCCGGTCATATAAAGTAACAGGATTGCCAATCAGTTTTTTCAAAGACATGATAATATTTTCTGCGCCTTTATTGGCAAGCGTAAGCGCGATAAATCGGTCATGGACTTCTTTGAAATATTTGAGCTTTACCACTTGTTTGTTAAAAAGTAATTCCATCACCGGATACATAATTTCACGATAAGGAACTTGCTTCGGAATTTGGATGATAGGCAGATGAAGCCTCTCTGATGCTTCAATGAGTCCGGATGGAATATCATGAACAAATCGTCCCGTCTTGATAACGAGAGCGCTTACTTTTTTATCAGCAAGCTGCGCCATGAAGATCTGCTGTTCACTATAATCGAAAGATTGCAGCGGGTACAGACTGGTCAGGAGCATTTCTCCCCCGTTAATCCACTCCGCGATATCCGGCGCTTCAATAATAGTGACACCGCGAACAAGGTTGTTCAGACCCTGTTTGCCGCTGACGACGAACGCTTGCTTCAATGTGTCGATCTGTAACAAATCCTTTACCCTGAATTCTATGGTGTCCCCCTCCTCTCGGTGTAGAGGTAGATTCGTCGAGCAAAGAAAAGACAATACCGTATTTCCTTGCTACACTTAACAGTATAGCATGTCAGCATGCAATTCTTCACTCATTGACATAGGCAAGATGAATTTTTTGTGAATGTCACGACATAAAAAGAGGCGGCGCCTTCCAACAAGAAAGCGTCCGCCCTATACTACTTGACTTATTTCCCCAAATTGCTGCCGCATTGCAACGTCTTCGCAATGTTGCGCGCCGTGCGCTCCATATTGGCAGCGGCTTGGCTCATCGCCTCGTCCAGGCTGCATACACCGGGCACGATCGTGAACACCATATCGATGCCGTGCTCATGAACCACTTCATGCCCGTCCGCCAGCGAGCCCGCGATGCCGATAACCGGCACGCCATAGCGCTTGGCCGTGTTGGCCACGCCCATCGGCGTCTTGCCGTAAATCGTCTGGCTGTCGATGCGGCCTTCCCCCGTAATGACGAGATCCGCATCCTTCACATGCGAAGCGAGTCCGGTCGCTTCGATGACGATATCGACGCCCCGCTTCAGCTCGGCGTCCAAAAAGGCGAGCACGCCCGCGCCGAGCCCTCCGGCTGCGCCGGCGCCGGGAATCCCCTCTACGTCGCGGCCCAAGCAGGCCTTAATCATCGCCGCATAATGGGCGAGATTGCCGTCAAGCTGCCGCACCATGTCCGGCCCGGCGCCTTTCTGAGGGCCGAATACGGCCGACGCCCCCCGCTCTCCGGTTAGCGGGTTGTCCACATCGCATGCAGCTACGAAGGCAACGTCCCTCAGCCGCGGATCGGCTCCGCTCACGTCGATGCGGGCGATGCGGTGCAATGCTCCGCCGCCATAGCCGATCTCCGCCCCGCTGGCATCAAGCAGCCGCACGCCGAGCGCCTGCGCCATGCCCGCGCCGCCGTCGTTCGTGGCGCTGCCGCCCAGCCCGAGAATGATCGTGCTGACGCCTTCGTCCAACGCCGACATAATCAGCTCACCGGTGCCGCGCGTCGTCGTTGCAAGCGGATTGCGCTGGGCTGGCGGCACAAGCGCAAGACCCGAGGCGGCGGCCATCTCGATCACCGCCGTCTTTCCGTCGCCAAGCAAGCCGTAGAACGCGGTTACGGGCGTGCCGAGCGGTCCCGTCACTTCGCGGTGAATCAAGCGTCCGCCCGTCGCATCGACCAAGGACTGCACCGTGCCCTCCCCGCCGTCAGCCATCGGCACATGTATGATCTCCGCTTCGGGATAGACATGGAGCCATCCTTTCTCTATCGCGTGACATGCCTCCAGTGCGGACAAGCTCTCTTTAAATGAGTCTGGAGCAATTACAACCTTCATTCTCTCCACTCCCTCTCCATCAAACCTTAACCTTCGGTCACTGCTCCCCGTTGCCATCCCGGGTTAGAGGAACCAGCCGAATACGCCGAACACCAATGTCGAGACGATAGCCAGGACAAGGCCGATCAGAGTCTCATACGGAATGAGACGCAGCCGTTCCTTCATCGCCATGTTAACGCTTCCGCCCGTCGCGTGGAAGAAGCTGCCGTGCGGCATATGGTCGAAGACGGTCGCACCGGCATGAATCATCGCCGCAGCGCCCAGCGAAGCGACGCCAAGCTCCATAATCGTCGAGCCGAACACCGAGCTTGCGACCGCCGTGCCTGCCGTCGTCGAAGCGGTGGCCAAGGACATGAACGCGCCGCTTATCGGGGCCAGCAAGTAAGCCGGCAGGCCGGAAGAGGCCAGGCTGTCGATGATGACATTTTTCAATTGCGAGTTCGATATAATGCCTGCCAACGTTCCCGTGCCGAGCAGCATAACCGCCACGCCCGTCATTTTACCGAGGCCCGATATCGCATATTGATTGATGTGCTTGATGCGTCCCATGCACAAGGCGCCAACGAGGCCCCCGGCAGGCAATGCGATAATCGGGTCGATGACGATGCCGGCCAGCGGGCGCAGCGCCAGCAGCACAATCGCCGTGAGCGGCGCCATCGTGGCTGCCAGGAAGCTTGGAAGCTGCTGCTCGCCATTGTCAACGCTTTCTTCAGCGGCAATCATCGTGCCCTTCTTCGTCAGCCGCTTGGCAATCAGATAAGTGGCAAAAAGCCCGAACAGAGCCGGTATAATTCCCGCCATCATCATCGATGTCAGCGGAATGTTGAATGCCTCCGCCGCCGAGATGGCGTTCGGATTCGGCGACATAATGTTGCCGGCCTTGCCGCCGCCGATCATGGCGAGGAGAATCGCCATGCGGGACAAGCCGGCGCGCTGCGCAATCGCGAGCGCAATCGGCGCCACCGTGATGACCGCGACGTCGATGAAGACGCCGACCGCCGTCAGCACCATCGTCGCGAACGCCAGCGCGAACAAGGCGCGCGTCTCGCCGAACTTGCGGACCAATGTCTCGGCAATCGTCTTGGCCCCGCCCGATTCAATCAGGACGCCGGCCAGTACACCGGCAGCCAGGATGCGCAGCACGGCCGGTATCATGCCCTTCGCGCCATCCATCATCAGGTTCACGGAATCGACCAGCCCGATCCCGCCGACAATCCCGCCGGCCAGCGCGCCAATCATCATGCCGTACGCCGGAGGAACTTTACGCAATATTAGTACAATGGCTACGACCAATGCCGTCAAAGCACCGAGCACAGTTACAGATACGTCCATAGTGTACTCCCCCTAAGGTGTTATATCAATTCCTTGTACTATTACTGTACCTGTAATGTGTAAGCGCTTCATCATGCATAAAAATGAAATACAGCGCTTTATTGAGCATGTTTTTTGTTCAAATGCACAACAGATGCGGGCCCGCTCAGACGCTGCTCTCGTTCTCCTTGTCCCCTAGCGCGCTTAACCAGCGGGCCGTCATCAGCGTATATAAGTCGCGAAAATGCTTCGGGTCCTTGCCGGTCGCTTCATGAATGCGCTGCAGACGGTAACGAAGCGTATTCCGGTGAATCGCCAAACGCTCCGCAATGCGCCGCTGTTCGCCGTTCTCCTCATAATAAGCCTGCAGCGTCTGCTGCAGCTCCCCGCTCTTGTCCTCCTGCGCGAACCGCTGCCATAGCCGCTGCAGCTCTTCCCCTATCCAAGATGGCTTGACATTGGCCGCCGCTGTCTCATTCGGCATGTCTTCGCTATAATATACCGGCTGCTCCGGGAAAATCGCCTGGCCCGCACGCATCGTATCCTGCGCGGAACGGTATGACGCGATTAAGCCGCCGATGCCGGAATACGCCTTGCCGACGGCGATCCGGAGGGGCGCAATCTGCTTCTCCTCCAGCAGCCTGCGGATGCGGCCGATGCCTTCGCATATATCGGCACCCGGCTCGCGCGGATGCAGATGCGGCTTGAACAGCACGATCTGGCGCGTATTGCGGATGGCGATCAGGTCGATGGCGGGCCGCCCCTCCAGCAGCTCGACCACTCGCTTGAGCGTAGGCAGCGCATCCGCGTTCTCCGCCCCTGTCAGCTCCATAATGCACGCGACCCGCGACCGCTCCGGATTGAAGCCGATCCGTTCCGCCTGGAGGCGCAGCATATCGTTATCCTTACCGTCCGCGTGAATGACGGACAGCAGGAAATCCTCCTTCATCCGCTTGTCCCACTGGGCCTTTTCCAGAAGATCGGCTTGCTCCAGATACATTTCTGCCGTCATTTTCACTAGCTCGCCGTACTTGGTCACCTCGTTCGGATCGCCGGTAATGCCGATCACGCCCACGACTTCGCCCTGGAACTGAATCGCAAGATTCGTGCCGGGCAGCACCCCTTGCAGCTTCCGCGCGCTCTCCTCGTCTATCTCGAAGCGCCCCTTCCGCTCAATCGCAATGACCGCCCCTTCATGCTTCTGATATATCCGCGAACGGTCTCCGGATCCGATAATCCGTCCCCGTTCATCCATGACGTTGACGTTATAGTGAATCACTTGCATCGTCCTCGTCACAATTTCCTGCGCTAATTCTTTTGTCAGTCTGCTCATCTGATCTACCACCTGTTCATCTCACGCGATATGAAAAAACGCCCTCCATCCGGCAAGCGCGGCGAACCGCGCTCTTGTCAGGACAGGGGCATTAAGCTCCAGCATAACGTAATATACACCCTTACTAGAGGTTGTTCAAAAAATAAACTTTTATAACCGCACGCCCGAGTTTCTCGTTCCCCGAATCACGTAAGATTGCCGATATTGGCCCGTATCGGGTCGAGTCCGCCCGATACATTCATGATATTGCCCGTGAAGAAATCCGATTGCTCCTCGCACAGAAAGCGAATGACCCGGGTCACATCCTCGCCCGTGCCTGGGCGGCCGCGCGGCGTCTCTTCATCCTTCACGCCCTGCACCTCGTCGATGCGCCGCTCCTTGTTGTCGCCGCGAATATCTCCGGGGCAGATCATGTTGACCGTAATGCCATACGGGGCCTCCTCCACAGCAAGCGTCTTCGTAAAAGAGACGAGCCCGACCTTGGCTGCGGCGTATACCGCACGGTGCGGCCACGAACGCGCTTCTCCCGCATGGCCGAATCCATAATGGATGATTCTCCCCCACCCGCGCCGGCGCATGGAAGGGAGCAGCATATGATCGAGCAGCATGACCCCGGTCAGATTGCCGTTCAGCAGGAACAATATTTCCTCTTCGGTATAGTCAGCGAACAGGCGGCGTTCCCGGACGAAGGGTCCGGCATTGTTGACGACGATATCCGCCATGCCTATTCGTTCATTCATCGTATGGACGAGACGCTTGACATCTTCCGTCTTCGAGATGTCGGCTTGCACGAGCAAGCAGCGGACTCCTATGGAAGCAATCCGGCGTTGGAGCTCAGTTGCCTCGCCTTCGCTATGCATGTAATTCAGAATAATGTCATGTCCGGCTTCGGCCAAGGCGAGCGCGGACATCTTCCCCAGCCCTTTGGCACTGCCTGTAATCAGCGCAATCCTGCGCTCCTGTTCCAACATCATCTCCTCCTCCCGGCTTCCGCATCATTCCTCTTCAGTATATGCGATTTGCCAGGGCAGAACAACTTGAGGCGAGGCAGCACACGGCCTTAGAAGGAGCATACCTCCAGGGCATTGCCGCAATGATCTTGAAATAAAAACCACTGCACGCCTTCTCCTTCCTCCACCGCCGATACCTCAACTCCAGCAGCCTGTAAGTGCCGATGAGCGGCTTCCGCATCCTTCACATAGAAATTGAATGCCGCCTCCGCGGCCGGCCGGAACGATGAAGCTTCCGTCTTCAACAACGTGAGGGGCGTCTCGCCCATGATCATTTCCGCACGCATGCAAAAACCCCCTTGCATGGCAAACATGCTGCCGTGCAAGGGGGCCATTCGAAGACCAAAGATAACGCTTCTTAAAATGCTGGAACGATGGAGCCTTCGTATTTCTCGCTGATGAACTGCTTCACGTCATCCGATTGCAGCGCAGCCAGCAGCTTCTGGATCGCATCGCTGTCTTTGTTGTCGCTCCGCGCTGTCAGGATGTTCGCATACGGGGAATCCTTGTCCTCGATGAAGAGGGCATCCTCCGTCGGATTAAGTCCGGCCTCCAGCGCAAAGTTCGTGTTGATAAGCGCCAAGTTGACTTCATCCAGCGTACGAGGAAGCATGGCTGCTTCGAGCTCTTTGAATTTCAGATTTTTCGGATTTTCGATAATATCCTTCACACCGGCGTTCAGGCCAGCGTCTTCCTTCAACTTGATCAGACCTTGCTTCTCCAACAGAAGGAGCGAGCGCCCGCCATTGGTTGGATCGTTCGGAATCGATACCGTATCTCCATCCTTCAGTTCATCGATCGATTTGATCGATTTCGAATACCCGCCGAATGGCTCCACATGCACGTTCCCGACACTTACAAGATCATAGCCCTTTTCCGTCACTTCATTGTCCATGTACGGCTTGTGCTGGAAGAAGTTCGCATCCAGCTGCTTCTCGTGCACCTGCACGTTCGGCTGCACATAGTCCGTGAACTCTTTGACCTCGAGTTCAATGCCTTGCTCCTTCAGCTTCGGCGCAATATGGTTCAGAATCTCGCCATGCGGCACCGGCGATGCGCCAACAACCAGCTTCACCGTCCCGCCTTCTCCGCCCGCCGCGTTCGACGAACCCGTATCCGTTCCGGTCGACGACTTGCTGCCGCAAGCCGCGAGCACGCCAATCAGCGCTATCAACGTCAATACATACGTCCATTTTTTCATGTCTCTCTTCTCCTCCCGTTAATTCCCCATTTTGATGTTATAGAGGTCGTTCACACACACTTCTATATGGAAGCTCGGTACCGAGCGAATTCCTGACGATCTCCGCAGCCGGACCCATGCGGGCCATGGCCGGATGGCTACTTCCGGGTGAACCGGCGGACGAATGCGTCGCCAATCCATTGCAGAATTTGCACGAGCAGCACCATAATAAAAATCGAAATGATCATGACTTCAAATTCGTAGCGGTGATACCCGTATCGAATGGCCAAGTCCCCAAGACCGCCGCCGCCGACCATGCCTGACATTGCCGTATAGGTAACGAGTGTGACGGCCGTAATCGTCGCGCCGGCGATAAGGCCCGGCATCGCCTCCGGCAGCAGCACCTTGCGCACGATCTGCCAGGTCGAAGCGCCCATTGCCTGCGCGGCTTCGATGACGCCGCGGTCCACCTCGCGCAGCGAGGTCTCCACCAGCCGGGCGAAGAATGGCGCAGCCGCAATAACGAGCGGCGGAATCGTGCCTTCGACCCCGATCGAGGTGCCGACAATCATCCGGGTGACCGGAATCAGCGCGATCATCAGAATCACGAACGGCGCGGAACGCAAAATGTTGACGATGAAAGAAACTGCGAAATATACGGTTCTCCCGGCCGTTCCTTTTGATTTTCCTGTCAAATAAAGCAGTACGCCGAGCGGAAGCCCGATAACGATCGTGAACAGGACGGAGAACAGCATCATCGCCAGCGTGTCGCTTGTCGCCGTTCCAATATCGCCCCAGTTGATTTTGGAGAAATCCAGATCCTTCATTAGGCGATCACCTCCACTTCAAGTCCTCTATCCTTCAGCGCGGAGAGCGATCTATCGACATCCGGCTGGCCGCCGTCCAGCCGAACGACCAATTGGCCATAGGGAGTATCCTTCATGCGCGATATCGTCCCCTGCAATATCGTGAAGCGGACCCCCGCCTCGGTAAGGACGGTCTGCAGCACAGGCTCATACGTCACATCGCCCAAGTAATTGATCTTGACGACGCGCGAATGGTCTCCTGCCTGCCCCTGGAAGGCCATCCACGGCTGCAGGTCGGCGTCATGGCGCTCCTCCATAATGAATTCCCTCGTTACCGGATGCTGCGGCTTCAGGAAGACATCGACGACCTTGCCATGCTCTGCAATCTCGCCGGCATGGATGACCGCGACCCGGTCGCATATCGCCTGAATGACATGCATCTCGTGGGTGATGAGAACGATCGTGATGCCGAAGCGCCGGTTAATATCGAGCAGCAGCTCCAGAATCGATTGCGTCGTCTGCGGATCGAGCGCAGAAGTCGCTTCGTCACAGAGCAGCACCTTCGGATCGTTGGCAAGCGCTCGCGCAATGCCGACCCTCTGCTTCTGTCCCCCGGACAACTGCGCCGGATATTTATTGCGGTGCTCCTCGAGACCGACGAGACGGATTAATTCATCCGCTTTCGCCTTCACTTGGGCGGCAGACGCATTCTGCAGCCGCAGCGGGAATGCGACATTGTCGAACACGGTCGCCGAGGACAGCAGATTAAAATGCTGAAAAATCATGCCGATCTTGCTGCGCTGCTCCTGCAGCTCCCGCTTCGACAGCTTCATCATGTCCACCTGATCCACGAACACCTTCCCGGAGGTCGGGCGCTCCAGCAGGTTGATGCTGCGCAGCAGTGTGCTCTTGCCGGCCCCGGAGTGGCCGATAATGCCAAAAATTTCTCCCTGCTCTATCGTCAAACTGACATCGTTCAATGCGAGAGGTCCGGATAGCTTGCCTTTGACTTCATATTGTTTGCTGATATGCTCCAGACGAATCAATGATAGTTTTCCCCTTCCTAATTAGCGGTGGCCTGTATCTCTGTATTCACGCCAAAAGCCCCCTCTTGGCAGATGCCAAAAGGGGGCTGTATCATGTGCTTCTCGTGTGCAGGTGGGTTAGCGCCCTTTCTTATCTGCCAGAACTTATCCGTTCTGAAGGAATTAGCACCATTGACATCCTGCAATCTTGCGGCAGCGGTAAGCTGCGTGCAAATACGGGTTGCAGGATCGGTTGCCGGGCTTCACAGGGCCTGTCCCTCCGCCACTCTTGATAAGAAATCGTTATGAAATTATTCAAAGTATATGATATTACTCGGATATTGTCAATTGACTTTTCTTACCTTACGTTTCATTTTTCCAGGGTAACGAGAGCCCGGAACGAAGCGGTAAGCGCGCCGCACACCATCTGCATGCCTTCTTCCACATCGTCCATATTCGCCTGGATATCCTCCAGCCGCAGCTTGCTGTTCAAGCTGCGGTGCCGCTGCCACAGATCGTCCTGCATCTCCGCATTCATATAGTGAATCTCGGTATTGCGGCGTGTGCGCAGGCGCTGCATCGCTTCTCCATGCAGCTGCTTGAGGCCGGACAGCTTGTCGGTCAGGCGCGGATGCCTGCCTGTCAGATGCAGCCGGCGGAGCACCGTGAAGTAAGAGAACAAATGCTTCATTTGCTCCGTCTCCAGCCGCAGCACCTCATTCAGCAGCGTCCCCAGCTTGTCCAGGATGGAGAAGACGCGGATGAACGCATTTTTGTAAAAGTAGACGTGACGGTAATAATCATCCAATTCATGATCATTCATATCTTCCTGATACTGCTTCGTCACCCGCTCCGCATACTTGCCGGAAGCATAGATGCTCTGCTCCAGCTCATCGAGCGATGTGCGAAGCCCTACCGTCCAGATTTCGATTTTGCGCCAGTAATGCCCCGGATCCCCGCCGTTGTCCATCTGCTTCCTTACATGCGACAGATAGCGGTCTATCGCTTCCATCGCTTCCTTCAACGCGCCTTCATCCCTGCGGGGCGCTTCCCCGAACAGGCTTCGCAGCATCGTGACCACCCCCGATTAGAATCCGTTCGGGAAATAGTCTTTCCAACGATCGTCCACCCGTTGCACGATATCTTCGCGCGGGAACAATTCGTCCGGGTAGCCCGGCTTCATGCGCGCATCAATAACAATCGGCAGTTGATACGCAATGTGGTGATTTCGGACTTCCATCCGCGCGTATATATCAGAAGCAGGGTTGAAGCGAGTGAACACCGTCCACAGGAAAGACAGCTGCGTGCGGGCCACTTGCGCATCGTCCACCAGGAATACGAGCGGCCAAGGCGTCTCCTGCGCGGCCAACCGCTCCATCAGCCGTTCCGCCAACTGCGGCTCGGCCTCATAGGACGCTCCGGACATCGTCAGGCAACCGCGGCAGAATACGGCCACATCCGATATTTCGTCAATCGGGCCTCCCTCATACGTATGCGGGAGCTCGCGGACCGGCTCGCCGACCCCCAGCATTATGCCCTTGCTGCCGTGATTCAGCTTGTGCCCGGTATAATCGAGCGTATCATGTGACGTATTGTTGAGCACATACAGGTCCGACTCCGGTTGGAAGCGCTCCAATACGTTCTCCATCAGCTGCGCGAAATTGTCCAGATCGACATCCTGATCGGTGAGCATCAGGAATTTGGTCAGGCTGAGCTGGCCTTCCCCGAGAATCCGGAAGCCGCTCAGCATCGCCTCGCGGGAATAGCTCTCCCGGACGACGGCAGCGGCCAGAGAATGGACGCCTGTCTCCGGATAAGGATGCACCTTGCGCACGCTCGGCATGACCATCGGGAAGGCCGGTGACAGCAATTTGACCAGATACTCGCCCAAATAGTAGTCCTCCTGACGCGGCTTGCCGACGATCGTCGCCGGGTAGATCGCGTCCTTGCGGTGGTACATGTGCTTCACATTGACAATCGGGAACTCATGCGCCCACGAGTAATAGCCGTAATGGTCGCCGAACGGCCCTTCCAGCCGCCGCTCATGCGGAGGCACGTAGCCCTGGATGACGAACTCAGCTTCCGCCGGAATGCGATGCCCTTCGAAGCCGCTGTCCACGACAGGCAGGCGCTCGCCCATGACGAAGGAGGCCATGAGCAGCTCCGGCAGCTTCTCCGGGAGCGGCGCGATGGCTGCCGCAATCAATGCGGGCGGGCCGCCGACATAGATGGACACCGGCAGCGCCTCGTTCCGGAGCTCGGCTTCATGATAATGGAAGCCGCCGCCTTTTTGAATCTGCCAGTGGATTCCGGTCGTCTCGTCATCGTATATTTGAACCCGGTACATTCCCAGGTTATGATCGCTGCCCTTGCGTGCGGGATGCTCGGTGTAGACGAGCGGGAGGGTAATGAACGGCCCCCCGTCCAATTGCCAGCTCGTTAACGCCGGCAGGCCTTGCATCGGCATATCGGTCCGCTTCACGTCCATAATCGGCGCTTGAGCGGATGATACATCCTTCATGCCTACCTTGAGCAGGCCCAGCAGTTCTTTGACCAGGCTTCGTTCTTCCCACAGCTTCTTCGGCGATGGAGGCATGAAGCGATTCACCGCTTCGATGCATTTGTTGGCGAACTGCTCCGGTCTCGGCCCGAAGGCCATATCCACCCGCCGGGTCGTCCCGAACAGGTTCGTAGCGACGGAGAACGGGCTTCCCTTCACATTGGTGAACAGCAGGGCGGGGCCGCCTTCCTCGATCACCCGCCGATGAATTTCAGCGATCTCGAGATACGGATCGACTTCGGCTTCGATGACCGCCAACTCGTTCTCCCGCTTGAGCGTATGAATGAAACTGCGAATATTCGAAAATGACAACGCTAGCCCTCCTTAGATCGTTAGCTGGGTAAATATTTGCTGCAAATCGGCTCGCTATATTCTGTAATACGCGCCACAGTTACGTACTATTATGTAGTATATCTGTTTTTCATGAGAACCTAAAGCGCTACAACCGGACAGCTTACGACAATGTAAGAGAATCGTAAGCAGGTTGCATGGCACCGCCCCATCCGTATCGATAAAATAAGAGAAGAAGTTCAAAAAGTTCGCTTCTGATCTCACGAAGAATTCATGTAAGCAGTTCGGCATCGAATCTTGCACTCACTCTCGAAATCCGCTGCTCATGTAGTTTTGCCTACACTGCGCTGCTCTTTCTTCGAGTTCAAGCAACCTTCTCGGTGCTGAGAACCGACCTTTTTGAACACTCATTATGATTCTTAAGCAAGACCACACTTTACGGGAGGTAGATGTTCATGAGAAGCATGAATCGGGACACAGAGCGCAGACGTTGGAATGTCCGTTGGCTGGCTGCGGCGAAAGCGGCCGCGTCCGTACTGCTGTTCGGCGCTCACGCCGAAGATGCCCGTCAATTGAGAGAAGGAGCGTAAATCGGCTTATGTTCACGGGAACCCCACGCAATACAAGAAGAAGCAGATCGCTTGTAGCACGTTAGCCCGCCATGGCGCCGCGCACCGTCAAGTGACTGCTTCTTTTCGCTTTATGTTCGTTCACGCAGCTGCCATACGCGAATGCTCATATGACATAGCACGCTGAACAGTCCGCAAATCAACACTGCATGCAGCATTCCCGCAAATAAATACAAATTCTCATCCGTTATCGCAAAAACAACGAGCGCCCCGCTTACAATCTGCCCTGCACACAGCGCAATCGACCATATCCCGCACAGCTGAATCTCACGGTTATCCTTATGATGATGGTAAGCGAAATGCGCCATTACCGCGACGACAATCAGCAGCAGCGCTGCAGCCACCCGGTGCATGAAAGCGATTGCGGTTCCTCCCGTCATGTCAGGGATCCACTCGCCATTGCAGAGCGGCCATCCCAGGCAGCCGCCGGATGACTCCGTATGCCGTACGAAGGCGCCGACGTATATGACGATATATGTATATAACCATGTGAACCAGACGGCGTAGCGGAACGTATCGCTGATTCTGCCCGCATGTTGAACGATGCCCCGTTCATACCTTCGCAGCGCCAGGCAGAGCAGGAAGGATGAGGCGAACGCCAGCAAAGAGATTCCGAAATGCAGCGCCATGACAGGCGGAGACTGAGTAAAGACGACGGCGAGCGCCCCCATAATCGCCTGAATGACCGTAAAAATAAGTGTCAGTAATGAATACATGACTGCGTCACGCTTGTCTCGCGCGAACCGATACACAAAAATAAATGATGCCAGTACGAGAATGCCCACAATCCCGGTTACGATACGGTGCGAGTATTCAATCATCGATTCGATGGTGTAGGCAGGCACGAATTTGCCATTGCACAACGGCCAATCGGTGCCGCAGCCTTGGCCGGAGCCCGTCTTCGTGACAAGGGCGCCGTTCAGCACGACGATGAACATGCCGATGCACGTGGCGTAAGCCAATAACTTCAATTTACGGTAGATGTTCGAATTCACCAGTTTCACCTGACCCGTTATTTTCATTTGAAATCAATCACGCTTCGACCTTTTTGAACACGTATTATTAAAATAATTCTTACCTACAAAGCATGCCAATCGTCCCCATTATACAAGATTTCCTAATCGAATGTACGGCAAAATTGTGACAAATATTACACATCACCATAAAACCGGATCGATGCGTTTCCTTGCGCACCTATAAAAAAATCCGCCCCATCCAAGGGCGGATCATGTGTTCTCTTCTGGCTTATACCGCTTCAGACACCGCAATGGCCCGATCTGCGAACTGTTCAATCTCCGGCCGCGTCTTGCGCAGCTTGTTGACGAAGCGAATCGTCTCCTTGCCGCTCTTGAAGGCAACGAAGCTAGGAATGCCGAGAATGTGGTACTGCTGGGCCACATCGACCAATGCTTCCGCATCCACCTCGAAAAATACGGCCTTCCCCTCATACTGCGCCTCCAGTTCCGGCATGAACGGATCAATAAAGTGACAATCCGGGCACCAGGACGTCTTGAATACGGCGATCGTCGTCAACGGCTGGGCAATGATTTCTTTAAAACGTTCCACTGTTTGTACTTTTTCCATCACGCATCACTCCCAACTAGGTTGTTATCAACATAAACCAATGTGAAATGAAAAGTCAAACTGCAAATAGGTTCACAGGCGCGTCATTTTGGACATACTAGTAAAAAAATAAACGGAAAACAAGGGATTTCCGGGAAAGGAGAGCGCAAATACGATGGAATCCTCGTCCCCTACCCGCTGGCGGTACGCCTGGCGATTGCTTCGGCATGCCGTTGACAGCGCCTGCGCTGTCATGCGCAATCTATGGACTAGCATGCGCAGGCAGATGAGAAGCATACGCAACCTGCGCGCAATGGAGTGGAACCGGGCCGCAGCCAGACGAACGGAAGAGCGTCTGTACCGGATTATCGCGGAGCGGAGCCGCCCGCATGCCGAAGAGGCCCGAGCCCATGAGCGTCAAAGTCTGACATCCGAAGAGCTGAAGCTTCTCGCTCATATTCGCCATCTGGCAGCGGCTGCGAACCGGAACAATGTTACCCGGGCCGCAGCCTACCTTCGCCTCTATAATCAGCACCCGGAGCTGCACTGGGCGCTGCTGGCCCATACCGTCTCCCGCAACGGAGGCTGGAATATGACGGATCTGCAGGGGGAATGGCTGCCGCGCATCATGAGTCCGGCACAGCGCCTCTGGTCGTTCCGCTTGCTGGAACGCAGCAATGCCCTTATTTTTCACGACGCCTTCCCGCAGCTCCTATTATATGACGCCAGCCGCCGCAAAGGGCGCAGCCTGTTCCATCTGCTTCCGCATCTGGGCGTATCGGCATTCATGGTTCCATTTTGGGACAGCTTCTGGGTTCAGCCGGACAGCCCTCTGCTGACGACCGCACTCATCATCAATGAACAGAACGTCATCGAAGGAAGCGTCGTCCAGAATGAACAGTTCCGCGAGCAGGTCATCACGAAGTGGGACTTCCGCCTGCACGGCTGGATGCAGATGAACCAGGTCGTTATCCCGCTCGGAGTGCCGGCAGTGCAGGAGCCGGCCGTTCCGCTCGTCGGGCTGACACTGGAGAATTTCTCCGATCTGGACGAGCGGATCGCGTTCGGACGCAAATTGTACGCTCTGTTATTCCATGTCCCTGACATCTACGAAGGGGCGTTAAGCTTCATGCGCGCCGTCCCGCACACCGGATCGCGCGCCGACTATTGGCCGCATGCCTTCACCACCCAAGCGTCGGCGCAGGATCATGCGAACCTGCCGGCGGATCATCGGGCCTACAGCCCGCGGCTGGCCGATGCATGGCCGGACGAGCCGCTGCCGCCCGTCGAGGCCAGCGATTGGTTCGTGGACGAGCGGATGCTGAAGCATCTGCAGCCGACGCGCCCTCCTCTCCAGGCGGACATGACCTTGCCGCATGATCGGCTATGGAAGGAAACGGCTTCCCTCGCCGGCTTCATTCATCCCGGCCGGACGCAGCATTCCTGAATTCGGCCGCGAACGCTTTCAACTTAAAAAAGGATCTTGCGCCGCCCTTCACGAGGCTGGCCAAGATCCTTTTCTTGCTCGAGCCGCTATGCAGGGCTTCGTTCCCTTGTCAGATCGACAGCCCTCCGTTCACTTCAATGACGGCTCCGTTAATATAGTCCGCGGCGCCGGACGCAAGGAACAGATAGACCTGCGCGACATCTTCCGGTTGTCCGAGCCGGCGCAAAGGCACCTTGTTCCGCATGCCGTCGACAATATTCTCCGGCATCTTCGCCACCATGTCCGTCGCGATAAAGCCGGGCGCGACCGCGTTCACGCTGATGCCTTTGTAGCCAAGCTCGCGCGCCCATGTCTTCGTCATGCCGATGACGCCCGCCTTGGCAGCCGCATAGTTGGTCTGCCCGATATTGCCCTGCACGCCGACGATGGAGGCCGTGTTAATAATCTTGCCCCGTCCTTGAGCCGCCATATGGGGCGCAGCATGCCGAGTGCAATAGAATACGCCGGTCAGATTCACATCGATGACATCGCGCCACTGTTCCGGCGACATTTTCAGCAGCATCGCGTCGCGGGTGATCCCGGCGTTATTAATCAGCACCTCGATGGCGCCGAAGCGCTCCAGCGTCTTCTCCATAAGCTGCTGCACGCTGGCCGGATCCGCGACATTGCATGCAGCGAAGAGCGCACGCTCCCCTGCGGACGGTCCAAGATCATTCAGGAGCCGCATCCCCGCTTCTTCATTGTAATCAGCGATGACGACATTCGCTCCCGCATCCATGAACAGCCGCACGGCCGCTTCGCCAATCCCATTGGCTCCGCCTGTAATGATTACCGTCTTGCCCTCAACCTTCATGTTCCCCCTCCTGTCTGATTCCTTGCCTCTCCCTACGGCGGTCTCTCAGACGGTTCCGTCAAGCGGTCCGGCAGATCGCCCTGCCCGCATGTCCCGCATGTTCCGCATGTCCCGCCTCTCCTGCCTGGTCCGCCCCCCCCGATCATACTTCGGGCTGCATGACGATGTCCGCCGCGAGGAACGCCTCCACCGCTTGCAGCAGCTGCGCCGGATCGTCGACCAGCGGGGAGTGCCCGCAGTCCTTCAGCGGGATGAACCGGGCGATCTCTCCCAGATCGGCGAGCGTCTCTGCCGCCATCGCCTCGCTGATGACCATGTCCCGATCTCCGCGCAGTACCAGCGTGGGGGCTGCAATGCGCCGCACCGCGCCGCTGCCCGCGGCCGCCTCATGATCGAACATGCTGACATTGAACGTATTTAACGCATGATATATGTCCATCAGATTGCGTTGGGTCAGCATATCATCGAGATATGCTTCATAATGGGCTTCCTCCGGCCGGTTCTTGTCATAGATGACCGCTTCATACAGCCGCTTCAAAAACACGCGGTCGCCCCGTGCGATCGCTGCCGCGATCAAGCGATTGCGCTCCAGCGCCTCGATGCCCGCATAGCTCACGATCCGTCTGCCCCTATCCGGCAGGCCGCTGCCGCCATCTTCATGGAACGGATATCCGCGGGTCGATACCGATGCCAATAAAATCAGCTTCGTCACCGTCTCGGGCCAATCCGCCGCCAGTTCCATCGCCACGCCGCCGCCCGTCGACCAGCCCATGACCGCCAATCGGTCCAGCTCCAGCTCCCGGGAGAACAGCTTCACGTCATCGGCCAAGTCGCGCAAGGCGCGGATCGGTTCATGATACGTCGAGATGCCGAAGCCCCGCAAATCGATTGCGTACAGCTTATAGCGGGGGTCCAGCCGCTCCAACGCCACATCCCAATGGTAAGAAGAATTCATATTGCCGTGAATGAGCAGCAGGACCTCCTCCCCGCCATCCCGTTCACGGTAACCGAGCGTCTCCCCATTGGGCAGCAGGACTGATTTCAATGTGACCCTTGCCTTCATACGGAATCCCCCCATTTCAATGTGAGCGCCCCCCAAGCATAGCCGATGCCCGCCGCAGCCAGCACCACTACGCTACCCGGGCGAATCAGGCCTTGCTTCACGCCCAACTCGATGCATATCATCGGATCGAATTGACCGATATGCCCGAATTCATCCAGATACACCGACTGGCGGGCCGGAATGCCCAGCGCCCGGAGCACCGCCTCATGGGCGGATCGCTTCATATGGAGCAGACCGATAAAATCGATCTCATCCGGACGCCAGCCGCTGCTGCGAACGGAGCGTTCCACCACCTCGGCGAACCGGGCCATCGACACCGCGTCCAGCCGGCTCTTCATCCTGCCGGGATCAGGCACCCGGAACCGCGGCTCCCCCTGCGCGATCAGCTCCGCCGTCAACGGCCGCTTAGTCCCGCCCGCCGCGATAATGACATCCTCGGCGAAGGAGCCGTCCGTTATCACAGTTGTGTCCAGCACTTCCGGATAAGCGGCGCTAGCTCCCCGGCGCAATATCATCGCCCCTCCGCCGGCGCCGAGATTGGCCATGAAGCGGGTATCGGGGTCGGACAAATCAATGAGATCTCCGTTGCGGTATCCGCCCGCCAGCAGCACGGTCGAGATGCGCGCATCTCCCTGCATCATCGCCTTCGCCGTCTTCACGGCCATCAACGTCGTGCAGCAGCGGGAGGACAAATCGAAGCCCCAGGCATTGACGGCGCCCAGATCGTCCTGCAGCTTCAGGGCGGCCGTCCATACCGGATATTCTTTATACTCCTCGCCAATATAGATGACAAGATCAAGCTCGCCCGGATCGATCGCCGCCCGGGCCAGCGCTTGCCGTGCCGCCCGCACCCCCATCTCGCAAGGGTGGTCCTCCGGCCCGGGAACCGGTTTGTGCTTGATGCCGAGCTTCGTCTCGACGATCTCCTGCGGTATGCCGGACGCCTGCGCGATATCCGCGCTCGTCATTCGGCCTTCCGGGATGTAGATCCCCGTGGCCAGCAAGCGGATCGCGTCCGCCGCATCATGTCCGTTACCGATCATATGGCATGTTCCCCCGTTTCATTCGCTGCTGCATGAACAGCACCGCCTCCTCCCAGGAAGCGACCGTCTGTTCTTCTTGTCCCTGCACATAAGTGACGCGTATGCGCCATGCGCCGCCGGAAGCATCATCGAACCGCGTCTGGCAGCGGATGACGAAGGAGCCGACCGCCGTTCCGCCATTCGTCCGCTCAGGCTGACCATAGCCTTCCCTGCCGCTGTGCTCCATCATCCGGCTTCCTCCTTCCGCACAGGCCTGGGAGCCCCCTTCCGGTCATGCCCGGGACGGCCCCCTCTGCGCCTCCCTATCCAGGTGCGCAGCGTGCCGACGATGCCGGATGGGAACAGCAGCACGACCAAGATGTACAATAAGCCGAAGAAAATGATCCAGCGCTCGAATATCGGGTGGAACTTGGCCAATTCCGATAGTCCGTGATGCGCCCATTCAATCAGGGAAGCCCCGATGATGGCCCCATACAATGTCCCTACCCCGCCGATAATCGTCATTAACAAAGCGTTCAGCGTCATGTCCATCCCGAAGACTGTCGTATTGACGAACCGCAATGTCAGCACATACAGCGACCCGCTCAGACTGGCCGCCATACCGGCGACCACGGTTGCCATCACCTTGTAATGAACGATTTCGTAACCGAGCGACTCGGCTCGCTGCTCATTTTCGCGAATGGCCTGCAGCACCCGGCCGACCGGGGATTGCGTAAATCGGCGCAGCAGCAGGAACATGGCCGCCATCACGGCCAGCGCAGTGAAGTACAGGACGGTCCGGTCCTTCATTGCGGCCGGGATCGGGAAGGTGAAGCCGTCATTGCCGTTCGTCAGCGACCGCCATTTCTCCGCCAGCACCAGCAGCAGGCCCGAGAAGGCAAGCGTCAGCATTGCGTAAAAGTGGCTTTTCAACCGCAGCGAGAGCATTCCTACGATATAACTGAGCAGCGCGGACAGCACCATGCCGGCCAGGACGGACATGAAGAGCGTCCCGACGGAAGGACCGAGCCGCTCCAGCATGATCCCGCTCGCATAGGCCCCGACACCGAAAAACATACAATGGCCGAACGATACAATTCCCGTGTACCCGAGCAGGATATCGTAGCTCATGGCAAAAATGGCGAATATGCAAATCTGCGTCATGACGATGAGAAAGCTGCGTGAATCATTGACCACGGGAAGCAGTGCCAGAGCCGTGACCATCACCAGGAACCCGGCCGTTCCGATCCGGTTCATTCTCATCCCGCTCCCCCCTTCGCCCCGAACAAGCCGGAAGGCTTGATGAGCAGCACGATGACCATCAGCAGCATATTGGCGGCAAGCGACAGCTCCGGCACGTAATAAGCCATGAAGGCGCCTGAGAGACCGACGAGCACCGCCGCCAATGCGGAGCCCGGAATGCTTCCCATGCCGCCGATGACGACGACGATGAAGGCGAGGATAGCGAATTGCATGCCCATCTCGGCGAAAATCACCCCGGAATACGGCGCGAGGAGCGCGCCCCCAAGGGCCGCAAGGCCGGCTCCCGCCATAAATACGAGCGTAAACACGCGGCGGATCGGGATGCCCAGCGCCTGCACCATCTCGGGATTCATCACCCCGGCGCGCACGATAATGCCGATTGTCGTCCGCTTCAGCACGAACAGCAGTCCGGCAAAGACGATCGCCCCGACACCAATAATGAACAAGCGGTATTTAATGAAAATGATGCCGCCAAGCTCCCAACTGCCGTTCAGCAGCGGCGGAACGCCGGCCTTGAGCGGATTCGGGCCGAACGCAACCTTCAGCAGCTCGCTCAAGACGAGCATCGCGCCCAGCGTGACGAGTATCTGCTGGATTGGATTGCCGTACACGGGCCGGATGACGAGCCGCTCCATGACCAAGCCGATCAGCATGCCCATGAAGACGGCCCCGATGACGGCCGCGGCGAACGAGCCCGTCGCGGCATATACCCATACTCCGCCGTACGCTCCCCAGGCGAACAGTCCGCCATGCGCGAAGTTCAGCACGCCCATCAGACCGAATATAAGCGTAAGCCCCGACGCCAACAGGAAGATCAGCATTCCCGTCGCCAGCCCGTTCACAAGCAAATTGATAATGCCATTCAATGTTCCTATCCCCCCGTTCCGCGGGCCGGCTATGCGATGCCCAAATATTTGCGCCTTGTCGCTTCGTCCTGCCGCAATTCGGCCATTGTTCCTGCGGCGACGATGCGCCCTTCATCCATCAGGACGTACCGGTCGCCGATACGGCTGGCCATCATGAAGTTCTGCTCCACCAACAGCACGGTCGTCTTCGCCTTCATCTGCTCAATGGCCTGCATCAGCTTCTCCACCATAATCGGAGCCAGTCCCTTGCTCGGCTCATCGATAAGCAACAGCCGATTATCATTTACATAAGCCCTCGAGATGGCCAGCATCTGCTTCTGCCCCCCGCTGAGGAGCCCCGATTTGCGGCCCCAGAAGGCGCGCAAATCCGGGAACAGCTCCAGCGCCCATTCGAGCCGCGCCTTCGTCTCGGCGTCATTGCGCCTCATCGCGATGCGCATCGTCTCCCCTACGGTCAGCTCGGGGAAAATCCCCTGATCCTCCGGAACATATCCGATGCCCTGGCGCGCTATCCGGTGTGTGGGCAACGCTTCGATTCGCTCGCCTTGAAAGCGTATCTCGCCCCTGGAGACCGGATTCAGGCCCATAATCGAGCGGAGGGCGGTCGTCTTGCCCGCGCCGTTCCTTCCGAGCACAACCGTAATCTCCCCTGCCTTCACCTCGAAGGTCACGCCTTGTAAAATATGAAATTGCCCGATATGCGTCTCAATTCCCTGCACTTGCAGCAGCGTCATCATACAGCCCTCCCAAATAAGCGGCCTGCACCGTCTCGTTGCTCATAATCTCCTCCGGGCGCCCGTCCGCCAGGAGCCGGCCGCCGAACAGCACGGCGATCGTGTCGGACAGATCGAGCACCATGTCCATCTTGTGCTCAATCAGCACGATCGTGCGCTTGCCTTCCTCCTTCATCTTGCGGATAACCTCCAGGATGGCAGGGACTTCTTCAATCGAGATTCCGGCCGTCGGCTCGTCTAGCAGCAGCAATTCCGGCTGCAGCGCCAGCAGCATCGCCAGCTCCAGCTTGCGCTTCTCCCCGTGCGCGAGATAGGAGGCCATCGCCCCGGACCGGTTGCCGAGCAGCACCATGTCAAGCCAATGCTGCGCCTCCTCCTCGAAGCGGCGGAACGCTCTCGGCGATGCATGCCAGTTCAGGCGGACCCCCTGCCGCGACTGAACGGCGAGCCGCACATTTTCCAGCACGGTCAGATTCGGGAATACGTTCGTCAACTGGAACGATCGCCCCATTCCCAAGCGGGTGCGCCGGAACGGAGGCAGCGCCGTGATATCCTGATCGTTGAAGCGGATCGTCCCGGCCGTCGGGCGCAGCTGTCCGCTGAGCAGATTGAACAGCGTCGTCTTGCCCGCGCCATTCGGCCCGATAATGGACTTGAAGCGATGGCGCTCTATTTTCAGGCTCACATCCCGGACGGCCGCATGGCCTCCGAAGGCAATCGTCAGCCCGTCCGTTGCCAATACAATATCATCGGCACGAGCGGATCCCGTCCCGTTCATCCCCTCACCTCCCCGGCTGCCGTTTGTTGCGTATCGGCGGAGCCGTCTCCTCCGGCGACAGCTCGCGAATCAGCACCGGCTCCGGATAATCGAGCCCGTCCCGTTTTTTCAATGTAACCGCATATATGGTTTGCAAGGCCTGATGATCTTCGGCCCGGAACGTCATGGTGCCCTTGGGCGACTCGAAGCTCATTCCTTCCATCGCGGCAATCAATTTGTCCGTATCCGCCTCGCCTCCGGTTTTCTTCAGCGCTTCGACAATCGCGATCGCGGCCGACATTCCTCCCGGCGTGAACAGATCCGGCAAATCGCTATTGAACCGCTTCTGATGCTCTTCCACCAGCCATTGATTGACCTCATTGTCCGGGAGCGTGTAATAGTACACCGAGAATCCTTCCATTCCCTCCAGCTCGTGCATCGTCTTGAGGGCGGCGATATCCGGCGCGCCGGTCGATATTTTAATGCCCTGCTCCCGTACCTTCATATCCTGCAGCTGCTTCCAGGGCGTGTTCGCCCCCGCCCAGACGATGAACAAATAATCCGGCTTGGCGCTCACGATCTTCTGAATGTTCGCCGTGAAATCGGTCGCCGCGGCATCGGCATACTGCTCCTCCACGATGACCGCCCTCAGCTTCTCCGCCGCCTCTATGAACGCGGCGATGCCGTCCCGGCCGAACGCGCCATCGGGAGCGAATGTGGCGATCTTGACGCCCGGCTTCGCTATCGCCGCCGCGCCGGCCACCGCATCCTGCGAAGAGTTGCGCGCTGTGCGGAACACATACCGGTTCCATAGCTCCCCAGTGATGCTGTCGGCAACCGCCGGCTCGACGACCATCACCTTCTCATACTCTTCTGCCAGGGGAAGCACGGCAAGCGTGTCGCCCGAGCTGGAGGAGCCGACGAGGAAATCGACTTTATCGGTTTCGAGCAGCTTGGTCGCTTTCTTGACAGCCACATCGGGCTTCGTCTCCGTATCTTCAATGATGAACTCAATGCTGCGGCCGGCCACGGTTCTCGTTCCCCCGGTCGCATAATCAATGCCCAGCTCGAATCCACGCGTGCTCTGCTTGCCATACGATTCGAGCGCCCCCGTCATCGAAGCGAGCACGCCAATCCGAATAGGCGGTTGTCCGGCTCCTTCCACGCCTTCGGCCGGCCCCTCCTTGCCCTTGTCCTCAACGGAACCGCCGCCGTTAGCCGTCTGGCCGGAAGCGCCGCCATTGCCAGGCCCCGCGCCGCCGCTTGCGCAAGCGGAGACGGCGAGAAGGATGAATGCAAGCAGAGCGAACACGAACATGCGCGGCATGCGCCGAAATGGAGCATGATGCTTGAACACGACAAAACCCCCTTACGATTCAATTCCCGTTCATCATAAGAGGGTTAGGTTGCAAATCAGTTGCACTAGAATCCGGTCATCATTCGGTTACGGACGCCATCAGGTCCCGAATGCTCGGCATCGGCTCAATGCCAAGCTCATCCTGCAGGGCTGCTGCACACTTGCGGTACCATTTGAGCGCCTGGTTCCGGTTGTTCATCCGGAGGTGGCAGGCGATCAAGATGCGGTAGGCCTCTTCCCAGCAGCGATCCTTCGCCGCCATCTCCTCCGCCCAGTGGACCGCCTTGTCGTAAGCCTCTGCCGCGATATAATGGCGGGACAGCCGTTCCGCTCCGCGCATGAACAACACCTGCAGCCGCTCCCTTTCTTCGATGCACCAATCCTCATAACGCCGATCCGGCATATAATCCCCCTGATACAAGCGAAGCCCCTCCTCCAGCCGGGACACAGCCTCTGCCGTATCATCCGCTTCGAGCCCGCGTGCCATTGACTGCTCGAAGCGATCCGCGTCCAGCACCCAGCCCGCACCCGGATTGAGCTGATAGGCCTGCCCCCGCCGCAGGATGAAATAGGGTACGGATCGGGCGCGGCGATGAGGCTCCAGAGCGGTATTCAGGGCGTTGAGCGCAACCTTGAAGTCACGATTCGCCGCTTTCTCTTCCGCCTCGGGGAACAGCTGGCAGAGCAGTTCTTCCTTCGAGACCGGGCGATGGCGGCGGGTCACAAGCAATTGGAACAGCTCCTTCGCTTTGCCGCGCTGCCAGTCCTTCTCCTCTAGCCCCACATCGCCGAGGCGAACACGGAACTCGCCCAGCGTATCGATATAGAGGGTATAACCGGGATGATAAGTCAATCGGTCCATGCCAAGCTCCGAGAGCAGCGAAGCGGCATAAGCGCGGCACAGATCGAGCCGGACCGCTTCGATGAGCAGCGGGATGAGCTGCTGCGTGTCGCTTGGGCCGAACAACGTGCGCCGCGTGAACAGAAAGGCGTATCCTTCCTGCTCGGCCAACGTCAAAAAGCGTTCCATCGAGACCGCGAACCAACTGTCCCGCTCCAGCCGATAGGCGATGAGCGCCTGCCACATTTCCGCCGTAGCGCACCCGAACTGATCTCCGCAGGCGACGAAGCGCTCTCCGCACTCGCGAAGCACTTGCTCCGCTTCCGCGCAGCGGTCGTCATAGAACAGCGCTATGCCCATGCTTAATCGGATAAGGGCCGTCAGCCAGCCATCGTTGGCGCTCTGGGTTCCGTCCCAGGCGGTCTGCCCGTACCGAAGCGCCGTCTCCGCCGAGCGCGCCCGGCCGTACAGCAGGCACAGCCCCATATACGGCTCCGCGCTTCCCCGCTTGACCTCCAGCCGCTCCATGATGGCCAATGCCTCATGGTAGCAATCCGCGGCCACTCCCGCATCATAGGTGCCCATCAGCTGTGCGGCATGCCCCATTCGCATCCAGCCGCATGCTTCCACGAACGGGGCCTTCAAGCGGATGCCATGCATCATGCCGTCCTCCGCCGCCCGCTTGGCCGGAGCCGGCTCGCCGCGCATGCTGTCGATCATCGACAGCAGCAGGTCGATCTCCCGATGCGATCGCGACAATGTCTTCGGATGATAGCTGAGGCCGTTATAAGGCATTCCTTCCCCTCGCTCCAACTGCTCGGCCCGCAACAGCTTCGCCCTCGCTTCGCGCAGCCGTCCCGTCCGCAGGCACAGCCTCGCTTCCAAAATCCAATCGCGGCTGCCCCGATCGACATGTATCGCGCGATCATACCAGATCTGCGCCTCCATCCCTCTGCCCGCGTTCAGCATATTTTCGGCCATCATCGCGTACAGCCGCGCCAGCGTCTGCCGCCCTCCCGCATGTCCGTGCCATGCCGAGCGATACGCGGCCAACCCGGCTTGAGCTTGCGGGTCGGCCCGATTCCCAGTTGGCCCGGACAGCCCCTGTTCCGCCGACAAGCCAGCTTCCGCCTCTTCCGCTAACGGCGGGTAATATCCGAACAGCGCCTCCGCCAGCGCTATGGCCCGCTCAAGCAAGGGCTCCGCCAATCCTGGGCGAATCGTATCCAAATATAAGAGCGACTGCCCTTCAAGCGCCAGCATCTGCACCATGCGGTTGCCAACGCTTCCGGCCCCGTACTCGGCCATCCGATACTGCTCGCCAGAAGCTTCATATTGACATTGGTAGCGGAAAATATCGCCCTGCAGTACAAGCAGGTAAGGATGCCGGTGCTTAATGCGCTCCGGAAGCCCCGTAAGCGCGGCGCAGACGAGCTCCAGACGTCCATTCCGGATTAGCTCGCCGCCTCCGTCCTGCAGCAAGAGCGCCATCTCCTCCGTATCCTGCAGGGCGGCCGCTTGCGTTATCGCCAGGTCATATCGCTTGCGGGCGGCAAATACATGCACCGCCTGCCTCAACAAAGACTCGCGCCGCTCCGGCTGCCGTCCGAGCTGTTCCGTCAGGAATTCGCGGAACAACGTATGATAGCGGAATTGCCGTTCATCGACCGCCGACAGCATACCCGTGCCGCATAGCTGTAACAGCAAGGCATGAGATCCGTGCCTTGCGCATACCGCATCGCACCATTCCCCGGTCAGCTCGTCGAAAATGCTCGTCTCCAGCATGAAGGTACGCATGGACGGCGGCTGCTTCTGGAACAGCTCCAATGCCAAATATTGAAACAGATCCTCCATCGTTTCCCGGGGCGCGTCAAGCGCTTCGGCAATCGTTCCGTTCGACGCAAGTAAGCGCTGCCAAATAAGCTGAACCGCAATGACCCACCCTTCCGTCTGCTCGTGCACCCGCCGGACTTCGCTTGATGTCAACGGGTGATCATAGTAATCGCTGAACAGAACGTCAATTTCTTCTTCATTAAAAGCAAGGTCTTCTCTGGCGAGTTCAAGCAAATGGCCGTGAATGCGCATCGAAGCCAGGCTGTCCCATTGGGGCCGCGAACGGGAGGAGATGACGATTCGCAGCTTGTCGCAATCGGGCAGATAGACAAGCACATACTGCATCCACTGTTCAATGCTGTCCGTCGCTTCCACGAGGTGATAGTCGTCGATGATGAGCAGCGTCTGCTGCGGAAGCGCAGTCAATTCATTCAAAAACAAATCCGCCAACGCATAAATGTCCTCGCTGCCCCTCCGGCTTCCGCCTTTCAAGTCGCCAAGCATCGTCTCTCCGAATCCGGGTACCGCCTGCCTGAGCGTATAGACGATATGAGATACAAAAGGAATGAAGTCATTGTCTTGGGGAGATACGCCGTACCATGCATACGTCAAATCAGAGGATCGAAGAAATGCGGAGAGCGCTGTCGTCTTGCCGAAGCCCGGGCCCGATGTCAACACCGTAAGGGGAAAGTCCGGGATGCGGGACAGCCGCTTCGCGATTCGTGGACGGTGAAGCAGCTGCTTTTTCAAGGGAGGCGGCATCAGCTTCATTTTAAGCACGCGTCCTTCCTTCATGACGAACCTCTCTTTCCCATATTCTCCTGTATATTGTAGCATAATTGATTCGATAGCTAATCTCGTTTTTCGCAAAAAAAGCGGCCGACTTGCGTCAACCGCCGAACCATTCCTTCATTCGCTTCTTATCCAATTTGCCTACGGCCGTTGTCGGCAGCTCCCGCACGAGCAGGAACCGCTTCGGCACCTTGTATTTGCCGATGCGCGCCGAGCAAAAGGCAGCAAGGCCGGCCTGCGTCACCGAAGCGCTCCCGTCAACCGCGACCACCGCAGCCACGACCTCCCCCCATTTCTCGTCCGCCAGCCCGACGACCGCCGCCTCCTTGACGCCCGGGCAGCTCTCCAGCGTATGCTCCACCTCCAGCGGATATACGTTCTCCCCGCCGGTAATGATCATGTCTTTTTTGCGCCCGACGATATAATAATAGCCGTCCTTGTCCTGCGAAGCCAGGTCCCCCGTCACGAACCAGCCTTCCTGCAAGGCTTCGGAAGTCGCCTCCGGGTTATTCCAATAATGCGAGAACAGATGCCCGCCCCGGAGCGCGAGTTCTCCGACCTGATTCGGCCCCACACTTCCAGTGCCTCCTGGCAGCGGTATAAGCTTCGCCTCGCTGAACATCATCGGAAGGCCCACGGAGCCGGGCTTGTGCGCCGCAATCGCCGGATCAATGACGAAGTTGTTCGGCCCCGATTCGGTCGCTCCGTACCCTTCCTTGAACGGAAGCCCTTTCGCTTGGAAGGCTTGATATACCGATAGCGGGCATGGCGCTCCTCCCGACAGGAACGCCCGCATCGCCGGGAATTCCGCCTGTGCGAACGCGCCGGAATGGACCAGCATATGGTACATCGTCGGCACCATGAGCGCGATAGTGCATCGCTCTTCGTTCAACAGGCGGACCATGTCCTCGCACTGAAACGCTCGCACCACGACGACCGTTCCCCCGGCCATCAGCACCGGCATCGTGAGCGCATTCAGTCCGCCCGTATGGAACATCGGCAATACCGTCGGCGTCACGTCGTCAGCCGTCAATTGCCAGCTGACAACGGTGTTGACCGCATTCCAATACACGGATCCATGCGTCAGCACCACCCCCTTCGGCTTCCCGGTCGTGCCGCCGGTATAGATCATCATCCAGGCATCGCCATACGCCGGATGATGCCGCTTCACCGCCGCGCCTTCCATGCTGGACTCCAATGCCGCGACAGACAGCTGCGCGCTGTCCGCAAGCGGTAGCCCCGCAACCAGCCGCGCCATCTCCGGATCGTCGCCGTCATACACCATCAGCTTCGGTTCGCAGTCCAGCATAATCCCGTGAAGCTCCGCCACGGACAGCCGCCAATTCAGCGGCACCGCAATCGCCCCGATCATGCCGCAGCCGAGCACCGCCTCCAGCATCTCCGTCTGATTGTGCAGCAGGACGGCCACCCGATCGCCATGACCGATACCCGACGACTGCAAGGCCGCAGCCAGCCGCTCCGCGCGGCGATGCAGAGTCCGGTAAGTCAGGCGGATCCCTCTATGCCAATCTACCGTGGCAATCCGATCCGGAGTATGCCGGCACCGGTTCTCGAACCATCGAAGCGCGCTGTCATGCATCGCCTGATCCCTCCGTTCCGGCTCAGCTCCGTTCGACAACAACAGCGACACCATGACCGCCTCCTACGCATAGAGCTGCCGCACCATATCGAATGTGCCTGCGCTCCATCTCATGAATCAAGGTGACCAGCACACGCGCGCCGCTCGCGCCGATCGGATGGCCGAGCGCAATGGCCCCGCCATTCACATTTACCCGTTCGGGATCAAGCTCCAGCTCGCTCATCACGGCCAGCGCCTGCGCGGCGAACGCCTCATTGATCTCGAACAGGCCGATGTCCTGCAGCCGCAAGCCTGCCCGGCCGATAGCCTGCCTCAGGGCAGGAACCGGGCCAAGCCCCATCCACTCCGGCTCAAGCCCGACGGCGGCATATCCGCGAATGGCTGCGACCGGGACGATGCCATGCGTATCGGCTGCCTTCCGGCCGCACAATACGACGGCCGCCGCGCCGTCGTTGATGCCGGACGAATTGCCTGCCGTCACCGTGCCTTGCGTGATGAACGCCGGACTCAGCCTGACGAGCGCCTCCATTGTCAGCCCTGAGCGGGGGTGCTCATCCGCCGCGATCAGGCGCGCACTACCCTTGCGGTCCGCAACGGATACCGCGACGGTCTCCTCTTGGAACCGTCCATCCTGCATCGCCGCTTGCGCCCGCTGCTGGCTCTGCAGCGCGAAGGCATCCTGCTGCTCGCGCGCCAGTCCATAGCGCTCGGCAAGACGTTCCGCCGTCCATCCCATCGGCTGACCGGTAATCGCGCACGTGAGCCCGTCATGCAGCACCGAGTCAACAAGCTCCCCATGCCCGAACCGGTAGCCCTGACGCGCCTTCTTCAGCATGTAAGGAGACTGCGACATATTTTCCATGCCGCCAGCCACGATTACGTCTGCATCTCCCGAACGGATACATTGGGCCCCCAACATTACCGCCTGCAGGCCCGATCCGCATACGAGATTTACGCTCGTCGCCGGAACCCGATCCGGAATTCCCGCTTGCAACGATGCCTGCCTCGCTCCATTCATTCCAATACCGCCTTGCAGCACCTGCCCCATATACACATGGTCTACCCGCTCACTGGCTACTCCCGCACGTTGGCAAGCCTCCTTCATGACAACGGCCCCCAGTTCTGTGGCCGGCGTATCCTGGAAGCCGCCCTGCAACCCTCCAATCGGAGTACGCACCGCACTCGCAATGAACACCTCGTTCAAGTCGTCCACCTCTTGTTCAGTCTAGAGTCGCCTCCAGTTAACAGGAAAAGGGTTGCAAATCGGTTGCATCGGTCGTTGGCTGTATCCTTTCTAGGCGAACTTCAATTATGGCGGCAACAAAAAGAGCGCCGGCCGCTTTCGGCTCGAACGCTCTCATACTAACGCTCTGTCTATATTCAGGATTTGAAGCGTGCGGACAACTGCTGCAAATCATCGGCAATGCTCGCCAAGTGATTCGCATACGACGCCATCTCCTGCATCGCCGCATTTTGCTGCTCACTTGCTGCCGCTACGGTCTCCATTTCCACTAAGGTCACATTGGTCATCTCGCTTGCGGCATCGAACGACTCAATCATCTCGCCATTGGAAGACGCAAGCTGGGCGCCCAAATCAGCCACATGGCTTAATTGAATATTCATTTCATCGATTGCTTGGAACATATCCGAGAATCTGTCCGTCACCGTCTGCGTCAACGCTTGTCCCTCGGCTACCGTCTCGACTCCGTCCTGCATGGTGGCCCATACCGAGTCGGAGCGCTCTCTCATTTGCTGCACGACGCCCGTAATCTTGCCGGCCGCTTCCTTCGTCTCCTCCGCCAGCTTGCGGACCTCGCCCGCGACGACGGCGAAGCCGCGCCCGTGTTCGCCAGCCCGCGCCGCTTCAATCGACGCATTAAGCGCAAGCAGCTCCGTCTGGGCAGCTACCTCTTGAATAAAGATAACGATGCGGTGAATATCATGCGATTGCTGATTCAACTGTTCGGTCTCCGCCTTGGCCTGTTCCGTGTTCCGCGTGATGGCTTCCATCTGCTTCCGCACATTTTCGAGCGCCTTTTCCCCATTCACGGCCCATTCGCTCATCTCATGCGCCGCATGGGAAGAATTTCCGACCAGCTCGACGACGCGCTTAAGATGTGCCGCAGACTGATGCGCTTGGGACGTTGCGGTATTCAAGCGCTCATTCAGTTGGGCCGACTGCGCCGACACTTGCTGGTAAGATGCCGATACTTCTTGCAAGGAGCTGAGATTCTCCTCGGAATTCGCGGACAGCTCTTCGGCCGAAGCCGCCACCGATTCGGATACTTCGCGGATTTGCATCATAATCTCGGATAATGCCTGCGACATGGCATTGAAGTTTTTCTCCAGACGGCCGATTTCATCTGTCCGTTCGCTTGTTGGAATGCGAACCGAGAAATCGCCGGTGGCGATCCGCTCCGTCACTTGCTGAATCCGAACAACAGGGCGGATGATATTATTGACAAATCTCCATAGAAAAAGTCCAATAAGCCCGATAAGCACGACGAGGAACACGGAAGCGATAACGACGATCTGATTCGCTTGCTGATTGATCTCGCCAACGCTAAGTACCGAGACGATATTGATGCCGAACTTGTTCCGCTTGTCGAAGCTGATGAACTCGTTCCGGCCGTCCGCGCTGGACAGGAACTCGCCATATTCGTCCGTCAGCAGCTCACTATACTGCTCCTTATCCACTTGAGTCCCTGGCTCATATTCCGGGTGGAACAAGATATGATTGTCTTTGTCAATGAGGCTGATATATCCGCTGTTTCCAACTTTGAATTGGCTTACCGATTGCTTGATATTATCAATCGAGACATCGATTCCGGCGACACCGGCTCCGTTAGGCAGCGAATGCGAGAACGTCAAAATCAGTTTTCCCGTAATGATATCCTGATAAGGCTTCGAGACGATGACCTCGCTCGGACGCTGCAAAGCCAACTGATACCATTCGCGTTGAGCGGCATCATCAATGCTCAGCTTGCTGCCGTTGCTGTCGAGATACTTGTCTCCCAGCACCACATAGGCATTTAAAATCGTGTTGACGTCTCCCGCCAGATCCGTCACCCGGTGCTTGATTCGCTCGATATCCTGCGGGTATTCGCTAATCCCGTTGACCAAGCTGCCTATCATATGAGCGTTCGTCTCGTACGATTGATTCAGCAGCCGCGAGATCGAATTCGTCGCTTCATTGACCTGGTCATACATCATATTCTTCGTGTTGTTCGATGCCGTAATAGTCAACACGACAATAAGAATAATCGTTGGAACGATGATAAAGCAGGTGAGCAGCAGAATCATCTTTTTTTGCATGGAATGCCGAATCGACCGCGCCCAATTTTTACCGTATTTCACTGTAAAATCTCCTCTTTGTCCGTTTTAAATTCAACACTGTACGTATATCGGACATTTTCGCTATACTTTTTTATACTTTTCAGAAAAAAAATCAAAAGGTAATTAAAGGTAGCCAAACGAAATTATACTCCCTTTGGTATCTTTGGTGCACTCTCCCATTCGTTCAGGTTCATGCGCCTCGCATCCTTAGAAGCACTCTCCCTTCTGCTCAGATCCAGCCTCCTGGCATCCTTACAGACACTCTCTCTTCTGCTCAGGTCCAGCCTCCCAGCACCACTCTCCCTCTGCTCAGGTCCAGCCTCCCAGCACCCTGACAGACACTATCCCATCTACTCAGATCCCGCATCCCTATAGACACTCTCCCCTCTAGTCAGGAAGGAAATTGATGTGAGTAATGGGGAGGCTGCACACAAGAGTCTGGGTACAATTTCGCGTATCTGAACTAAGGGGATAATACATTTAAGAGACCGCGTACACTAGTTCACGGTATTCCTGACTTAGGGGGATAAGACGCATAAGAGACCGCACACACTAGTTTACGGCGTTCCTGACCCTTGGGGATAATACGAATAAGAGAACGCAGACACTAGTGCACGCCATCCCTGACTCATGGGGATAATACATTTAAGAGACCGCGCACATACTAGTTCACAGCATCCCTGACTCATGGGGATAATACGCATAAGAGACTGCACATACTAGTTCACGCCATCCCTGACTCATGGGGATAATACGCATAAGAGACCACACACACAAGTTTACGGCGTTCCTGACCCTTGGGGATAATACGCATAAGAGAACGCAGACACTAGTTCACGCCATCCTTGACTCATGGGGATAATACGCATAAGAGGCCACGCACAATAGTTCACGGCGCTTCTGACCATAGGGGACATCGCATCCCGGTGAGGCCGTCTATTACAATAAAAAATGGCCCAGCCCCTCTTTTTCCAAAGGGACTAGGCCATTATCAAGGCTTTGCAGGTTACGTTCTCAAAAGCACGAATGTGGGGCTACCGTCTAACGCCGCGCCCGCCCACGTGCCGCTCCGCCCTGCAGGCGCATTAATGGGCGCAGCGCCTTCTGAACTAAGCGCGGGTAGCTTCCCAGTTCATCCTGGCGCACGACGCGGAACGCGACGAGGCCCACGACGAACAACGCTACAACAACCAACGCCACGATTCCGGCGGTGAGCATATAGACAAGCTTGGCCGGCAGGATGACGACCAGTTGCTCTCCCAATTTCTCGACGCCGAAGCCGATGCCGCCGGCCAGCACGCTTGTCAACAGGAAGCCTATCCAGCGGTTGCCAAGAACATCGAACGGGACGACCTTCTTCATGACCCGCAGGTTCAGCCATGTGATAATGAGGAAGCTGATCATCGTCCCTGCGATAATGCCGTAAATGCCGAAGTAATTTGCGAGCAGGAAGCTCGACAGCAGCTTGATCAGAATGCCGAGCGTTACGCTAATCATGGCGATATACGGCTTGCCCAACCCGATAAGAATCGAGCTGGACGTCATCATCGTTATTTGGAATATCGTTCCGATCGTCAGCATCGCAATAATTTCCGATCCGTCCAGCGAGCTGAACAGGAAGCCGTTGACCGAAAATGCGCCGACGGAGAGAGCCAGCACAATCGGCATGCCGCTCAGGACGGAAATCCGCATCGCGAGCGAGGTCTGCCGCTTCAGATGATTCATGTCCTTCTTCGCATAGGCCGCAGAGATAATCGGGATCAGCGAGGTGCTGAGGGCAATCGCCAAAATCGGAGGAATCCCGGCAATCGACTGTGCCCGCTGTCCAAGAATCGCGTACAGATGAGCCGCCTGGGCTTGTCCCACATCCGGGGACAAGAGTGGAATCGTAATCGACGTATCAATGAAGTTCACGGCTGGCACAGCCAGTGATGATAGGACAATCGGCACCGACATGGCGAATATCGACTTGAAAATATCGCTTAAAGGCACCTTCTTGGCCCCGGATCGACGGGCACGGATCCCGGCCTCCCGATCCGCCTCCCTCAGCTTGCGCAAATAATGAATCATCACGGCGAACGCCCCGATGCTTCCCAACACGCCTCCGAACGAAGCGGCGGCAGCCGTCCATTCCTGCGACGCTCCCGACTGCATGAGAATGAAGGCCAACCCAATCGCCGTGATGACCCGTAAAATCTGCTCCACAATCTGGGACATCCCGCTCGCCTGCATCATATTGCGGCCCTGTGTATATCCCCGCATCATGGCGATGACCGGGAACAGGAGCAAGGCAGGCGCGAGCGCCCGGATCGCCAGCGCGGCTTCCGGAAGCTGAATCATATTGGCATATATTGGCGCGAACAGGAACAGCAATATCGTCACGATCAGGCCCGAGCCGAGACCGAACAGCAGCGCTGCATAATAGACGCGCTCCGCTTCTCGCACCCGGTTCAGCGCATAGCGCTCTGATACCATTTTGCTCAACGTGCTGGGGATGCCTGCCGTCGCGACCGCCAGAATCAGCAAATAGACCGTCTGCGAGGCGGCGAAGGAGGCATTGCCCACCGATCCGAGCATATGCTCAAGCGGCACGCGCTGAACCAGGCCGAGAACGCGCGCCACCAGCGTTGCGGCGGCAATGATGATCGTTCCTTTTATAAATGATTCCTTTGCCAAACGTTTCCCTTCTTTCTTATGCCGTCTTCACCGGGTGCTGCTATGCACCGTTTCAATTAGAACATGAGCACCCATGTGAAGAACAGGACGATCATCACGATCTGAAGAACAATTTTTACGGCTATGCTGGAGAACAGCCCGACGACCGCTCCCCAGGACGATTTCATCGCCTTTTCCACATCCGCTCCCGTAAAAATCTCGCCTAGAAAAGCGCCGAGGAACGGTCCAAGGACAAGACCGAACGCCGGAATGAGAAAAGGGCCGATAATAATGCCGATCGTGCTGCCGATTACCGAGGCTTTCGAACCGCCATAGCGCTTGACACCCCATGCATTGACGACATAATCAGCGACGAAGAGCATGACCACAATCAGTGTCTGTATCGACCAGAACCAGAACCCGAAGGACTCGAATCCAAAAAACAGCCCGTACACGAAGAATGCGGCATAAATGGCGAGCGCGCCCGGCAAAATAGGGTAAATCGCGCCGGCCATCCCGACCGCGAATAATACGAGTACACATAACCAGCCTAAGAAGGTCATAACAGGGCCCTCCTCGTTCAGACTTACTTCAGGACATACTCCCAAATCGCTTGGGCTACCCCGTCCTCATTATTGGAGCGCACGACGGCATCCGCCGCCCGCTTCACATCATCCTGGGCATTCCCCATGGCAATCCCGAGTCCGGACGCCTGGATGGCGGCCAGATCATTCAGGCTGTCGCCGATGGAGACGGCCTCGGACATCGTGCAGCCGATCAGATCGCATACGATCTGCAGACCGGATGCTTTATGAATTCCGGATGGATTGATTTCGATATTGTCTGGAGAGGAATTCGACAGCTCGAGACCTCCCATGACGCGCAGCTCCTTCCAAAGCGAGCCGAGTACATCCTTGTCCTCATTGAAATAACCGAACTTCAGCCAGTCCTCGCTGTCGATGTCGGCATTCCAATTTTCCCGGTTATAGAGCCGCTTCGTCGAATAGGCCCAGAACCAAGTGTCATGCGACTCCGACAAGGCCACCATACGCTTCACCGCTTCGCGATCCAACAGATGGCGGATATAAATCTGGTGCGGCTTCTTCCATACTTCGCTGCCGTTAACAGTCACCATTGGGGAATCCAGCCCCAATTCCTCCGCGTATGGCACCGCATTAGGGAACGCGCGCCCTGTGGACAGGATGACCGTGATGCCCGCTTCGCGCGCGTCCCGAATCGCCTCTGCCGTCTTCTTGCTGATGCGATGATCGTCAGTCAGCAGCGTGCCGTCCATATCAAGAGCTAACAATCGATATTTAGTCATGTTCGTATTCACTCCTCAAAAAAACACGCCAAAACACATAACGACATTGTACCATAACACAGCATCAGCAACAAAGACTTCCTGCCTGGATCTTCAGCGTGCAGCCGTCTTTCGCTATCATGGAAGCTGCACTTACGGGCTTCCCTGCTCTATAGTCTCCCCCTGCCGAGGCCTCCTATCGTCCTTCGGCATCGCTGCCAGATGCCTTCGCAACCGGAACCAACGCGGCCGTGACTGCACTCGGACTGTATAAATAAGCTTCGAATCCGGTGCAGGCGGACAATCCGATGACGACGCTCAGGAACAGGACGGTCATAATGAACCGTTTTAACGCTGAATTCCATTTCGACTGCTTTGGCTTCATCGCTGCCAACACTCCTTTATTCGCACATATGCAAGCTGATGTTCCTTCCGGACTCGCCCATTTTTAACGAGACCAACTCTATTGGATAGGGGCAACTTTTAGGTTGCAAAAAAGCAAGGGCGTTGAGATATCGTATGCGGACCACCCCTGGCAGGTGACTCACATGACGGTTATCCCGCACGCCCGGTCTTGCTGGTTTGACGGCCGCAAAAAAACACCTGCCGTAACACGGTCTCCCAATCCGATAAGCCGCAAGATGACCATCCTTTTCCCAGCGGAACGTTCGCTTGGGGCTCGCCCTCGTTGGCTGTCACCTTAAGCGAACGATCCGTATCTTCGCTTCCCGCCCTGCCGTTATTCCGCATCCCGGCCGCCGGAGCTGTCCGCTGGCGCCTTCGCCTTCTTCTTCGGCTTCCCTGTCAGGCCGTATACCTCGTCATAGGCATCGAAGATAGCCCGCCCGATCGGAGCGGCTCCGTAGGCCCCGAATCCTCCTTCCGGAACGACGACCGCTACGGCGAGCTTCGGCTTATCCTGCGGCGCATAAGCGATGAACACCGCATTATCGAGCATTTCCCCATTCACCCCTTGCTGCTGCGAGGTGCCCGTCTTCCGGTAATAAGGATACGGGAAGCCGTCAAAGCCATGCGCAGTCACTTTGGACATGCCATCCTCGACGATGCGCCAGTATTCATCCTCAATCTTCGTCCGATTCAGCACTTCACGGCCGAAGGTCCGGATCACCTGTCCGTTCCTATCGGTAATCTTGCTGACGAGCTGCGGCTTAATCCGCTCGCCGCGGTTCGCCAGCGTCGCGGCGTACTGGGCCAGCTGGAGTGTCGTATATTTCCCCATCTGTCCGAAGGACGCTCCGGCAAGCGCGGATTGCGCGCTGTTCTGCTCGGCGTCAATGAGGTAATCCTTCCTCCCCGGCTGCTCAAGCGGCAGTCCGCTCCCCGTCAGCACGCCGAGACCGAACCCCTCCATGTACTCATCCCAGATCGTGAGGCCATTCCTGCCATTGACCGTCGGCAGGCTATAGAGCCGCTTGCCGATCATGTCGATCATGAATGAGTTCGACGACACTTGCAGGGCCCTCGATGCCCTGATGGGACCGAAGGAGGCATTGCCCGAGTTCCATATCCGCCGGACTGATCCGGCGCGCCCGATCTCGGCATACCCGTAGTCGGAATAGGTCTCGCCGGGCGAGAACAGCTTCTCCTGCAGGCCGATCAAAACGGTCAACGGCTTCATCGTCGATCCCAGATAGACGACCGAGCCGGGATGCTTCATGCGTTCGTTATTGTCCTCATAGGGAGCCGGCACATCCCGGATGGCTCCGTTCAGCAAATAATATTGATATTTTTTATAATTCTCGGGACTGATCGAGCCGTTCTTCCATACATCCGGATTATAATCCGGCATACTGGCGATGGACACGACATGGCCTGTCTCGACTTCCATCGCTACCGCGAAGCCGGTGTGGGCGTTCGGTGCCCGTTCCGAGCGGTTGCTCGAATTGCGGATTTTCTCCAATGTCCGCATAATCGCCTCTTCCGTCGCTTTTTGAATATCCCGGTGAATTGTCAGATGAATGTTATTGCCGCGCTGTGGCTTCGTCACTTCCATCGGACCGATGACGCGGTTGGCCACATTGACGGGGAACTTCTTCACTCCGTTCAGCCCCCGAAGCTCTTCCTGATACATCCGTTCGATGCCGTCGAAGCCGACATCCTCATAATCCAGGTACAGCTTCTCCTGCGGCAGCTTGTTCCGGTTGTCGAACAGGTCTTGATAGAAGCCCGGCTCCGCGCGCACGCCCTTGAACTTCTTCAGATAACCGACCGTCTGCACCGCCATCGGGTTATAATTGCGCACGCTGTCCTCCACAATATCGATGCCTGGGAACTCCGGCCTATGCTCGAGAAAGTATGCCACCTCCTGCCGGGTCAAGCCAGTCTTGATAATGCGGGGCGTGTACGAATAATTGACCCGGGAGGACAAATCCATCAGCGCATGGTAAATGCGGTTGGCCGTCAACGGCTTTTCCTCCGGTTGGCCGTACTGCCGGAACGTCTCGGCCAGACGCTTCGCCAATGCATAAGCCTCTGCCCGGTTCTCCTGCTGCGCCTCTGTCAGCTTCCCGCTGGACGGATCGCCATAGTTTTTCTCAATATTGAAGTACAACGACTGTGTCGATGTGGAATACGCGATCGATTGCCCCGACGCGTCAAAAATCGTTCCGCGAAGCGGTGCGATCGGAGCTGCCTTATAGCTGAGCTCGTATTCCTGCTTCTTCAAGCCCGGGCCTTCTACGAACTGCAGGATCGCCAACCGGACGATAAGCACGCTGAAAATGGCAAACGTCATAAAAAAGAAAATATTCAAGCGGAATGAAAATTTGCGGCGGTTCACCAGTTCCCGCTTCTCCGGATCATCATGGGGATGAATCACTGGTCCGATCATCCTTTCTGCCCATGAATTTATTTTGATACATTATTTTACCACATATTTGGCACTTGATGCCAAAACACTGAAACCGAAGGAACATCAAAAGACGCTGACCGTTCGCAGCGTTCCCCCCATAGGGTAAACCGCTTATGCGAACACATCAGCGTCTATATCGTGACTATGGTATTATTCCGTACCCTGCCCGGCGGACGTATCCGCCTGTTCATCCTTTTGCTCATCCGGCTTCTTCTTCGGCGTGCCGGTCAAGCCGTACACCTCATCATACGCGTCGAACATCGCCCGCGCAATCGGCGCGGCACCGTACGACCCGAAGCCGCCCTCCGGCACGACGACGGCGACGGCAAGCTTCGGTTTATCCGCCGGCGCATAAGCGATGAACACCGCGTTGTCCACCCGTCCTCCGGATACGTCCATCTGCGACGTACCCGTCTTGCGGTAGAACGAGTACGGGAAGCCGTCGAAGCCGTGGACGTTAACCTTCAGCATGCCGTCCTCGATGACATTCCAGTAGGCATCGTCGATCTTCGTCTTGTTCAGCTCTTCGCGGCCGAAGTTCTTCACGACTTGGCCGTTGCCATCGGTAATCTTGCTCACTAACTGCGGCTTGATGCGCGTGCCCCGGTTCGCCAGCGTGGCGGCAAATTGGGCAAGCTGCAAGGTCGTATATTTCCCCTGCTGGCCGAAGGAGGCATAGACGAGCGCGGATTGCGCGTTATTGCGCTCGGCCTCGAGCAAATAATCCTTGGCTCCCGCCTGCTCGCGCGGCAGGCCGCTTCCGGTCGGCACGCCAAGCCCGAAGGCGTCCATATACTCGTCCCATACACTCAGCCCATTGCGCCCGTTGACGGTCGGCATCGAATAAAGACGCTTCCCGATCATGTCGACCATGAAGGCGTTAGAGGACACTTCCAATGCTCGCGAAGCTCCGATTCGTCCGAAGCCGACATTGCCCGAGTTCCACACCTTCGTCTCGTGGCCGACGCGGCCGAACTGGGCGTAACCGCCGTCGTAATAGGTCTCCCCGAGAGAGAACAGCTTCTCCTGGAGGCCGATTAGTACGGACAGCGGCTTCATCGTCGAGCCGAGATAGACAACCGAGCCCGGATGCTTCATCCGCTCTTTGTCATCTTCATAAGGAGCCGGGACGTCGCGAATCGTTCCGTTCATCAAATAATATTGGTATTGTTCATAATCCTCGGGAGTGATCGAGCCGTTCCGCCACACGTTCGGATCGTAGTCCGGCATACTCGCCATCGCAATGATATTCCCAGTGTCCACCTCCATCGCGACAGCATAGCCGGTACGTGCATACGGCGCCCGCTCCGAGCGGTTCGAAGAGTTCCTGATCCGCTCCAGTGTCTGCATGATCGCGTCCTCGGTCGCCTTTTGGACATGGCGATGAATCGTCAGATGGATATCGTCGCCGCGCTGCGGCTTCGTCAGCTCCATTGGCCCGATGATGCGGTTCGCCACATTGACAGGGAACTTCTTGACCCCGTTCAATCCCCGCAGCTCTTCTTGGTACATCAGCTCGATGCCATCGAAGCCGACATCCTCGTAGTCGAGATATTGCTTCTCGGACGGCGTCGTGGCGCGATTATTATAAATATCGTTATAATACCCCGGATTGTCGCGCACACCCTTGAACTTCTTCAAATACCCGACCGTCTGCACCGCCATCGGATCGTAGTGGCGCACGCTGTCCTCGACGATATCAATGCCCGGGAACTCCGGCTTATGCTCCAGGAAGTAAGCCACTTCCTTCTGGGTCAGCCCGGTCTTGATAATGCGCGGCGTGTACGTAAAATTGACGCGCGCCGACAGATCCATCAGATCGTTGTAGATGGCGTCGGCGGTCAGCGGCTTGTCTTCGGGATCGCCGTACTCCATGAACACGTCGGCCAGCCGCTGGGCCAAGAGCTTCGCCTCTTCCCGATTTTTCTTCTGTACGTCGGTCAGTTCCGCCTTCTTCGGATCCCCGTAATTTTTCTCGATATTAAAATATAAGGACTGGGTCGAGGTCGAATACGCGACCTGTTCTCCGGACGCATCATAGATCGAGCCCCGAAGCGGAGGGATTGGCGTCTCCTTATAACCGAGCTGCGCTTCCTTCTCCTTCAGGCTCGGGCCTTCCACGAACTGCAATATCGCTAACCGGACGATTAGTACGGAAAACACGGCAAATGTAACAAAAAAGAATAAATTCAGCCGATGCGAAAAATTACGCCGGTTGATGACTTCACGTTTTTCCGGATCATGATGAGGGTGATTCACTGCTCTATCAACCTTTCTCCCGCTGTAACTTGGTTCACAACCATTTTAGCATAGATAGGAATTCCCCTTCAAAGGCCTAAATCATGGATTAACTCCCCGCTATCTTGTCCGGCACATGCGTCTTGGCGAAATCCGGCGGATTGAACCAATCACCAGAGCTAGCCCAGGTCGCATCGAGCGGAATCCAGCGCTGTTCTTCCGATAGCCAGACCTCGTTCCAGGCATGGGGGCCATACCCGCCCTGACCGTTATACCCGAGACCGGTCACTACTTTGACCTTCACATCTACTGACCGGGCCATGACCGCATAGAGACGGGCGTAATCGATGCAGACGCCCTGCTTGGATGCGAACGTATCCTGCGGACTCTGCTCTTTCCACACCCGCTTCGTCTCATACTGCTTCGCCTTGTCCCAGTCATATTGAACGCGGCTTCCAATCCAATCGTACAGCTTGCGCGCCTTCTCTTCATCCGAGTGTGCGCCGGCTGTAATGTCCGCGGCAGCCTGTTCGATGTCGTCCGGAATATGGGAATCGACGACTTCATATTTGCGCTGCATGAGCGATGTAAGCTCTTCGGCGACCTGGGAAGTAAATACTGGCCATTGGGACGAGATAAAGTCGCCGGCGACCGGTTCGATCAACTTCTGGGCGGCCAGCCGGTATGCCTCCGAATCGCGGATGACCGCGCTCGCCTTCGTATCCGGCTGCCACGTCACATAAGCGAACAGCACGAGAATGACGAGCAGCGCCCGCGCCATGCCGATGATGCCGCCCAGCACCGCGCCGGCGAGCCAATTCCCCAGCGTCTTCAACGGTCCGGCCGCCGCCGTTCCCGGCGGAAGATAAGCCCGTTCCCGGCCGAATGCCGGCACCAGAGCGTTCAGCGCCCAGCCGGCTATCCAGCGGGTAATCATATATATCAACGCGAACAGCACAGCGAAGCGAAGCAGCGGGAAGTCGCGGATCCCGGTTAGCAGCGTATAGCCGACCTGCTCCCACCACGACAGCTCCCGCGCCGGAATCGCAATGCTCCATTCAACCATCTGGCGCTGCACAAGCGGAGACAGCGTCATCGCTATCCAATAGGAAGCCAGCGCAGAGACCACAACGGCCGCGGTATCCAACACAAATGACAAAAGGTGACGAGCGGAGCCGGAAGCCCCTCTCCTCACCCCTAGCAGCACCGAGAGAAGCAGGATGACGCCAAGCAATATCGTCACCACATTCCCGTCTGTCAGTATTTGCCCGTTCATTGCTTCTGCTTCGCCTTGTCAATGAATTGGCGCAGCGTGTCGTTGATATCCCATTCCCCGAGCGGCACGCCGCTGAACGATACGTTCACCTTGGCGCTGTCCGACTTCCCTGTCAGCACCAGACTCGGCGTCTTGATGGTGTACGTTCCGTCCTTCTCGACCGTATACGTCGCTTTTTTCGCTTCATCGAGCATCGCCTGGGTGGCCTGCTCCTTCAGCTTCTGCACCGTCTCATCCTTCACATTCGTGACCACCTGATTGACATTATCCCATGTAATCCCGCTGTACACGGCGACCGCGGCAATAATCACCAACACAAGCGCCCATTTGACCATCGTCTTCACGAAGCTGACAATAACGAATAAGACGATGAGCGCGATGAGGAAAATGAGCCAGTTCTGCTTAATAAATTCAAACCACATGTCCATCTGATTCACCTGACAACCACCTTTCCACCACGTATTATAGCATCATTCCCATTATTTATGGCAATCGCCCGCCTTGAGCAGCATATTGCATCTTGGGGTACTAAGTTCGTCCCTTCCAACGTACAAGTATAGCATAGCGATTTGGAGGTGACTGAACTTTGCGCTCAGTGCTGTGGCTCTATTTGTTCTTGTTCGTTGCTTTCTTTGATTTGCACGCACAATACCCGATCCTAACCCCGTTTGCCATCTCAATAGGTGCGGCGCCCTCCTTCATCGGATTGATGATGGGTATGTACTCCTTCACCCATCTGCCAGGCAACCTGCTGGCCGGTTACGGAATCGACCGATTCGGTAGCCGGATTTTTATTGTGTTCAGTCTGATCGGCGCTGGGATAATCATGATTTTGCAGGCCCATGTCGTCAATCCTTGGGAGCTGCTCGTGCTGCGCTCCATTAGCGGATTCGTGCTCGCCTTCCTCTCACCGGCCTGCTTGTCCCTGCTCGCACGCATGGCCCGGGATCATGTGCATCAAGGGAAGCTGATGGCAGGCAACGGCCTCATTCATACGCTCGCCTCGGTTGTCTCTCCGGCCGCCGGCGCGTATCTCGTCGCCAAGATCGGGTTCGGCATGGCTTTCCAGGCGCTTGGCATCATGCTGCTCATCGTCGGGGTGATGGCCTGGTTCTTCATCCGGGATACCGACCAGAATGCCGTTACTATGACGCCACAAGCAGAGGGGATTCCTTCACAGCCGCATAAGGAGCCGGAAGCTGTGCCTGTCCCATGGCGCTTTTATTTCATGCCGCTTGCCATTTCGCTGTCCCAGGGTATCCTGTTCTTCGAGCTTCCGCTGATGGCGGACGCGCTCGAATCGATTATGCGGGCCGGCATCCTGTTCTCCGCCGTCAGCCTGGGCGCATTGTTCACGTTGAGCCTGCTGTTCCTGAACCATTATCAACCGTATACGAGGACGTGGATGGGCGCATTCGCGTTGGCGCTGCTCTTTTTCGGAATGGCTATCCATTGGCCGGTGCCACTGCTGGCGACGCTGTTCCTGATCGGAATGACCAAGGGAATCATTTTGCCCGCGATGACCTCTCATTTGATTTTATTAAGCGGAGGAACCCGTTTTGGCCGGATATTTTCGATCCTGGCGATCGCCTCTTCCATCGGCTCCTTCCTCGGCCCGATGATCGCGGGGCAGATTAGAGATACGATTTCGCCTTATTTTATCGCATTTGTCGTCCTTATGATTGCGGTCACGCTGCTGCCGGCGAAGCAAGCTTTTTTGCCGCCTTCTCTTCTCCCCGCCGCGCGCACGACAACGCGGGTCTAATGCTGCCTATTGCTCCATCAGCCCATTCGGGCGGATCTGGGTAGATGCACATGCCCCAGGGCAGGCGCCGACATAGTATAGCATTGTAACAAATGACCCGACGGGAAAGCGAGGTGAAACGAGATGAGCCACTGTTACCATCCTTGCGGACCTGGTCCTGCGGCTGTGGCCCCGGTTGCGAAGCCGGCTCCTGTCTGCGGTCCCGGATTCGGAACATCGACCGGAACCATCCTCGTCCTTTACATCTTGCTCGTCATTATTTTGCGGGCGCCACTCTACTAACCGTTATTTCTTGTTACCCTCTCTCCTCATGCGGCTTGCCAATCCCGGCAAGCCTCTTTGTGTTCGCCCGAGAAGCCCTTGCAGGCGGCTGTCTGGATTGTGGTACACTATCGGTACAGAAACATTGTGATAATGGATACCGCAGGGGGTGGCACTTATGGATATTATCATCATCGTGGAAGGGAAGAACGACCGCAGCCGGCTGCGGCGGCTTCTTAGCGAGGAAGTAGGCATCTTGTGTACGTTCGGCACCTTGAATACGCTCCGGACCGAGCAGCTGCGCAAGGAAGCGCATGACAAGGACGTCTATTTGTTCCTGGATAATGACGCATCAGGCAAGCGGATACGCGGCATATTGCGTGATACGTTCCCCGAAGCTGAACATATTTACACGCGCCGCGGTTATGCGGGCGTCGAAGGAACGCCGGATGAGTACTTGATTCAGCAGCTCGAAAAGGCGGGGCTGGTCGAATATATTACATATCCGGATCCGGCCCCGCCTCTGTGAATCAGGCGGTTCACAGCAGCGCCTCAACAAGACAGACGGCTGTGAGCTCCCATATATAGTTACGCTTTTACGAGACGCGCTACATCTTTGGCGATATTTTCAGGGGAAGCCGTCTCCAAATCATTCGCGTTATAGTACTTGCGAATATTGCCGTCCTGATCGACCAGGGTGATGACGTTCAGATGCGTGAAATTCCCGTCCTCGTCCTTGAAGACGCTGGATCCGAGCTCCGGCATCATCTTCGCGACATCCTCTTCCTTGCCCCGCAGGAAGTACCAGCCGCTATAATCGGCGTTGTATTTCTCCGACCATGTCTTAATCTCCTCCAACGTATCGCGTTCCGGATCGAATGAAATCGAGACGATGCTCGCGTCGGTGCCGAACATCCCCTTTTCCTGAAGCAGCTTCTGTACTTCAGACAAGCGGTATGTCGTTGGCGGGCAGACATCCGGACAGTTGGTGAAATAGAAATAGAACAAGCGGACCTTACCGTTCGTATCCGCCAGCGTCACCGTGCTGCCGTCCACATTTTGCATGTTGAAATCCGGCGCCTTCTTATCGGTCATCGGAATGTCCGGTTCCCGCGGCCAGTACAGAATGGCCACCACAATCGCAAAGACTGCGACCAGCGCCCCAAGGAAAATCTGAAAAGAATACTTCTTCGCCCACGACATGCTCCGTTCCTCCCCCTAGCTTCCCATGCTATAACCTGCAAAATTCGTCCTTACACTTTCCCCATCGTGTCCAAAATCATGACCAGCATATTCAGCATCAGGACGTTAATGGACCAAATGAAGTTCTTCTTCGCCCAAGCTTCTGTGTCCTTCGCGCGGAAGCCGGCAATGCAGATGAACAGCCAGATCGCATTGATGATGGTGCCGAGGATGCCGTAAATAATGCCAGTATAACCGTACGAATAGAACAACCATGATACCGGCAGCAGCAAGACGACGTAAGGAATCATCTGCCATTTCGTGCGGGTAATGCCCTTAACGACGGGCAGAAGCGGATAGCCGGCAGCACGGTACTCTTCCACGCGCCGGATACCGAGCGCCCAGAAATGCGGCGGCTGCCACAGGAACAGCAAAGCGAACAGCAATACCGCTCCCATATCAATCTGGCCGGTGACGGCAACATAGCCGATGACAGGAGGCATCGCTCCGGAAATACCGCCGACAGACGTGCTCCAGGTGGAGGTGCGCTTGAGCCACAGCGTATATATGACAACATAGAAGAACATGCCGGCGATGCCCACGACTCCGGATAATACATTCACGAGGCCGAACAGCACAGCCAGACCGGCTGCGCCCAGGATGATAGCATAGCCAAGCACGGTGTTCGGCTTCAATCGTCCTTCCGGCAGCGCACGCTTCTTCGTCCGCTCCATCTTCATATCGAAATCCCGATCAAAATAATTGTTGAATACGCATGAGGATGCGAGGACCAGCGTCGTTCCGACCAGCATCCACAGCAAGGTAAGCCAAGGAATGTCCCACTTGGCCGCTACCCAAAAGCCGGCAAACGCCGCCATCAGGTTCGAGCGGATAATGCCCGGCTTCGTTAATTGAATAAACTCTTTCCATAATCCGACCCGTATCGGCCCTGGCGTTAATGTAACGGAATCGGAAGGCCCCCGATAAGTCATTTGTTTATCCACGCGACCCGTTCCTCCTTGTTGTGTTCAGAGAAAAGCAGAATCTTTTTCTTTCTGCTGTAATTTTTATCATAGCAAATAAATCCGAACAATGACAATGTTTCGAGGAATCGTTCATCAATTTGACACCGTCTTAAGCCAGTTATTCCTCTGGCACGATCGGAGAACGCTGGAACTCCCATATATGCAATTTGTCCACGCCCCCGGCAATGCATGCGGTTACCTCATCCCAGCCGTCCATCCCTTCTCTGCGGAGCTTCTTCAGGGAGGCATAGTCATCCGCGGTCGTTCCGAGCCATTGCTCGACAAAGATGTTCGGCTGGTCGGTTCCTTCATACAGCACGACGTCAGGCCGATGCTTCAGTTGGCGTTTGATCACGGTCAAGTAGGTATCTCTTGCCTCCGGCAGGATGCGGTATTCCACAAATATAATTCGATCCATCTGCTTCATGCTTGTTTCTCATCCTTTCTTATTTGAAAGATACTCTTTTGCGTGCTTGCGTGGATTTGCGTGCAGCTTCTCCCTATTATTTCAAGCTGGAGTTTTTGCCTCTCCGTCATATTTTGGTACAATCCTGCTCACAATACAAGCGAGGTGATCGAAGTGGACACAAGCACTCATGTCGTTATGGGGATAGGTCTGGCGGGATTGTCGCAATGCGACCCGGTCGTCGCTTCCGAGCCGGCTACTGCGGCAGCCGTGTTTTTGGGGGTGATGCTTGGATCGCAAGCACCGGACGCGGATACAGTCTTCAAGTGGAAAAACAATATTTTATATCTTCAACAACATCGGGGAATCTCCCATTCCCCGCCCATGGCGGTCGTATGGTCCGTCCTGATTGCCGCTGTGCTGGCGGGTGCCATACCGGGCGCCTCCTTCCTGCACGTGCTGGCATGGACCGCGCTGGCCGTCGTCATCCACATCATCTCCGACCTGTTCAACCCTTACGGGACATTGGCGGCATGGCCATTCGTGAATCGGTGGATATGCTGGAATATTATCGCTCTGTTCGACCCGTTTATCTTCTCCACCCATCTCGCCGCAATTACATTGTGGGTAACCAGGCTCGTCTCTCCCCGCATCGTCTTTCCGATTCTGTACAGCGTGCTCGTTCTGTACTGCATCTGGCGGATCCGCGCCCATCGCCGAGTCGTGCAAGGGTTGCCGAACAGGGACCCGGAATTCGCGGAAGGGGAGTCGTATACGGTCATGCCGACCGTCGCGTTCTCCCGCTGGAATGTCGTGAAGCGGCGAAGGGACGGTACTTACCGGCTCGGGCACTGGAAGCGGGGAACGGTAGCATGGACTGAGACCGCCCGATGCAGCGACCATCCGCTGGTGGAAGCTTCCCGATCTCACCCTGCCGTCCAAGCGCTGTTGGACACTTCCCGCTTCGTCTGCGCCACCCTGGAGCCGACCCGCTACGGCTACGCCGTACGCTGGGCAGATGTCCGTTACCGCCATCGGAAGCAGTTCCCGCTCGTGGCGCTTATCATGATGAATAAAGAGGGCGATATTCTCGATTATTTTGTCGGCTGGCTGAACAAGCCGGGCAGCGCCAGGCGGTATGGCCTGGAGTGGGAGCGAAGCTGAAGGGGGCGAATCCTAGGATCCGCCCCCTGTCCCCGATCCTTTGGGCTCGCGCCACAGATGCAAATCATTGAAGAGCTCCTGCAGCTGGTTAATGGAACGGTCGCTGAGACTGTATAGAGTATGGGACTGGTCGGCGTTCATAAATGCGCCATATTGTTCATCTTTCGACAACCATACATAATAGTTGGTATTATTGTAATGAATGCGGAAATGGGGCTGTGCCACCTTCGCCACTCCTTCGATTGGGCGGGCTGACGATATGGCTTCATCTATGGTCCGAAGATGAATAGGCTCCGTCAAGACGACGAGCAGGCGATCCTCCTCCCCCGAGTTCATCGACATGGAGTTGACGTTGTAGATTTCGATCTCATCTGGCCCGGTCTTGCTCATGCTCATTAGCGTGGTCCACGATCGGCCGGACGTTTCATGTATGTACCACAATACGGAGCAGCCTATGATAAGTGCGCCCAAGACCCATATGCTCAGCCGTTTCACTGCACTCATAGTTAGTCTCAACCGCATGTACTATCCCCTTTTGAGTAAATGTTCATGATTATGAATCTAATTGTTAGACGACAAAAAAGCGGAAAAGTTGTGTTTACGCACCATTTTGTCGATATATAAAAGGCTACTCCGCGCGCAGGAGTAGCCAAAAATCAGTGCATCAATTAGCGGTTGCCGCCGGACAAGGATTCCTCGGCGATTTGAATCAGGCGCTTCGTCATGAAGCCCCCGATGGAACCGGTGTCACGGGTCGTGTAGTTTCCGTAGTACCCGTCTTGAGGAATCGGAATGCCCAATTCCTGTGCAATTTCATATTTCATTTGCTGCAGGGCTGCAGTGGCTTGAGGAACGACCAAGTTATTCGTGCGAGATTGATTATTAGCCATGAGTAAAATCTCCTTTCACATCGGTGGTTCTTGTTGTCGCAAGCTTGCAACCCTATTTTGTCCGATCTACGAAATGTTATACTTCATTTTGAAGCGATTTTTCTTTGAAAAGGAGCGGTAAGCGTGAGTAAAGGATTGGCATTATGGTTCGCGGTTTCTTCCATTGTGCTGTTGACGGGGACAGCCATCACTCTCAGCCATAACATATGGCTCAGCATCCTCTTCGCCGTCCTGGCGGTGTTCAATATCGGCTTCGGCTTCATCGTCAAGGCCCGGCAGCGCCGCAAGTCGGCCTGATGCGCAGCAGGGCAGGAGCCCGGCAGGCACATTGTGCTCTGCACGGGGCTCCTGCCCTGTTACCATGCCGCGGATGAGGCTTATACAACGAATCCCATCCGGCGCTTCACTTCGTCCAGCTGCTGCTGGGCGACCTCCTTGGCTTTCTCGGCGCCGCGGCGCAGCGCTTCCAGATGCTCGCCGTTCCGCCGCACCTCTTCATACCGGTTCTGGAGCGGCTCCAGCAGCGCGACGACGCGCTCGCCCAATTCCTTCTTGAAGGCTCCGTACATCTGCCCTTCGTACTCCGCCTCGATCTCTGCGACAGACTGTCCGGATGCGTACGAATAGATGCTGAGCAGATTGCTGATCTCGGGCTTGTTCACCGGATCATACTTGACGAGCGCTTCAGAATCCGTTTTGGCCCGGCTAATTTTTTTGCGGATAACATTTGGCGGATCCAGCAGGGAAATGTAGCTTCCCGGATTCGGATTGCTTTTGCTCATTTTTTTGGAGGCATCGTCCAACGACATAATTCTCGCCCCGACCTCCGGAATATACGGCGCTGGCATTGTAAAAAAATCGCCGTAACGATGATTGAAGCGGTTCGCTACGTCACGCGTCAACTCCAGATGCTGCTTCTGATCATCGCCGACCGGAACAAGGTCTGCATTGTATAACAATATGTCGGCGGCCATCAGCGCCGGATAGACGAACAAGCCGGTGCCGACCGATTCTTTGCCTGCCGATTTATCCTTGAACTGAGTCATCCGCTCCAGCTCTCCCATATAGGTGAGCGTCGTCAACAACCAGCCCAGCTCGGCATGCTGGTGCACCTGGGATTGAAGAAAAATGGCCGACTTGTCCGGATCAATGCCTGCCGCCAAATAAATCGCGGCTACCGCCTCGGTCTGCTCCCGCAGCGCTTCCGGATCTTGCGGCACCGTAATCGCGTGCAGGTCGACGACCATGAAGAAGCACTCATGCTCATGCTGCAATTTTACGAAATTTTGAATTGCCCCGATGTAGTTGCCCATCGTCAACTGTCCGCTGGGCTGAATACCGGATAATACCCGTGCCATTGGAAATTCACACTCCTTGTCATTTTCCCTCATTGTGTTGAATATGCCTTGATTTACACGCAAAAAAGGCCTTCCATCCCGGAAAGGGACGAAGACCGTGGTGCCACCCTTATTCGTTCGCGCTAAGCCTGCTCTATCGCGGCAGGACAGCCTGTCGCGGTCTAACCCCTCAATCCCAATCGGGCCGCTTGCGAACCTCTCTTCCTTTAACGCAGGACTTACGGCAAAGCCTACTCCGATTCGGCTCCGCACTCCAAGGTCCATTCAGTCATCGCAGGAAGCACCGGTTCTCACCAGCCACCGGTTCTCTGAAGCCCGCCGCGAAGCTTACTTGTCCTTATCATCGCTTTGTTCCAGCCGGATGAATGCCATCCAGGTTGAATTAGCCATTAGGATATCGAATATCGTCCCGCTTGTCAATGGGATATCAATCATCATATGACTTTGCCCAACTGATTTGTTATGATTAGAACCATATCATGCATGTTCACACAGGCCGCTTCTAAGTACCGGTAAGATCGCTTGAATACGAAGCGGGCTTGGTGAACAACGTGAATGGGAAGCTGTATGGGAAAAGGAGCAATCAACATGGTTCAAGTGAACAAAGGGCAATGGAACGGTTATGAGACCGTCATACTAGAAAATGACACTTTGGCAGCTACGCTGCTCCCAGGGCTCGGCTGCAATGTCATCCGGCTGTGGGACAAGAAGGCGCAGCGGGATATTCTACGCACGCCTGCCGAGAGCGACCTGGATTATTATATGACCAAGCCTTACCACTTCGGTATTCCGATGCTGATGCCTCCGGGGCGAATCCGCCGCGGTACATTCACATATGCCGGCGTAAGCTACCAATTCGATCAGAATACGGCGAATGACAACCATATTCACGGGCTTCACCGCCTTCAGCCGTGGACAGTCACCCGGTCCAGTGCTGCAGTCGATGCTGCGGAAGTTACCGCGCAATTCCGCACCGCCGGCGATGGCAACTGGATGCGGCAATATCCTACCCCGCTGGAGCTGGAGGTCACCTTCCGCCTTCAGGGAGGCACCCTGACCCAGCAGCTGACGGTAACCAATAAGGGGGAACAATCCGCTCCGTTCGGGTTCGGAACCCATACCTGGTTCCTGATCGACGGAGAACCGAGCCGTTGGACGCTGCAAGTCCCGGTGGCTGGGATATATGAGCTGGACGAGGAATTGATTACGACAGGCAGGACGCTGCCTCTGGATGAAAATAAGGCGCTGCTTGAAGGCATGAATCTCCAAGGCTCCGACTTTGATACGGTATTCAGCGCAGGTGAAGGCAAGCCGGAGGCATGGTTGACCCGGGATGACGGTTACCGCATCCGCTATGCTGGCAGCCAGCCTCACTTCAAACACTGGGTGCTGTATACCCGCGGCACCGCGGACGAGATCATTTGCGTCGAGCCGTATACGTGGCTGACCGATGCGCCGAACCTGCCGTTCGGCAGCGAGACGACGGGACTTATCGATCTGAAGCCGCAAGCCCCGGTCACCTTGACCCTGGATCTCGAGATTATCCATCCGTAACGCGATGCCAGGCCGTACCTCCGGCCTGGCATTATTTACATCCTCCGTTCCCCTCCCTGACTGCATATTTCTACTCTCGTTCTCCATACTAACAATCACAGGGAGGTGAACAGCATGCCGAATCAAGGTGGAAGCCGCTCCAACAATCTCGTAGTGCCTCAAGCGACTGCAGCCCTGCAGCAAATGAAGTACGAGATCGCTCAAGAGCTGGGAATTCCGATTCCTCAAGACGGATACTATGGCAACTATACGACTCGCGATACAGGTTCTCTCGGGGGCTTCATCACGAAGCGTCTCGTTCAAATGGCCGAGCAGCAACTGGCAGGCCGTACGACTCGATAAGCTTAGACGATCTCGAGCATCGTATACCATACTTACGTCAATTGCCTGATAACACCGCAGAAGCTCTCGCCGACAGGCAGAGAGCTTCTTTTGCTGTGTATATTCAAGGCATTCCCCCGAGGTTACAGCCGGCCATCAGGAGACGCGTCTATATGTGCGCGCTTCAGGCTTCTCTAACATATGTATCAGATTATAGTTCGATTCGAACCATGTGCTGATGAGCAAGATATCCTGCTTCATGGCAAAATCAAACACAATCTCTCCGTGAGTCCACTGCTTCTTGTGCTTCAGGGCCTCCATCGCCGTCTGGCGGAATTCTGCGACATGCCGCTTCATCAATCCTTGGCGCAGCGGCTTGATGACCCCGTTCTGGCTTTCGAGCGCGTCATGCTTGACACCGAATTTGCCTATGACATCGTTGCGAATACATACAATGACCGTGCCTCCTGTAAGTCCAAGCAGCTCCGATTCCAGCTTATCAAAAACCATGCTGAACTGTCTGGCCAATGATATTTCATAAGAGCCCATGACGAATCACACCTCCTTAAGAATACAGAACCATTTCCATCGACATGAAAATAGTTCTTTATACACATTATATAGGATATTTTTCCTTTATTCAACAGATAGCAACAGTATTTGACTTTCTTCATCATCCTGTTCCTGAAAATGTAAAACTATGGCGGATTGCTAACAATTACATAGACCGCCTGTAGGGGCGATGCTATAATGTTGTTATATTATGGACGTATTGGGATGAAAGAAGGGGCGGTCATATGAATTGGTTCAATTCCTTGAGTTTTAAGCAAAAGCTACTCTTTGGCTGTTATGGCATTGTCGGCTTGTTCGCTCTTACTACGATAGTCCTATTGACGACTCATGCCACATTGATTCCAGGCCTCATCACCCTTGTCATCCTAGTGGGAATCAGCTATCCCATTATTAATATGCTAGAACGCTCGCTTAACGAGCCGATCAAGGACATGTCGAATTCAGCCTTGCAGATTGCCCGGGGCGATTTCTCTCAGACCGTGCAAGTAACGAGCGACGACGCGCTTGGCGAATTGGGACATTCCTTCAATTCCATGCTGCTCAAGCTTCGCGAAATATTGCAGCAGACTACCGATATTACCCGTCATGTGTCCGATTCCGGACGGGATATGTACCATAAGAACCAGAATATGAAGATCGCGATGGAACAGGTCGCCGCATCCGCCAATGAATTGGCCGTCGGTTCCGCCGAGATCTCCGAGGATATCTCCCAGATGTCCGACTCGATCAAAGAAATCGAACAGAAGGTGGAAGCCTATGCGCATTCCTCCCGCGAGATGAACAACCGCTCCGCTACGACGCTGGAGCTGGTGGCCAAGGGCCGCACGGCGGTGGAGAGCCAGTCCGCCGGCATGGAACGCAATATCGAAGCGACGGAGCATGTAGCCTCGACGATCGAGCAGTTGGCCCGGCAAGCCGAGGGCATCTCCAAGATTACTCGCACCATTTCCGAGATTGCCGAGCAGACGAACCTGCTCTCGCTGAACGCATCCATTGAAGCGGCGCGAGCCGGAGAGCATGGCCGCGGCTTCGCCGTCGTCGCCCAGGAAGTCCGCAATCTGGCCGAGGAAGCCTCCTCATCCACGAAGGAAGTCTTTTCGCTCGTCAAGGGAATCGAATCCGGGATTAACCAGGCGATTACGAATATCCAGACCAATGAAGCAGTCGTACAGAGCCAGACCGCAATGATCCGCGAGACGGAACGAATCTTCAACGAGATTGTTGATTCCATTCAGTTCATTACGGAAGAGATCGCTGCCTTCGCACAGGAGAGCGATCTTATGCTGGAGAGCGCGAAGACGATTACCGGTTCGATCGTGAACATCTCCGCGATTACGCAGGAGGCCGCCGCAGGCACCGAGCAGATGTCGGCGTCGATGACCGAACAGATCGCTTCCGTCCAGGCTACCGTCGAGTCAACCGGGCAATTGCAGCAGAAGGTGACCCAATTGCAGCGCACGATTCAAGTATTCAAAATGTAACTCTATGCGGAACTTCTCATCTACATACAGACAGGCGGCCGAATCTTCGGCCGCCTGGTTCATTTTATAAGGATAATGCGAGTTCAAAAAGACCGGTTTTCAGCACCAAGAAGGTTGCAAGAACTCGTAGCTTTCGTAGCGAGTTTTGCTTCGAAAACTTGTAAGGAGCAGCGCAGTGCAGGCAAGACAACATTAGCAGGACTTTTTGAACTACCTCTAATAGTTCGTTGCCTTCGGTGACGCGGCCCGCAGACGCTCAGCGCGCTCGCGCCGGAAGGCCCAGATGCCGAAGCCGATTGTGCTTACGGCCGCGCAGACGAAGCCATACAGATACATCCCGGTCCCGCCATATGCTTCCTGAAGCGCTCCGCCGCTCATCCCGCCCGCGAGGCCGGCCAGGCCAAGGAACACCATGCCAAGCAACGCCTGAGCGGTCGCCGCAAGCTGCCTGGGAAGGAGCGATGACACGAATTCGATGGACAGCACCCACAGCGCAGCATACGTGAAGGCATGCGCTCCTTGCATGACGATGACAACCCAAGGCTCCGTCACAAATGCGTACAGCAGCCATCGGATCGCGTACAACCCGCAGACGATAGCGAACAACCGCAGCATCCGCTTCCGGGACACCCATGCCGCCATCACCGCAAAGCCAATGACTTCGCTTACCCCGGCGACCGACCAAGCCCAGGACATTTGGGCGGAGGTCGCTCCCAGGTCGCTCAGATGAAGTGTGAGCAGCGCATCGTTCATTCGATGCGGCATCGCCACGATGAAGACGAGCAGCAGGAACACCAGCAAGGCAGGCACCGAGAGCGCTTTGCGCAAGACCGTGAGATTGACCACAGTCTCGGCCTCCTTCGCATCAGCCGGCGCTTCCCGCAGGAACCCGATTCCGATAAGCAGACATATCCATATTGGGGCGTACATCCACATGAGTGAGTCGACGCCGCCCCAGGCATCGAACATTTGTCCGAGGACAAGTCCGGTCATGGTAAACCCTACCGATCCCCACAGGCGGATGCTGCTGTATGACTGCCCTGCCGCAATCGCCGTCTTGACCGTCAAAGAATCGAGCAGAGACACAGCAGGCAGGAAGAAAATATAGAGTGCCAGCAGGCTGGCCGCGGCCGCCATTCTGCCCGAAGACAGGAACAGGCAGGCGGCGGCCGTGCCTTGCGCGATCCAGCATCCGAACAGCAGTGGCCGGACCGCCTTCAATCGATCGCTGAGCACGCCGGCCAATGGCTGCACGAACATCGCCAGAAATGGCCCGAGCATGAGAAGCGTCCCCGCTTCCCATGCATGAAATCCCCGCTCTGTCAGCAAGAGGGGCAGATAGGGAATCAGCAGCGCATTCGTCGAATAGAACACCGCATGGAATCCCTTCAATAGGCGATTGGATGTCAAATGTGTCGTTCCTTTCCCGAGCCGCTTATTCCGTCATCTGCAAGAAGAGCTCCACATCCTTGAGCGTTACATTGATGGCCGATTGCCAGAAGTCCGGCTTCGTCAGATCGATGCCAAGATGCTTGCTGGCAAGGTCCTCCACCGTCATGACTGCCGTATCGCGCAGCAGCGCGTCATATTTCGAAGCGAACGATTCCCCTTCTTCCAGCGCGCGGGCATACAAGCCGGTGCTGAACAAATAGCCGAACGTATACGGGAAGTTGTAGAACGGCACATGCGTGAAATAGAAGTGCATTTTGGAAGCCCAGAAATGCGGATGCAGCGAACCCAGTGCCCCGCAATATGCTTCTTGCTGCGCTTCCTCCATCAATGCACAGATTTGTTCGCTCGACAGCAGTCCCGCCTTGCGCTTCTCATAGAAGCGAGTCTCGAACAGGAAGCGGGCATGAATATTCATATAGAAAGCAATGGAGCGCTGAATCTTGTCTTCGAGCAGCCCCAGCTTCTCCTGCTCGTCCTTCGCCCCCTTCACGGCCGAATCGGCCACGATCATTTCGGCGAAGGTGGAGGCCGTCTCCGCGACATTCATCGCATAGCGCTGAGCGAACGCCGGCAGTCCGTCCATCACGTGCTGATGGTAACCGTGCCCCAGTTCATGCGCCAGCGTCGATACGTTGGATGGTGTGCCCGCATAGGTCATGAAGATGCGCGTCTGCTTGCTGACCGGCAAGGAGGTACAGAAGCCGCCCGGCCGCTTGCCAGGCCGGTCCTCCGCCTCAATCCAGCGGTTCTCGAACGCGCGCACCGCGAAATCCGCCATCCGCGGGCTGAACTTGCGGAACTGCTCGACGATAGCCTCCGCGCCATCGTCATAGCTGATAGTCGTCTGGCTTCCGCCGATCGGAGCGTCCACATCGCACCAGCTCAGCTTCTCTACGCCGAGAAGTTGAGCCTTCCGCTCCAAATATTGCACGAACTTTGGCTTATTGCGGACGATCGTATCCCACATCGCATCCAAGGTCTCTTGCGACATCCGGTTTCTGGCAAGCGGCTCCTTCAAGACATTGTCCCAACCGCGGCGTTCGTACAGCTTCAAGCGGAAGCCGGCAATATGATTCAGGGCGTCAGCGCAGAAATCGGCCTTGTCGCTCCATTCCTGTTCCCACAGCTTGAACATCTCTTCGCGAACACGGCGATCCGGATGGGACAACTTGTTATGAGCCTGTCCTGCCGATAATTGCTGGGTCACACCGTTCTCCTCGTAATTGATGCGCACATGGGAGACGATAGTGTTGTACATTTCCGCCCAGCCATGATAACCGTCCACCGCGAGATCTCCAACAAGCGCTTCCAACTCCGGGCCCATCTTCTCCTTGGCCGTCTCGCGGCGTTCGTTCAAATTGAAAGCCACTCCTTCGATCTCCGGCAGCGCCAGGAACCGGGACCATCGCTCATCCGGCATTCCACGGAGCAGCTCATCATACAATGCGTCGATAGCGACCAGCTGCGCCGATAACGCCGACTTCCGTCCCGTTAATTGCACCGCCTTCTTATCCTGAAGGTTCTGAGCGGTCAGACAGCTGATAAAGGCGCCCGCCTCCTGCATCCGGCGATTCAGATCCTGCAACCGGGTGGTTATCTTCGCTAGCGCCGGGATGCTGTCCTCGCTGATCGGAGATGACAACTCTTTCAGTTCCCCGTTCAACAGAGCCAGATCCTGTTCGATCGCGGCGAATGATTGTTGAAGCGCTTCCGAATCTGACCCTCCCGGGAAGATCGATTCCAGATCCCATGTCGGATTTAACGGATGTTGCATAATTGCGGACACACCTTTCTTTTTTTGGAATAAAAAAATAGCTGCAGCGATTTGAGTTTTGCATGTTGAGCGTGTATAACTAAACTATATCAAAAATTGAGTAACCCGCATAGAAAGGATGGCGCCTCAATGAGACCTTTGCAAATTTCTGCTGATACCGCCGTCAAGCTGTCCCAGGCGCTGGGTGTTCCTATTGAACAGCTCATGCATATGCCGCAGCATATTCTGATGAAGAAGCTGGCCGAACTGGCTGCCGCCGAAGCGAAGCAGGAACCGGCCGAACCGCCGGCCGATTCCGATGGGGAGCGTTCGCAATGATTCCGTTCGAGAATACGGTTCCTTATGACATCATTATGGGGGATATGTATATTCCGCAGTGCCCTTTTTGCCATGAGGATAACGTGCTTGTATCACTCAAGCCGAAGGAACTTCCCGACATTCGTGACGGGAAAAAGCGGCTGCTCATCATGCCCTGCTGCCATAACCGGATCGTCGTCCTCGATGCCGATCGCGACTATTTGCTGGCGGATCGGAAGATTCGCTAGCTCCCAGTTCTTCGTCCTCTGTCAGATCAGATCGGCGTGCTCTCCAGGTGTTCCTTCCCATCCGCCGCTTCCTGCATCTCCTCGCGCATCTGCTGCCACTGCTGGCGCGCAGCCCGAATCATCGCCGCATCCATAATCCGCTTGTCCTGGATGATGCGAGTGAAGTATTTCCCCGCTTCATTATACTCGCCAAGCCGGCGGTGCAGCTCGCCAATCATATACATGAGCCGCGCATCGTTCTGATCCTGCCATTCATACTCATACACCGATATATAGGCCTCCAGCGCGAAGCGCAAATATCGCTGCTCCTCTGCCTCCATCCCGCGGTAGCGGAACAGCCAGGCGATATGATGCAGCAGGCCGGCCACGACGCGCTGGTGCTCGCCGATCGTCTGCGCCGTCAACAAGGCCAATTGATACGTCTCCATTGCCTGCTCCCATGTCCGTTCACCTCCGTACTCCTTCCGTGTCCAATGGGAAGCGACACGCTCCCGGAACGCCTGGCGCTGGGCATGATTCCAGTTCTTGATCGAGTTCTCGGTCGATGCACAGCCGCAGTTCGGGCATACCCGCACGACATAGTAATCCGGATTCAGCCGGTCCTCGGCATAATGGGGACAAAAATCACTGTCGATCTGGGAAGACTTTTTGAAGCGTGAACGTACACGCGAGATCTCAAATGATTCAGAGCAAAACGGACATTCAATTTTACTTGTAAACAGCGGTTCTATTTCTACCAAACTTCTCCTCTCCTTATGCGTTCTCTGTCTGGGGTGCCGGCGCCGGGCCGGCAGGGTAACACGCTACGCTTGCCCCTCTTCATCCGGCGTATTCACGAAATGATGCGCCGGGCCGGACAGCCGGGTAATCACCATGTCCCGCAGTTCCGGCTCCAAGCCAATCTCCGTCAGCGCTTCGCGCATGCAGCCGAGCCAAGCCTCGGCCCGGGCAGGCGTCACCGGGAACGGCAAATGCCGTGCCCGCATCATCGGATGGCCGTAAGCATCGGAAAATAACGAAGGCCCGCCGAAGAACTGGGACAAAAACATGAACTGCTTTTCCATAACCGGAAAAATATCTTCGGGAAACAAAGGGCCCAGCAGCGGGTGAGCCTGGACTTTGGGATAAAATGACTCTACGATGCGGCGAATCGTATCCGCTCCGCCAATCGCATCATAAATCGTATTGTAGCGCTGTATGCGTTCCATGGCACAGCTCCTGTCTTACGGGGCCAGGCGCAGCATCCTTACCATTGCGGCGCTGCATTTCCGGCCACCGGTTAATTTGAGCGGTTGCTTGCTCCCCCCCACTTTATTATAAAAAGAGGGTCTTTTCAATGTGATGCTTCACGTTCCCCGGTAAAAAACAAAAAAACGCTGAATCCTTCAGCGCTTGCGTAAAATGATTAACTTTCCCAATCTTCTTCCGGTGGTCCCATTAACGACTCTCGAATGACATAGACGAAAGCGCAAACCAGGATGCCAGCAATAATGCTCATCCGTATCACCCCTAACGAACGCGTTCCATCTCTCTATACTTGTATTTTATCATAATTATTTTCAAAATAACACGAAAACATGCAAGCGTTTTCTTTACATTTTGATTACAGGAATATTGCGGAATGAAGGCACGGCGCGGCGTGACGCCTGTCATGATTGTCCCTTTCCTCTCATAAACTTGAAAGTATGGAGTGCTCATCGGCGTGACAGGAAAGGAGAGTGCTTTGTATGAACCGCAGGACAAGCCGCATCCTTCTCATGCTCCTTATCGCGGGAGTGTTGAGCGCTTTTGCGGCCCTGATGGCCATTTACCCGTCTGCCGCCCTCAGCTCGGCGGTTCGCGGCCTATCGATATGGTGGGACGTCCTGTTCCCTTCCCTGCTCCCTTTTTTCATCATCTCCGAAGCGTTGCTCGGGTTCGGCATCGTGCATTTTATCGGTGCGCTGCTCGATCCTGTCATGCGCCCGCTGTTCCGCGTCCCGGGCATCGGCGGCTTCGTTGTCGCCATGGGCTATGCGTCCGGCTACCCTGTAGGGGCCAAGCTGACGACGAGGCTGCGGGCCGATCGGCTTGTCACCCGAGAGGAGGGGGAACGGCTCATCGCCTTCACCTCCACCTCCGACCCGATATTCCTGATCGGAGCCGTAGCCGTCGGCTTTTTCGGCAATGCCGGCCTCGCCCTCATCCTGGCGGTCGCCCATTATGGCGCCGGACTCACCATCGGCATCCTGATGCGCTACCATGCGCCCGCCTCGCCGATGACCCCTTCGCCAGGTGACATGCGCCAGTTCGACAGCCCGTTGTTCCGGCGCGCGTTCCGGGCGATGCATCGGGCGAGGCAGCAGGACGGACGCCCGCTCGGCACACTGCTGCGTGAGGCGCTCGGCTCCTCGCTCCGGCTGATGACCGTAGTCGGCGGGCTCGTCGTCTTTTTCTCCGTATTGATGGAATTGCTCGCCTGTATTGGCGTCATGAATATGATCGACCGCCTGCTGCAGTCGGCCTTGGCGTTGTTCCATTTGTCGCCTGCGCTCGCATCGGCCTTCTCCGGCGGCTTGTTCGAGGTCACCCTCGGCGCGAAGGGAGCAGGCGCAGCCAACGTGGCCGGGCTTCGCTCGCAGGTGGTGGCGGCGGCCTGGATCCTGTCCTGGGCGGGACTGTCGGTTCACGCTCAGATCGCGAGCATTATGAACGAATGCGATATGCGGTACCTCCCTTTCCTTGCAGCTCGGGTGCTCCATAGCCTGTTGGCGGCGGCGGCGGCCTATTTCCTCTTCCCGCTGCTAGCGCCGTACGCCGAGGAAGCAGCGGTCTGGATCCCTTCACAGGTATGGGCCCAAGCCTACAGCCCTTGGGAGACCGCTTGGCATTCCCTGCGCGGCGGATTTTGGACGCTGCTGACGGTATGCTGCCTGCTGTTAGCCGCTTCCCTCCTGATCGTTGCCTGGCGGCGGCTGCGGACATAGCAGAAGGAGAGATTCTTGTCGAAAACACGATTGTAATCCGGCCGCGGAACGTATAAGATGGAGTTGATATGTTCCACAATACCGTTCGACAAAGGAGTCAACGCCTTGAAATATGCAGTATTGAACCGGGGAGACGAATTGTCCGTCTCTTTGACGGAGACGTTTCATCGTTTGGCTGAGGCGCGTGGACTGGTGCGAGATGACGAAGAACCGGAGATCGTTCTGTCCATCGGCGGGGACGGCACGATGCTGCAAGCCTTTCACCGCTACATCAACCGGATTGACCATACCGCCTTCGTCGGGATTCATACGGGGCATCTTGGCTTTTATGCCGATTGGAAGCCGGATGAGATCGAACTGCTCGTCCATATGATGGCGGAGAACCGTTCCAAGGATCAGATCAACCCTCGGATCGTGAGATATCCGCTCATCAAGCTAGAGCTTGACAGGGAGGATGCGGGGAAGAAGACCTATATCGCCTTGAATGAATTTACGCTGAAATGCACTGATAATACATTGGTCGCCCAGATCGACATCAATGATGAATTATTTGAAATGTTCCGCGGAGACGGAATCTGCGTATCGACGCCATCAGGAAGCACTGCCTACAATAAGAGCTTGGGCGGCGCCATGGTTCACCCTTCCATTCCGGCCATCCAATTGGCTGAGATTGCATCGATTAACAACCGGGTGTACCGGACACTCGGATCATCCTTGATCCTGCCGAAGCATCATCATTTCGACATTCGGCCCCGACAAGGACAGAACCTGCTGCTCTCTATCGATCATATTAATATCCGGCTGTCTCATCTGCGCTCGATTCGCTGCCGGGTTGCGGATCAGCGGGTCACCTTCGTCCGCTATCGGCCGTTCCCCTTCTGGAAGCGCGTCCGTGAAGCCTTCCTCGGATACGATGAGAACGGCTGCTACCCAACGAATTAGATTATCGGTACACACAACAACACCTCCCGCTTCGCATGATGCGATAAGGGAGGTGTTCATGTGTATATGCGCGATCAGGAGCGGTTGTCCTTCGGGGGACGCGGCTCCTTCGCGGATACCTTCGCGGTATCCGATCGCTTGGCTTCATTGGAATGATGGCCCCGGTTCTTGTGGCGATGGCGCGGACGCGGCTTGCGCTCCTGCATAGCCGGCTTCGCCGGAGGTTCGTCATCGGGTTCCGGGGTCGGGACTTTCGGCTGGAGCGAGATGCCTTGCTTCGTCGCGGCATCCTCCCTATTGTCCGGTGCGGCCCCGTGCGTTTCCTCTTCATCCCCGTTATCCTGGGATTGGCGATAACGCGGATCTTTGCTGCTCAATTTCTCCACGATGAAATAAGCACATCCGAAATTGCAATATTCGTTAATATAATCAACAATACCGGAGGAAGTCGTGTCCTTCGTCGACTTCGGATGATTATCCCGGAAGAAGCCTTTCAGCCGCAGCTGATTGTATCCCCAGTCGCCTACGATATAATCATACCGTTCCAGCACTTCGCTGTACCGGTCGCGGAATGCCTCCGGATTCCACGCATTCTTGTGCTCCTGAACCACTTCATATGTCTGGCCGCTAATGTGGAACATGCCCGTTCCTCCTTCCCGTAACCCCGGATTGCATCAGGGCCATGGCCTGCTTCGACAGCTATCCCGTTAGCTGCCGGTCGCTTGCGATGTGGACATGGCCTGATGGGCCGACTTCACTTGTTCATGCGCATGATACGAGCTCCGAACGAGCGGCCCCGATTCGACGTGGCTGAAGCCCCGCTTCATTCCTTCCTGCTTCAGCTCGGCGAACTGATCCGGATGATAATATTTGGCGACATCCAAATGCTTCGGCGACGGCTGCAAATATTGTCCCAGCGTCAAAATATCGCAATCAACTGCCCGCAAGTCATCCATGGCTTGCAAAATTTCATCCCATTCCTCGCCAACGCCGAGCATAATGCTCGACTTGGTCGGGATCCCAGGCTGCATCTCCTTCGCCTGACGCAGCAGTTCCAGGGAACGGGAATATTTCGCCTTGGCCCGTACCCGGTCGGACATCCGCTCTACCGTCTCGATATTATGATTCAATATATCCGGCTTCGCGTCCATCACGACACGCAGCGCTTCCCAGTTCCCCATAAAATCGGGAATAAGCACTTCTACACTGCAGAATGGCAAACGACGGCGAATCGCTCGAATCGTCTCCGCGAAGATGGAGGCGCCTCCGTCCTTCAGATCATCCCTTGCCACGGAAGTGACGACGCAGTGGCGCAAGCCCATGCGCTCGGCCGCTTCCGCTACACGTTCCGGCTCCTGCAGATCCAATTCGGTCGGCATGCCGGTGTTAACCGCACAGAAGCGGCAAGCGCGTGTGCAGATATCACCCAAAATCATAAATGTTGCGGTGCGATTGGCCCAACACTCGTAAATGTTCGGACACCGCGCCTCCTCGCATACGGTATGAAGCGTTTTTGAGCGCATCATGTCTTTGATTTCGGAATAATTTTCTCCTGTGGTCAGTTTGATGCGTATCCAGTCTGGTTTCTGCTCTTTCGTTTTCATTGAGTCATTACCTTCTTTCCGTTCGCTTTACCTTGACCTCAATTCAGTATTATACCATGAACCCTCCAAATTCCATACCTGCATGTCCCGGGTTCGGATAAAAAGCCCGTTCGTGCACATTCTATCATTAAGATCTGCATTTGGGACAGGTATAAGGAGGGAAATCACGCATGAAAAAAGCTGCCATATCATGGGCTGGCTTGGCGCTCTGGGTCGTCATCTGCTCACCGATGGACGCCTGGTCGCCAGGAAAGAAGGAGGAACTCCATCCGATTGCATCTTCAATGCCCGGCTCCGCCTCGACGACGCCTAAACCCGACACGGTGAATATATGGCGGGAACGGCGGGATTTATACGAAAAAATGGGAACCTTAACGGGCATTCCCTGGTACCGGCTTGCGGCTATCGATCAATACGAACGGACTTTGACGAAAGCCAAGCCGAAGCAGCGCCAGCATCCGGAGCGGATAACCGGTGTATTTATCGAACCGCCGAAGTGGGTTGGCATGCTCAATCCGGATTGGGAAGATCAGAACCCGGTCTCCATCTCGATGTTCAAGGGGATGGGCCGCGACGGCTCCGGAGACGGACGGGCTGATATGAACAATGACACCGACTTGCTGTACAGCGTAGCCGACCTTGTCGGCTCCTACGGCTTGAGCGAGGACGACTTCGGCACCGGACTGTGGAATTACTACGCCAACCCGCGTGCCGTGCAGCGCGTGAAGCAGTTCGCCCGTCTCTATGAACATTTCGATCAGCTTCAATTGTTCGACACGGCCTTCCCGCTTCCCGTGACCGCTGACTATTCATACCGCAGCACCTGGGGGATGGGGCGGCATTACGGAGGATTCCGCATTCACGAAGGAACCGATATTTTCGCCGGTTACGGCGTTCCTGTCCGCAGCACCTGCTACGGCATCATCGAGATCAAGGGCTGGAACCGCTACGGCGGCTGGCGGATCGGCATCCGCGACATCAACAATAATTACCATTACTACGCCCATTTGTCCGGATACCAGAAAAACATAAAAATCGGCGACATCGTCACCCCCGGACAGACGATCGGATGGGTCGGCAGCTCCGGCTATGGCCCCCCTGGGACCGCCGGCAAATTCCCGCCGCATCTCCACTTCGGCATTTACCGGGATCGGGGACTGGTGGAATATTCCTATGACCCCTACCCGCTGCTGCGGCAATGGGAGCTGTCCGACCTGCGCAAGCTGAAGGAGCGGCGCAAAACCTCTTCGCTCCCCACCAAGACCCCGTCCGCAGTCCCGGCGAACAGCAGGAAAGAGCAGCGGCGCTAAATTGATCTGTATGCTTGCCGCAAGCCGGTTATTATACGACAGCAGAACGCGATGCTTCATACCCGGTTCGGCTTGCCGACAATACCGGAGTGTGAGCCGTTACGTTCTAAAGCGATCCCGCTTCCGGATCGCTTTTTTTCCGCGTTTATGCACAAGAGGCCGGGAACCGCATTATATACCTCCACCCCTCTGATCTGCGGGGCGAGCAACCATAACGCACTTTATCCCCCTATCCCCTGATCTGTGGGGCGAGCGACCATAACGCCTCCCCCTTGCCCCTTCCTGACCAACGGGGATATTGGCCATAAGCGACTCTCCCCACATGCTTGCTCAAGGTAAGCCAGCTCAAGCAGCTGCTCCCTCTCCCCCTGCATAGCAAGAACCGGGGCTGATCCGCCCCGGTTCTCCATTCTTTTTATGGGTCTGCTGCTGACGGCGGCGGTTCGATTCCGTCGGATGGCTCGCCTGACGGCGGGACCATCTCGGTATGCGCGGGCACGCTAAGGTTGTCGTTGTCCGAAGAATTGACTGCCCCGGATGGCGGCAGGACCGGCAAGGACAGGGCGGGTGCTTTCTCACGGTTGCTTCCGACGGGCTGCCCCTTGCCATCGTAGTAGTACATGGGCACATCGCCGACGACGAGCAGATAAGAGACTGGGATTTCCGTCTCCACCACTTCAGGCTCCAGATCGAAAGGGATCACAATCGCAACTTCCTCAATGACTCTGATATATACCTCCACCAGTACCATATTGATGCCGACATCCATCGGCCGGGTGCTCAATTCGACCTTCGCTGCGCCCTGCGGCTCCATCCGGAAAGGGACCCTTGGACCGAAGGAGGCGATGAGCGGACTGCCCAACGCTTGCCCGAGCGGAATATGCTCCTTCAATTCCTGGGTCTGCTGCAGCGTCCGCTGCACGATCTCGACCGTCTCGGACGTTATCCGCATATGTTCGTTATAATTCAAGACGAAGCTCGTCACTTTGCCGCGTGAATCCGTCTTCCATTCGATCAGCTTATCCAGCTCCCGGCCCCGCATTACCTGATCGGTAATGGCTTTGTTAATCGCTTGCGTCGCTATTTGCTTGACCCGGATTTTGGCAAGATGCATAAGCGGCCCTCGTACATGCTTATCTACATACACGAACAGCTGTACCGTCAGCAGCGTCATAATAACGAGCGCAATAAACAAATATTTGCGCTTACGGCGCGGCTTGGACGGCCTCCCCCCTTGCCAAGCAGCGCCTTGGGGGGCCTTGCCGCGCAGGCTTCCGCCCCAGACTCTCCGGGGACGCCATCCCGAAGGCTTGCGCGGTTGTATCGAGATGCGCGGCAGACGCCAGCGTGTCGCTCGGAAGCCGCGGGAACGCCATCTGGCCATACCTCTCCGCTCCCCCTTTCCGGCCTCGGATATCATGGTTGGCCTGTACGATTCCAGTGTATGCGGCCATCATCCAAAAAAGAAGGACACCCTTAATGCGACTTCGTACTCCGTAACGCGCTGATGCCTATATAAGAAAATGGCCAGCCATGCGTGCTTATGGAGCAGGAAAAGGATGAACTGTAGAAGTCGGCTCGAAACCTGTCGGCTGCTGCTGTTCCAGGTGTTCAGCAAAAAGGCCGGTGCGCCGTGCACTCGGCCTTTTATGTTGAAGCTGCGCGGAACTGAAATTGGCATCTCTTGCATCCCATTTTTTAACGGTGTTTAGGACAGTGGTTGTCGTCGTTTCGTTCAAGCCACTTCCTTATACACATCCTGTTGCTCTGCGCAGCCCTATGGGAGTTATTTTCACTTACAAAACTCAATAGGGTCACAGTAATAAATACTCCTGTCTTTGCCAAGGATTACCGTAACATGCTCTTGTTGATTTTTGTCGTAAAAAGTCAGTCTAAGTTTAGAACTCCGGCTGTTTTTAATAACTAAATCAACCTCCTTTTGTTGAATTTTATCGCCAGTTTTTTTTCTTAAAAGAATTACAGTCCTGGTGTACTCATTTTTTGTTTGGTTTTTACTTTCTTTCGAATCTAATATATATGGCAAATCATTTTCTTGTATAATTTTTTGAATTTCTTTTTGTATAGACATCTGTGTTTTATGAGAGGGCGGGGTTCTAAAAAAACGACTTATGTCTGCTGAGTAAATAATAATTACTGGAGTTACAATAATAGAAATAATAAAAGTATAGAGCGCAATCATTGCTATCTCTGAGTTCTTCTTGTTCCTGTGTAAAAGAAACAGCAAAATACTATATCCAATGATAATCATCGATAGTAAAAAAATTTGTATCCCTCTGGGGCCTGGATTATAGACAATAAAGCCGGGCTCACGGAAACTCATCAAAATATTTAAGCCTAGACCACAGCTAATCACCCCGAGACCAATACTAATTAGCACCAAGAATATCTTTAAAGCAATTCTCAATTTGTATCACCTCCATAACATAATATTAAATCGGAGGAAATAATTGAAAAATGAATAGATACTCTATCTTTTTAAAGAGCATTCAACAAGTTGACGGTTACTGAGGAATCCAGCTTCTGAAAATACACTTTTTTATTTTCACCTTCACAATTTATAAGCCAAACATAAACCAAATGGCAGCAAACCCTTGAATATCAAGGAGTTTGCGCCAAAAATCAGTGTCATTTACATTACAACTCACATCAGAGCCGTCATTCTAAATTGTATAATGACGCTGGCGCATCGCCTCGTAGAGCAGCACAGTCGTCGCCATGGCGACATTCAGCGATTCGGCCTGGCCGCGCATCGGAATAATCAAGGTATCGTCGACGAGAGCTTGTACGGCCGGTGATACGCCTTGGCCTTCATTGCCGACGATGAGCCAGAGCGGCTGCCGGTAATCGTAACCGTAGCAGGAATGCGAAGCCTGCAGACTCGTGCTGGCCAGCCGCATCCCGTGCGCCTTCGCTTCGGGAAGCAGGGACTGCAGATCGGCCTCGACTACCGGGAGATGGAAGAGCGAGCCCATCGTCGAGCGCACCGTCTTGGCGTTATACACGTCCACCGTTCCCCGGCCCAGGACGACCCCCGTCGCCCCGACAGCGTCGGCCGAGCGGATGATCGTGCCCAGATTGCCGGGATCCTGCACCCCGTCTACCGCCACCACGAGCGGCATGAACGCGCCGAAGAGAGCTCCCGGATCGAGTGCCGGCTTGCGCACGACCGCGATGACCGGCTGTGGGGTCTCCGTCTCGCTCAGCTTGCGAATAATGGCATCCGTGACGCCGATCCACTCCGGCTGCTCGCCGTCTGCTGTCGCGGTTCGCGACGCATCTGCATACGGAAGCAACTCGGCTGGGACATCGCGCGCTTCATCGCACAGGACGGCCTCTACCGGGGCACCAGAGGCTAGCGCTTCCTGCACGAGATGGATGCCTTCCACGAGGAAGCATCCTTCCTGCTTCCGGCCTTTGCGTTCCCGCAGTGACGCCCATCGCTTGACGCGGGGATTATGAACGGAAGTAATCGTCTCAGTTCGATTCATCATGATTCGGCATACGCCAGTTCCAGGTTTTTCAGATGATTATTCTGCCCCACGATAACCAAAATATCCCCATCCTTAATCCGGTCTTCCGCATACGGCGAAATATTCGTCTTGCCGTTGTTCTTAATGGCCATGACGTTACACCCGAAGCGGGCACGGATATCCAATTCCTTCAAGTTCTTGCCTATCATAAGCGAGGAAGCCCGCATCTCTACAATCGAATGGTCCTCCGACAGCTCGATATAGTCCAAAATATTCGGTGAAATCAAATGATGCGCCACCCTTGCTCCCATATCCCGCTCCGGGAATACCACTTTATCGGCGCCTATTTTGCTCAATACTTTGCCGTGCAGCTCGTTCTGCGCCTTGACGACAATCATCGGTACGCCCAGATCCTTCAAAATCAGCGTCGTCAGAATGCTGGACTGAATATCTTGTCCGATCGCGACGACTACGACATCGAAGTTGCGGATACCGAGGGCGCGGAGCGCATCTTCATCCGTCGAGTCCGCCGAGACGGCATGCGTTACGATGTTCATGACTTCCTGTATCTTCTGCTCACTGGAGTCGATGGCCAGCACCTCGAAATTCATGTTGCTCAAATTTTGGGCGACGCTGGAGCCGAATCGTCCCATCCCAATAATCGCAAATTGCTTTTTAGCCGTCATACTATCACCTTCCCCATTCGTCCGACACTGCTTATTCTTTCTCAATTATACCACGCCCATCCAGCGAGATGAAGGGATCCCCCGTCCCCGTCCGTATGAGGGTCACCCAATTGGGGAACGTTATACGCGAAGTGCCGGTTCGCCGTCTGTCAGTCGATAGTGTATCCCGATGGATGTCTGGCTTATATGCCAAGTCATCCCTCTGGGTGGCGCTGCGAGGGGGATAGATACGTAACCGGCACTGTAAGGAAGGAGGGAGCAGCCGATGGCCGTCACACTTAACTTACGCCAGGCGATTGTGCAGAAAGTGTCCAATAAGCCGGATAAGGATGTCATTGACATGATCGAAGGCTCTATCGATTATGATGAGCGGGCGCTTCCCGGTCTTGGCGTTCTATTCGAATTAATCTGGAAGGAAAGCGACAGCGAGCTGCGTCAGCAGATGGTGGATACGCTGCAGCATAAGCTGCATCAAGACGATCAGCCGCGCGCCTGATGGAATGCAAAAACGCGAATCTGCCGGACTCCCCGAGACGGATTCGTGTTTTTGCGCTGCTTTCCGAGCATGTCAGGGCACGCTTCCAACCTTTTAAGAGAGGAAATTAAAATAGAGACTTTACTTTAACGCGGCGTCAAGCGTTACAATACATCTGAAAGGAGCTGGCCTATGAAAATTCAGGAAGCGGCCGATCGGCTCGGCTTGACGACGCGGGCGATTCGTTTTTATGAGCAAAAGGGGTTGCTGTCCCCAGCCAAGCAGGAGGACAACGGGTACCGCGTCTTCCGGGAGGAGGATATTGAGCGTCTGCGCATGATTGCTGCGCTGCGCGAGCTGAATCTGCCGCTTGATCAGATTCGGGAATGTCTTGACGAGGCGCTCGATGGGCGTCTGGCGGCGCTGCGCCCTTATCTCAATCAGCAAATGCAGCAGTTAGCGCTGCAGTATACGGAGCTGCAGCGTCTGCTGGGCATGCTGCGCCGTCTATTGGACAGAGAGGATACCGAACAGGAGGGGGAAAAGATTGTGAGTCAATTACATCATATCGGGGAACAGTCGCAGCGCTTTGAGAAGCTGCGCGCGGAGTGGCGCGATCGGTGGAATTTCGATGCGCAGGCAAGCCGCTACGATGAAGCCGTAGCGAACAATACGGATTCCTTGCGGGTACATGCCGATTACGACAACATATTGGACCGGGTGACGCGGGAGACTGCGCCCCGCCAGGGAGAAAGCGGGCTGGAGCTCGGCGTCGGCACAGGCAATCTGGCTGGACGCTTCCTCCGCGAAGGGGCGGCCATGACAGGCATCGATCAATCTGATGCCATGCTGGAGCAATGCCGCGGGAAATACCCGGCCGTTCGTCTGTTGAAGGGCAATCTGATGGCCATTCCGCTGGCGGACGTCGCCTTTGATTTCATCGTATCGACCTATGCGCTGCATCATCTCACCGATGATCAGAAGGAGATTGCATTCGAGGAGATGGGCCGGCTGCTCCGCCCCGGCGGACGGATCGTCATCGCCGATCTGATGTTCACGGATAACGAGCATCGTGATGCGTTCCTTGACGAACTCAACGCACGCGGTGACCAAGCCTCCGTCGAGGCCGTACTCGATGAGTACTTCGCCGACCGTTCCCGGCTTATTCGCTGGCTGGAGCAGCACCGCTATGAGGTGAGAGCCGAGCAGTTGAACCATCTCCTGCACCTGCTCGTTATCCGCAAGCCGTGACACGGGAATTCAGCAATCATCCGCTGATCGACAGAACCCCCTCATCATCTTGAATGAGGGGGTTCGCTAATTCTTGGAATACCAATCTGTTACGTGTTACGGCGCCGTCTCCAGGAAATTCAATTCCGGCATTTTGTCCATTGCCGTGCGCATCGCATATTCATTTTCGAACAAGGCGACGAAGTTGCCGGACTTGTCTTTGACGAGCTGCGAATTGATGCGGAATTTGGACGGATCGATATTCGGTCCCGTCACCCATCTCGCGAATTGGTAAGGCAGCTTCATCAACTGCACGTCGACCCCGTACTCCGCCTTCATCCGATACTCGAACACCTCGAACTGAAGCTGGCCGACAACGCCCAGTATCGTCTCCTCGAAGACGCTCGCGGAATGGAACACCTGAATCGTTCCTTCCTCAGTCAACTGGTCGACGCCCTTCTGGTACTGCTTATGCTTGAGCGCGTTTTTGACCGTGACGCGAGCAAAAATTTCCGGCGAGAAAATCGGGAGCTCGTCGAATGTGACGACCCCTCCCTGGCTCAAGCTGTCCCCTATGCGGAAGATGCCTGGATCGAACAGCCCGATAATATCGCCAGGATAGGCTTCCGTTACGATATCCCGGTCCTGGGCGAGGAATTGCTGCGGCTGCGACAGCTTGATGTCTTTGCCGACGCGCACATGCTTGACGCTCATCCCCCGCTCGAACTTCCCGGAGCAGATACGCAGGAACGCAATCCGGTCGCGGTGGGCCGGGTTCATGTTCGCCTGAATTTTGAACACGTAACCCGTGAACTTCTCATTCGTCGGCTCGATCGGGCCTTCCGTCGATTGACGCGAAGCCGGCTTCGGCGCCAATTGGAGGAAGTTCTCCAGGAAGGTCTGCACACCGAAGTTATTGATCGCGCTGCCGAAAAAGACCGGAGTCAGCTCGCCCCGCTTCACTTTCTCATAATCGAATTCGTCTCCGGCTACGTCCAGCAGCTCCAACTCCTCGCACAACTGGTCATGCAAATGCTCTCCCGCTATATCCCGGATGACCGGATCGCGGTAATCATCTACTTTCTCCACCTTAATGACCGAATGGTCGTCGCCCTGGAACAGCTCCACTTGCTTCTTCATGCGGTCGTACACGCCGCACAGCTGGCGTCCCATGCCGATCGGCCAGTTCATCGGAACCGAACGGATGCCCAGCACTTGCTCAATCTCTTCCATCAGCTCGAACGGATTCCGTCCTTCGCGGTCCAGCTTGTTGATGAACGTGAAGATCGGGATGCCCCGCTTCGCGCAGACCTGGAACAGCTTAATCGTCTGATTCTCGACGCCCTTCGCCACGTCGATCAGCATGACCGCGCTGTCGGCGGCCGTCAACGTCCGGTACGTGTCCTCACTGAAATCCTGGTGGCCCGGGGTATCAAGAATATTGATACGATGGCCGCTATAGTCGAACTGCATGACGGACGACGTAACCGAGATGCCGCGCTGCTTCTCGATTTCCATCCAGTCGCTCGTCGCATGCTTGCTCGCTTTGCGGGCTTTGACGGTTCCCGCGAGGCGGATCGCTCCCCCGAACAGGAGCAGCTTCTCTGTCAAGGTCGTCTTCCCGGCGTCCGGGTGGGAGATGATCGCGAAGGTGCGCCGCTTCTCCACTTCTTGCTTCAATTCTTCAGATAATGATTTGCTCATTAGACATAGCCCTCTCATCTAAAATCACGTATTCGTTATTGTATCACAAAACAGGGATGCCCATAAATGGACAATGCACACATCTTTTGCGATATCGGCAAAAATATTTTCATGGGAGCGCCAAATATAATATTTTTCTGCCCTCTATATTCAAACATTAGTTTGAATGTTATAATGATGGCATCCTACCACTTATAACCGAAAGGGGATTGCCATGGAAGCAACACAGGCGCAGCAATATGTAGACGTGCTCATCATCGGGGCAGGGCAAGCCGGACTGGCGCTCGGGGCCGAATTGATCCGGCGTCAGCCCCGCCTCTCGCTGCTGCTGCTCGAGCGGCATTCCCGAATTGGCGACAATTGGCGCGAACGCTATGATTCTCTCGTCCTGTTCACGCCGCGGAAATATAGCGAATTACCGGGACTTCCGCTGCCAGGCGATCCGGAAAGCTTTCCGGGACGGGACGAGATTGCCGATTATTTGGAGCGCTATGCGCAGCATGGGAAGCTGCCCGTGCGGTTGGAAAGCACCGTCGAACAGGTCGCGGCGGCTGCAGACGGCAGCTGTGGCCCGCCCTCGTTCCTAGTCACGCTCCGGGGTCAGGAGCAGCCGCTGCGCTGCCGGAAGCTGGTTGTGGCCTGCGGCCCCTTCCGCAATCCATATATACCGGAATGGGCCGCATCGCTTGGCAGCGGCATTGCCCAGCTCCATTCCAGCCAATATCAGCGGCCATCGCAATTGCCTGACGGGCCGGCTCTTGTCGTCGGCGGAGGCAATTCCGGAGCCCAGATTGCGTTTGAACTGTCGCAGAGCCGCATGACGGTATTGTCCGCTCGCGGACCGGTCCGGCACTTGCCGCTGCGGCTGCTGAACCGGAGCACCTTCGAATGGATGGACCGGCTCACCCTGCTGCATGCGCCGGCGGGCGGCAAGCGGGCAGGATGGCTGCGGAGAAAGGGAGATCCGATCTTCGGATACGAGCTGCGGGATGCGGTCCATGCCGGGCGGATTCGGCTGTTCCCGGAAGCGGTCGGCAGCGGGGAAGACGGCGCCGCCGTGCTGTTCAAGGATCATGCCTCCTTCCGGCCAGCGGCCATCGTCTGGGCGACCGGCTTCCGGCCGGATTATCGCTGGCTCCATGTTCCGGGAACGCTGGACGCTCGCGGCCACCTCATCTATCATGGACATCGCACGCCGGCCGCCGCTCTGTACGTCATTGGCATGCCGTGGCAGCAGGCGCGCAGTTCGGCTCTCCTCTGCGGAGCCGGACGAGATGCCCGGCTGCTAGCCGTCGAGCTTCTCCGGGATTGAACTTCCCGCGGCGGCTGACATGGACTGGCATGAGACTGGCATGACGACCTTAGCCGCAACAGATCTTCCCGCTGCCGCCCAACGGGTTGCCTAACACAGCGCAAGCCGCCTGCATCTCCCTCTGCGGAGACACGGGCGGCTTGTTCGCTTTTCTCGTCCCTATCTTCTCTACTAATGACTGATTATATCTTGCTCTTATTCCTTACTGCAGCCCGCTCAAGGCCCGCACGGACAGCGTAACCGTCCGCTTCGGCCCGGATGCCTCTCCCTCTTCGAGGATAACCCAATTCGCGGCCAGCCCGGAGCGAAGCGCCTCCAGGTCCGCTTCAGACAGCGTCAGCCCGGTATATTTCCCTTCTCCCCGGGTGAAATCGATACCTTCCTCGATGCCGAAGCGCGTTTCCAGCCATATTTTCAATCCGTTCATCGTATTGAACGTAATGCGGTAGCCTTCCGCGACCGCCTGTTCCAACAACTCGCCATGCTCAGCGGCATACGTCAGAAAATCATCGTACGTATACCACTCCTCATTCACCTTCGTCAGCGGGCTAACGTCGCCGGAGCGAATGATGCCCAGCAACTGCTCGTCCGTAAATCCTTTGCGCCGGGCGCGTTCCAGCAGAATCGCCGTGTTTTGCGACAACCGTGCCTCGTTCCCCATTGTCCCTGCCTCCTTATTTCTCTTCATATAAATGACAAGCCGCAAAATGTCCCGGCGAGATCTCCTTCCATTCCGGCTCCTGCTGACGGCATCGATCCGTGGCGAACGGACAGCGCGAGGCGAAGCGGCAGCCGGCCGATCCCGCCAACGGGCTCGGCAGATCGCCTTCGAGCATCGTTCCGGCGCCGCTGGCCGCATTCGGATCCGGCACCGGGATAGCCGCCAGCAATGCTTGCGTATACGGATGAGCCGGATGATTGTACAATTCATCGCTCGGCGCCAGCTCGACCAGCTTGCCCAGATACATGACGCCGATGCGGTCGGAAATATGGCGCACCATGGACAGATCATGGGCGATGAACAGATAGGTCAATCCGAACTCCGCCTGCAGATCCTCCAGCATATTGACCACCTGCGCCTGCACGGATACGTCCAGTGCCGAGATCGGCTCGTCGCACAGAATGAACTCCGGCTTGACGGACAAGGCGCGCGCGATGCTGATCCGCTGCCGCTGGCCGCCGCTGAATTCATGCGGATACCGTTCCGCATGCTCGGGCTTCAGCCCGACCTTGTTCAGCAGCTCCAGCACCGTCTCCCGCCGCTCGTCCTTCGTGCCGAAGCCGTGAATCTCCATCGGCTCGCTAATGAGCTGGGTCACGTTCATGCCCGGATTCAACGATGAATACGGATCCTGGAAAATCGTCTGCATCCGCTTGCGGAACGGCTTCAGCTCCCGTTCGCTCAGATGAGCCAGATCGGTGCCGTCGAACCGAATCTCGCCTGCGGTCACATCGTACAGGCGGACGATGGAGCGGCCTGTTGTCGACTTGCCGCAGCCGGATTCGCCCACGAGCCCGAACGTCTCTCCGCGCCGAATCTGGAAGCTGACATCATCGACCGCCTTCAGCGTCTGCTTGTTTTTACCGAACAGCCCTTTCGCGGTATAAAAATACTTTTTCAAGCCCCGCACATCCAGCAGCGCCTGGTCCGGCTTACTCATGCTGCCCCACCTCCTCTGGATTGACCGCCTCCAGCGTAACGCCCAGCGCATCCTGCTGCAGCCAGCAGAGCGAACGATGGCCCGTCTCTGTTACCGCATAAGGGGGCAGCTGCCGGCATTGCTCCATCGCATGCGGGCACCGGTCCTGGAACGGACAACCCCCGGGCGGATGCAGCAGATTCGGCGGCGTGCCTTCAATGCTGAAGAGCCGTTCCCGCTCCCCATCCGTCACCTTCGGGATCGAGCGCAGCAGCCCTTGCGTATACGGATGCATCGGCCGCTCGAAAATATCATGGACCGTGCCCTCTTCCATAATCAGGCCGCCATACATGACGACGACACGAGTGCATACTTGGGCCACGACGCCCAGATCATGGGTGATCAGGAGAATCGCCGTGTTGGTCGTATCCCGAAGCTGCTTCATCAGGCCGAGAATCTGAGCCTGGATGGTCACGTCCAGCGCCGTCGTCGGCTCGTCGGCGATGAGCAGCTCCGGCTGGCAGGAGAGCGCCATCGCGATCATCGCCCGCTGGCGCATTCCGCCGCTGAATTCATGCGGATACTGATCGATCCGCTCCTCCGGCGAAGGGATGCCGACTTTGCGGAGCAGCTCGATCGCCTCGGCGCGGGCCGCCTGCTTGCTCAGCTTCTTATGCCGCTGCAGCACCTCGATGATCTGGGCCCCGACCTTGACGACCGGGTTCAAGGATGTCATCGGGTCCTGGAAAATCATCGCAATGCGGTTGCCCCGAATCTGCCGCAGCCGCTTCTCCGGCAGGGCGAGCAGATTCTCGCCCCGGTACAGGACTTCCCCCTCTCGGATGACGCCCGGAGGCGGAATCAGGCCGATAAGCGACTTGGCCGTCACGCTTTTGCCGCTTCCCGATTCGCCGACGATGCCGATGACCTCGCCCTCGCGCACATCGAAGCTGACGCCGCGGACGGACTGCACTTCGCCGTCCCGGGTCATGAACGATGTTCTCAATTGTCGGACGGACAGCAATTCAGTCATTGGTCCCACTCCCGTTCTCTGTGAATTCCATAGCCCTTCTCCATCTGTCTTCCATCATTACCTCTTGTTCGCCTTCGGCTCGAATGCGACGCGGAACACATCGCCCAGCACGTTGAAGGAGAGGACCGTCAGCAAGATGAACAAGCCCGGGAACAAGGCCAGATAAGGCGCTTCTCCGATAAATCCTTGCGCATTGTTCAGCATGCTGCCCCAGGACGAATTCGGCTGCTGGATGCCCAGGCCGAGGAAGCTGAGCGAAGATTCCATCAAGATCGCCGAGGCGATGTTAATCGTCGCGGCCACGATAATCGTAGACATAATATTGGGCACAATATGCTTCAAAATAATAGCGAGCGTATTCTGTCCCGATACCCGGGCATAGAGCACATATTCCCGCTCCTTGACCGACAGCGTCTCCGCCCGCACGATCCGGGCGATATTCATCCAGCTGAGCATGCCGATAATGAGAATAATCGTCGTAATGCCCGGCTTGAGATACGCGTTAAGAATCAGCATTAAGAAAAAAGACGGAATCGACATCAAAATGTCGACCATCCGCATCAGCACATTATCGATCCAGCCGCCAAAATAACCGCTCACCGTACCGACGGCGGTGCCGACGATAACAGCGATCGCCATCGCCAGGAAGCCCACGCTGAGCGAGACGCGTCCGCCGTAGAGCGCCCGCGCCAAATAATCGCGGCCGTAATCATCCGTTCCGAACCAGTGCGCGGCGCTGGGCGGCAGCAGCCGCTCCGTCACGACGATCTTGTTCGGGTCGTACGGCACAAGGAAGGCGAAGATCGCGGCGAGTGCAAAGACGGCAAGGAGAATGATCGCGGCAATGGCGGCCTTTTGCTCTTTCACTTGGGTAAGTACGTTACGCCATTTCATTCGGTTCATCACAATCACCTCATCGTCTTAATGCGCGGATCGACTACGCCATACAGAACGTCCGCGGCCAGATTCCCGATCACGAGCATGACCGACGAGAACATCGTTATCCCCATAATGACGGGATAATCCAAGGCGAACACGGCGGTAATTCCGAGCGATCCCATGCCAGGCCAGGAAAATACCGACTCAGTGATGAACGCCCCGGCGATCAATTCCGGGAAGGACATCCCGAGAATCGTAATAATCGGGAGCAGCACGTTCTTGAGCACATGGCGCCGCAGGACCGTGCCTCGCGTCGAGCCGTAGGCATATTGAATCTGCACATAATCCTCTTCCAGCTGCGAGATCGTATTCGATCGGACATAGCGCATATAGACGGAGACGTTCATGAAGCAGAGCACGGTGCACGGCAGGATGCCATGCTTCAGCACATCCCACACCGAGTCGACGCCGATGGTCCGCATTCCCATACTCGGCAGCCAATTGAGCTGGACGGCGAACAAATAGATCAGCATGATCCCGAACCAGAAGCTCGGGATCGAGATTCCGATATACGATACAAGCCCGAGCGCACGATCGACCGGGCGGTTTTTCCGGGAAGCCGCGTACATGCTAAGCGGCACGGAGATAAGCAAAGACAACAAGAGAGCCGCCCCCATTAAGCCAATCGTGGCCGGAAGACGCTCCACAATCAGCGTCAGCACAGGCCGGTGACTGGTCAGGGAGTAGCCTAGATTGCCCATGAACACATTTTTCAGCCAGATCCAATATTGCATATAGACCGGAAGGTTCAAGCCGAGACTTTCCCTTATCCGTTCCACGTCTTCCTTGTTCATATCGGGCGTCACGAACGAATTGACCGGATCTCCCGGAGCCAGCTTAATCAGCGCGAACGACACGATAGAAATGAAGAATAATAGCGGTATGGCTTGAAGAACGCGTCGCACGATATATTTCTGCACACAGGTTCCCTCCGAAAGAGCGCTTGAAACGATAACGTTTCAAGCGCCCGCGAATTCTCGATTCAATTCCCGCTACCTTATGATGATCGGTTCCGAGAGATTACTTCACATAAATTTTGGACAAATCCTCGAACATAACAACCGGCTTCGGAATGGCTTCTTCCAACCCGCCGTAGCGCTTGTCTACCGCCACGATCGCTTTACCGTACGCGATTGGGTACACGGTCATCTCGTCTGCGACAGTTTGCTGGATCTGCTTGTACAGCTCGCCGCGCTTCGTTTTGTCCATTTCGACGGCCGCTTGGTTCCACAGCGCATCGAAGTCCGAATTTTTATAATGAGCATAGTTGTAAGCCGCATCGCTCATATAGAGCGATTTGTATGCATCCGGCTCGTAGCCCATAATATAGCCGCCGAACGAAATATCATAGCTCGTGTTGTTCATGTCGAGCGACATATTGCCGAAAGCCGCGATATCGAGCGCCATCAGTTCCACGTCGATGCCGACTTCCTTCAACTGCTGCTGAATATACAGCGCTTTGCTGGTCTGTGGCTTGTTCGAGTTCACATACGCGAGACGCAGCTTCAGGTTGCTGACGCCAGCTTGCTGGAGCAGCTCCTTCGCTTTCTCCACATTGTAATCGTAGGTGGCGACATCCGTCGTCTGATACAGCGTGTCCGGCGTGAAGATCGAAGCGGCCGGTTCCGCGAATTCCGTCGAGCCGAAGGCTGCCGTAATCATTTCTTCCTTATTCAAGGCGTACGCAATAGCTTGGCGCACTTCCTTCTTCTTCATCACATCGACGTTCTGGTTGAACACCATATAGATAAGGCGTCCTTCCGGATACGTCACCAGATTGAATTTGCCGGTGTTGTCGAGCTTGGCATAGTCAACGGAGTCGATCATGCGCATTTGCAGCTCGCCGTTCTGAAGGGCCAGGTTGGCGGAGTTCGAATCCTTCGCCACGCGGTAGGTTACCGAATCCAGATACGCCTTGCCGGCAAAATAATCGTCGAACCGCTCCAGCGTCACATATTCACCTGCGCGGTATTCCTTAAATTTGAACGGACCCGATCCGATAGGTTGGTCGTTCTTGCTGCTCTTCTCCAGATCCGCTTCACCCTCGAACACATGCTTCGGAATTGGCTTGAAATTGGCCAGTACACCTTCGAACGAAGCCGATTGCTGCGGAAGCACGAATTCCACCGTCAGATCATCCACTTTTTTCGCCGTCAGCGGCTTGCCATTGAATACATAGTTAGCCCGATCCGAGCTGTGCTGCTTCTCATCCAAAATGCTGTTCATCGTAAAGACGACATCGTCCGCCGTCAGTGGCTGCCCGTCATGCCATTGCAAGCCTTCGCGCAGCTTCAGCGTATACGTCAGCGAGTCCTCCGAAGGAGTCAAGCTTTCGGCCAGGACGAATTTCTTCTCGCCGTTATCGATATGATATAAAGGAGCGAACAACGATTGGTTAATGGTCAATGTTACCCGGTCCCCGGCATAGACAGGATTCATCACTCGCGGATCATCCTGAACCGCGATAATGATGCTGCCGCCGCTCTTCGGCTCTCCTCCCGTATCGGTGCCGGAAGCCGTATCTGGAGCCGGCGTCTGGCTGCCACCGCAGGCGCTGACCACCGCAACGACTAAAGATAATAAGAGTGCGAGCCATAACTTGTTGCGTTTCATGTCGATTCCCCCCGAAAATTGTAACACACTTTATATTTTATAGTATAACTATCTTTTGATAGAACACAATCTTTTTTTCCGAGTGAATTTATAGGAATATTATATTTTAATCTAGTAATCTGGAAAAGCTATGAACGACTCAACCCGCTTTGGCCTAAAAAAACTGTGCTCCCGTCGGGAGCACAGCCTTCTCTTATTGTTGATTTACTTATTCCATATGACCTGGCTTTCCTCTTGTCCATTCACCGGCCACCACTGGAAGCCGTCTTCGGCCAACAGCTTGTCGGCTTGCTCCGGTCCCCAAGACCCTGCCGGATACAGATGCAGGTCTTCGCTGGATGCCTTCCAGGCTCCGGCGATCTTGTCGACGAACGACCAGGCCGATGCCACTTCATCCCACCGGGTGAAATAAGTGGAGTCGCCGCGCGCCGCGTCGAAGATAAGCCGTTCATAGGCTTCCGGCGTATTGATGCCGACCATGCAGCTCTGGCAGAAATCCATCGCGAGCGGCTGCACGCTGGCGTCGGCTCCCGGCTTCTTGCCATTGATCTTGACATAAATGCCTTCCATCGGGTTCACCCGAATGACGAGCAGATTCGGTTCCAGCTTATGCTTTTGCGACAGATAGACGTTCGTCGGCATGTTCTTGAACTCCACGACGACCTCGGTCGTTTTGACCGGAAGCCGCTTCCCGGTGCGAATATAGAAGGGAACGCCTGCCCAGCGGAAGTTGTCCACATAGAGACGGGCCGCGAAGTACGTTTCCGTGACGGAAGCAGGGTTCACTTTCTCTTCTTCCCGGTACGCCGGCAGCGGCTTGCCGTTCAACGCGCCGGCCGCATATTGGCCGCGCACGACATTGCGCATCACGTCGTCGGCATTCTCGAATTGGCGCAGAGAGCGAAGCACCTTCACCTTCTCATCGCGAATATCTTCCGGATGGAGCCGGCTAGGCGCTTCCATCGCGATCATCGTCAGCATTTGCAGCATATGGTTCTGGGCCATATCGCGCAGCGCTCCAGCATGATCGTAATAGCCGCCGCGCTCTTCGACGCCGACCGTCTCGGCCAGCGAAATCTGGATATTGGCGATGTGCTTATTGTTCCACAATGGCTCAAAGAAGGCATTCGCGAATCGAATCACTTCAATGTTCTGGACCATCTCTTTGCCCAAATAGTGATCGATGCGGTAGATCTCTTCTTCCTTGAACACATGGCTCAATTCTTCGTTCAATTTCTGAGCCGACGGCAAATCATAGCCGAACGGCTTCTCAATGACCAGTCGATGCCAGCCTTCGCTGTCGAGCATTCCGCCGTCGCGCAGGTTCAATGAGACGCTGCCGAACAGTTCAGGCGCCAGCGCCAAGTAGAACAGGCGGTTGCCCGGGATATTGAATTCCCGTTCAATATGCTCGGTCTGTATCCGTAATTCCTTGAAGCGCTCCACATTGTTGATGTCAAGCGGTTTGTATTCGAAATGCTGCGCAAAGCGGCTCCAAACTTCATCATTTGGAATCGGATAACGACAAAATTCTTCAATGGACGCGCGCACATCATCGCGAAACTCATCATTCGTACGTCCACGGCGGGCCAAGCCGATGACAGCAAACCGCTCACCTAATTTGCCTTCGTGATATAAGCTGTAAATGGCAGGAAACAATTTGCGGCGTGCCAAATCACCGGTCGCGCCGAATATAAAAAAGACGGCGCCTTCAGCCAGTTGGGATTCTTGGTTATGCATCACAGTCATCTCTCTCCATCATCCTTACACTCTGTTATAGACTTGACATCACACATTTCGAATGTGATGACATTTTAGCATACTTGTCAGATTGACGCCACGGGTTAGCGAAAAAGGTCGAATCAATACTCCCCCGCGATAAGCGGCGTGCCAAAAGACAACCGTGTCTCTCCACGTTCCCGATCCTCATGGGCCGCAACCTGCAGATTGGCCTGCCGCCCCTTCATGGCGACGCCGGCCCCCATATAGTCCGTCTCATACGTCACGCTGATCGTGCGGTCATCTTCATACCGGTCGAGCGGTACGGCCGTTCCCCACTCCGCCAATGCCTTCTCCGCTGCTGCGAAGCCGTCGGTCAAGGAAGCCCCTGTTGCCGCACGGACGGTCGCGTTCCAATCGGCCCCAATCTTCGCTTCCCCAAGCTGGCGCAGCAGCCGCTCCGCTTCTTCCGCCGTACGGGCCATGCCTCCTTTCGCTTCCGCCGACAATTTGACCGTATAATAAATCCGCCCGTCGTTCTCCTGGAACAACAGCACATCCCCTTGATAGGGTGCCGTATTATACGTCCCGCGATACACTTTCCTTCCCCGTTCCTGCCTAGGGTCGAGAGTGCTCATGATGCCTGCTTCCCGCCGCCAGCGGTCTACTTCGGCCGCCAGTCCTTCTTCAGCGAGAAAGCTGCCCTGAACCGTTATCGCGGAGCTGAACTTCCGCTCTCCGCTCAATTCTGCCAGCACCCACAACATTTGCAGCCGCTTCGCCACCTCTGACGATGCCGGCGCAATCGCGGATGGGGCCGGCTTCCAGGCATCGCTGCTCCAGGCGGCTGCGACAGCGCCGCACAACGCCAACAGAAGCAATCCAATGACCGGAGTCTTCGTTCTGCGAACCAGTCTCACCGTAACCGCCTCCATATTCATATGGATAATTGATTCACCGATAGGGAGCACATTCCATGCTGCAAAATTAGGCGCTTCTCTCCTAGGTCAATGTCCATGCGCCAATATCCTCCAATGAATAGACTGATGACAGAACATTCCCGCTATAGAAGGAGGTATGTAACGTGATTCCTATTCCATTGGATGAAGAAGTCATCCGATCGCATTGCGGGCGGACCGTGTGTGCCGTTACCCATGATGGCCGCCAGTTCATTGGCCGTCTCAGCCACTGCCGGGACGGCAAAATCATTCTGAACGAAGAAGAAGTTCCCGAAGAGGTAATTCCGATTGTTGAGGAAGAATGCGAGCCCAAGAAAAAGCCGCACAAGCGGCGGGTCAAACCGGTCAAGCGGCCTTGCAAGCCCGTCAAGCGCCCATGCAAGCCATGCAGCGGGAAGAAGGGCAGGGTGACCTCCCTTCAACCCAAGGGAGCCTTTCCAGCTTCGCATCATGGCCCACACTCGGGCCTGTATGGCCGCGGCCGGATAGAACTCGACCTGACGCTTATCGCGCTCTTGTTTCTTTTGCTCGTGTAACACTCATTCTGCTTCTCCTCCCCGAATTCCTGCCGCTCCCCATCGAGTTGTTGCCAGAAGCACAATAACGGCTAACGGCTGCTTCCTTGCACGCCCCTCCTGCAGACAGAACCGGGTATCGTCACCCGGTTCTGCCACTTATCACACTCCATTCGCGTTTCCTTATTGTCCCCCTCCTGGGCCTTCCGCGAGCACAAAAAAACCCGGCCTTTAAGGTCGGGTCATCCGTTATTCAGCCAGGCCGTTCTTGTAAGCGTAAATGGCGGCTTGCGTGCGATCCTCCACGCCCAGCTTGGCAAGGATATTCGTGACGTGGAACTTCACGGTCTTGATTCCAATGAACAGGTCATCGGCGATATCTTGGTTGGACTTGCCTTGGGCAAGCAATCGCAGTACATCCATTTCCCGGTCCGTCAGTTGTTCATGGGCGGCTTGCGTAGGCTTCGGCTGGCGGAAGCGGTTCATCATTTTCGAGGCGACCTGCGATTCGAGAACGGACTGTCCCCGAGCGGCGGCACGGATAGCCTCGGCAATTTCCGTTGCACGTGACGTCTTGAGCAGATAGCTGAACGCTCCCGCTTCAATGACAGGGTACATTTTCTCGTCATCCAAGTAACTGGTCAGCACAATGACCTTGCAGTCGGGATACAGGCTCAGCAGCTTGCGCGTCGTCTCAATGCCGTCCATCCCCTCCATAACCAGATCCATCAGCACGACATCCGGCTTGTACTCTTGTGCCAAGCGGATTCCTTCCTCGCCGTTGCTTGCCTCGCCAACGACCTCGATGCCATCCTCGGTGCTCAATACGGCTGCCAATCCGATGCGCACCATCTCATGGTCATCTACGAGCAATACTTTGATATCTGTGTCCATATCAGGCATCCTCACCTCCTGGGCCATCGCTGCCCTCTTCGTCCTTCAGCCCGCTCTCTTCATTGACGACGGGAACGCGTATTTCAATGCGGGTGCCTTTGTTCGGCGCCGTAATGAATTGCACCGAGCCCCCGATCTCATTGATTCGCTCCTGCATCGTACGCAAGCCGTAGCTCGCTTGCTTTTTGTCATCCCATTCGAAGCCGACGCCATTATCGCGAATGAATAAACGCACATAATCGCCTCGGTCCTGGAGCTTGATCTCCATGCGGGTCGCCTTGGAATGGCGGAGCGTATTCGATAATGCTTCCTGCACGATACGGAATAAATGATTCTCGACGCCCTTCAACAGCGTAATATGCTCGTCCATCTCATATTGAATCTGAATGGGCACCTTCGCTTCAAGCTCTCGAATCAGTTCAGCGACACCTTGCGTAAGGCCCTTGCCTTCCAGGTGAACCGGCCGGAGATGGAGCAGCAGCGCTCTCATTTCCGATTGGGCTACCGAGGCCATTTCCTCGATAAGCTCCACCTGGCTCTCCGCTCGCTCAAAATCTTTGTCCAGCGTCCTTCGCACCGCCGTAGCCGTCATCGAGATCGCGAATAATTGTTGGCTCACGGCGTCATGCAGCTCCCGCGCCAAGCGTTGACGCTCTTCCATAATGGCCGATATCCTGGCCTGTTCGGCTAATTGGGCGTTATTCGTGGATAACCGCTGCAAGGAGGTCACCTGTTCCTCCCAGCGCTTGCTCACCCTGCCCAATTGATCGGCCAGTTGGCCGATCTCGTCGTCTCCCAGGTCCGGCATCGGCCGGGACAGATTGCCCTTCTCCAAGAGCAGCATCGATTCGCGCAGCAGCTCAATCCGCCGTTTCATGCGAAAACCTTGGAAAAAGCCGAAAATCGCCGCAATTATGGCTACGACGATTAAGACAGACAGCGTCGATTTCACGCCGGCCAGCCAGGTTTCGAACGGTTTGACATATCCATATGATTGCATTAAATAAACAATGACGAAAAACAGGACAAAGGAAAGGAGAAGCGTCTCGCCCATCAAGCGCACAACCATATTTTTCGTCTGTTTTTTCGGTTCCATTGCCGGCTTGCATCTCCTTTCTGCAGCATCTTCTCCATATTACGCGTGCAATCGGATATCAATATCTCCTACGATGTAAGAGATGCGAAGTTTCACCCGCTGCTCCGAGCGTTCATAATTCGGCGAAGTATAGGCCCATTTGTTGAGCAAGCCGGTCTCCCGGTGCTGACCCGCATTGATCTGTCCGAACAAGACCGTCGCTTCCACTTTGACTCCGATATCGTCAGGAATCGAAATGTCCATATCTCCGAGCACGCCTTGGAACAAGAGCATCGTCTCCGGCTCCTCCATCATCGCGAGCGACAAGTCGATGTCGCTCTCTCCGATCACATGCCACAAGCTCTGGCTGTGCAAATGGAACGGCTCCCGATCCCATTTGAGATTCGCTGTCAGATCGGGACGCTTCTGCATCCATTCGTGCTTTTGTTCATAGCGGGTCCGAGAATAAAAAATACCGAGCGATATGAGAATGATGCCGACAAACAGCATCAGATGCTCCAACAACAGGATAGCTCCCCCGATACCAAGCAAAGTATAGCCGAGACGAAGCTCCTCGGATTTTACTTTGCTAATGCCGAGGTACAGCATGAACAGGGCGACAAAGGTTCCGAAGCTAATCCATTTGCCAATCAGAATGAACAGTCCCGCGATAATGAGCAAATATGCAAGTAAACGATTGTTCCCCTTTATCATGACGCACCTCCTGTCGCTCAGAATCAATAGAGTTGTGCCGGAAAACCTTACAACGAAACTTAACGGCGATGCGGGGGCATCGCCGTAAGCTCCTTAGTTAGCATATCATAACCGCGTCCAAGTCCCAAGGGGTTATTCGCTGCGGTTCAATTTTTGTTTCAATGCTTCCAACTGCTCATCGACTTTCATTTGCTTCTCAACATCTACCGGTGGTTGATAGGTCGTGGCTGCATATCCGCCGTACGGTACACGGGTGACTTCCGCTTCCGCTTCAAGCTGCATAATCTTCTCTTCCATGCGTTGGAATCCGCGGGAAGCTTCGCCCGATTCGATGCTGTGAACGCTTGTAATGGAAGCCATTTGCTTGCGGGCTTTCGCCATTTGAGCACGAGCAGACAGTTCGTTGCGCTTGTTGCGCAGCTTGTAGAACTCGTCTTTCATCGAATGCAGCTGCTGCATGAGCTCATCGGCTTGCGCTTTCGCTTGGGCATGCAATTCTGCATATTCCGTAACTTTTTGATCGATGTACAATTTTTCTTCCAAGTATTTGCGGGCTGCTTCTTCATGACCGGATACGAGAGCGCGCTCAGCCTGGACTTCGCGGTCAGCCACCATCCGAATCGCTTCGTCGTAGCGATGCTTGATGCGGCGCTCGCTTGCCATTTGCTTCGCTACCGTTACTTCAGCTTCCCGAATCTCCTGCTCCATGTCGCGGAGGTATTGGTTAAGCATAACTACCGGATCTTCCACCTTGTCCAACATTTCATGAATCGACGCTTTCGTCATATCTTTAATTCGTTTGAATACTCCCATTTTACTTATCCCCTTTCTCGTATTTCGCAATTTTCTCGCGAAGTTCTTGAAGTTCTTTGCGCATTGCTTTTCTTTCAATATCATCCATCATCGAATCGATGGGGGAATCATATTGAGTCTTGCTTCCGTTCGGCTTCGTTCCGTAGGATCCATAGCTGCTGTAATCGTTCCGGCCGTTATTGTAGCCGCTGTTACAGCTGTTATTGCCGTTGTAGCCACCACCAGGATAGCCGCCGTCATTTCCGTAATATCCGTTCGAATTCTGATACGGTCCTCCACCGTAATTATATGGTCCGTATGTCGTGAATGGCTCTTTCGGAACCACAAGCGCTACGATGAAGTAGACGGGTATCAGGGAGAATGCCGTGAAGAACACGCCCAGGACGAACAGTATGCGCAGCAGCGTCGCATCCATATTCAACCATTCAGCGATTCCTCCGAGTACACCGCAGAACTTCCGGTCACGAACCGAACGGTACAATTTTTTGTTCATGGTTCATGTCACTCCTTCGCAGTGTCCAATTTCTTGCGCAGACGTTCCATCTCACGCTGCAGTGCAATGTCTCTTTCGGTATTCCCGCCGTAAGGTGATGTTCCGTTGGAGCGGCGCACCTCTTGAAGGCTTGTGTTTTCCCACTCCATGTCGGATACGCGATCCTCCAGCCGGCGGAACATGCCGTCCACCTGCCCGTAGCCATATTGGCCAAAGCGTTGGTTCATTTGCTGCTGAAGCCGTATGTTCTGCATGCGAGCGAAGTAATACTGCCGCTTGTCATAGACGGTCTGATATTCGCTCTTGAGTATGTTCAGCTGTTCTTCCAGCTCCAGGATGGATTCCTTGCTTTTATTGTAGAGATCCTCGTACTGCCGCGCTTTCTCGTCATGCATCATTTTTTCTTGGAGTGCAATCCTAGCGGCGAATTCCTCTCCCGCCTTCAAGGCCAGCATCGCTTGCTGCTCGCGGCGCTCTCTCATTTCATTGGCCTGATTCATCTGATGTCTCATTTGATTCGCGTGCACCACATACTGTTGATATAAGCGGTCCGCTTCCGCGATGTCCTGCCGAGTGCGCATAAGGAATTGGTCGATTAACCGGACAGGGTCTTCCGCTTTGTCAAGCCGCTCATTGAGCGTTGCCAGTGTAATATCGCGAACCCTTTTCAAAATATTGCTCATGCCTCTCTGTCCCTCCTTCATCCAAATACGTTGCTGTCTCCTGTTCAGTAATGATGGCCACTTCGTTTGTTATTCAGCATTGAGATACCGAACACAATCATTCCGATGGCGATGAAAATGCCGATGAGCCAGGATAGCTTGCCGATTAATGTGATGGAGCCCAATATGATGAAGACCCATCCGAAGAACGAATTCCCTGCCTTGACTCCATAATAACCGAGTACAATCAGCAGAATCGGGAACAAGTAGCCGAACCAGCTTCCCAAGTGAACTCCAAACTTGCTGAGCAGAATGAACGCTCCCAATGCTATCAAGATAATAGCGAACGAGTTGCCTTTTTTCATTTGCATTCGGTTTGTCACCACCTTTCATTGTGCCTTGCTTATGTCTTTATTTTAGGGGATTCCCCTTCTGTTCAAAACAGGCTGGGGGCGGTTTTTCGTACTGGACTCAGGTCGGGGGGACAGACCGTCTCAAGGTCAACCGGGGCTGGACTCGAGGGAAGGTAATTTGAAACTCCGTGCGTGATTCGGCGTATATATTATCATAGGAAGCTTTCCGAACTATCGGGCCTGACTCTGGCAGGCGAAAGGAGCAATGCCATGGACACGTTATTTTGGGGTCTGTTCATCTTCGGTATTTTATATTCCGTTGTTACCTTGATATTCGGGGAAATATTGAGTCATGCGTTCGATTCCATTTTTGGAGACGGGCTGCCTTTTCTGCAGCCGACGGTGCTCGTGAGCGGGCTAACGGCTTTTGGCGCAATTGGCATTCTGCTGAACCGTTATACGGCTTGGCAGTCCACGCTCATTCTTGTGGTCGCTATCGCCGGCGCGCTCATTGTCTGCCTTCTTATGTATTTCCTCTATATTCGCCCAATGCACAATACAGAGAGCTCTACCGGCTTCTCCATTCAGGACTTGGTTGGCAAAGTCGGAGAAGTCAGCATTTCGATTCCTTCCGTCGGATACGGGGAAGTGACATTGCGAATCGGAGCCGGCTTGACGAATCAAATTGCCGCTTCTTTCGATAAGGACAACATTCCTGCCGGAACGACGGTTGTCGTCATTAACGTCGCCGAAGACACGCTGTATGTATCCCCTCTTACCAAAGAAATGCTCAGCCTTCAAGAAAACTGATTCAGGAATACGCTAATTACGGTTTCACTACAAATTTACATAGAAAAGGGAGCTGTATGCCATGGAATTCAATGAAGCGATCATGGTGCCGGTGATTGTAATCGGCGTCATCCTCGTGCTGGGCCTCGCATTCTGGGCCCGCTACAAGACGGTCAGCCCGGATGAGGCGATGATCGTGACCGGGACGTATCTCGGTACCAAAAATGTCAGCGCCGATGAAACGGGGCGCAAGATGAAAATTGTCCGCGGTGGCGGCGCATTTATTCTTCCGGTGTTTCAACAGTCGCAATTCTTGTCCTTATTATCTCATAAGCTCGATGTCATGACACCGGAAGTATATACCGAGCAAGGCGTTCCGGTGATGACCGACGCGGTCGCCATCATTAAGATCGGCAGTTCGGTAGAAGATATTGCCACGGCAGCCGAGCAATTCCTCGGCAAGCCGACGGAAGCGCTCAAGAGCGAAGCGCAGGAAGTATTGGAAGGACATCTTCGTGCGATCCTTGGATCAATGACGGTCGAGGAAGTTTATCGTAACCGCGATCGTTTTGCACAGGAAGTCCAGTCTGTGGCCGCCAAAGATTTGAAGAAGATGGGGCTTCAGATCGTTTCCTTCACCATCAAAGACGTACGCGACAAGCACGGATACTTGGATGCGCTCGGGAAGCCGCGGATTGCGGCCGTGAAGCGCGACGCTGAAATCGCGGAAGCCGAAGCGGTGAGAGACTCGCGGATTCAGAAGGCCAATGCCGAGGAGCAAGGAATGAAGGCCGAACTGCTGCGCGATACCAACATCGCCGAAGCAGCGAAGGAGAAGGAATTGAAGGTAGCTTCCTTTAAGAAGGATCAGGATATGGCCCGTGCGGAAGCCGACCAAGCGTATTACGTGCAGGAAGCCCGTTCCAAGCAAAGCGTCGTCGAAGAGCAAATGCGGGTCGAGCTCGTTCGGAAAGAACGGGAAATTGACCTCGAAGCTAAAGAAATTTTGCGCCGTGAGAAGCAGTATGATGCTGAAGTGAAGAAGAAAGCAGACGCCGAGCGTTACGCCGTCGTTCAGTCCGCAGAAGCCGATAAATCCAAGAAAGTGCTTGAAGCCGATGCGATGCAGTATCGGATCGAGGCGGAAGCGAAGGCAATGGCGGAGCAGAAGCGCCTCACCGGTATGGCGGAAGCGGACGCCGAACGGGCACGGGGAACCGCGGAAGCCGAAGTCATCCGGCTGCGCGGTCTGGCAGAAGCCGAAGCGAAGCAGAAGCTCGCCGAAGCGTTCGAGAAATTCGGCGAAGCAGCGGTGCTCGATATCGTCATGAAGATGCTGCCTGAACTGGCCGGCAAGATTGCCGAGCCGCTGCAGCAGATTGACAAGCTGACTGTCGTGGATACCGGCAACGGAGAAGGGGCGGCCCGCGTTAGCAACTATGTAACCCAACTGATGGCGACGGCCCCGCAAATGTTGAAGGATGTGTCCGGACTTGATGTCGAAAAAATGATTCAGCGTCTGACGAATGGAGCAGGCACTCCACAAGCAAAACGTTCTGCGGTCCCGGTGGAAGCTCCACCTGCAGTATCAGGCGACACCGAGAATCCCCAAGCAGAATAAGGCGTTTTTAGACGTATAGAGTATACACCATATACATCATAATAAAGAAGCCTTGCCTGAATTGTTATGGCAAGGCTTCTTCTTGTATAGGTTGTTCCGCCGGATTGCTCCATGCAAGTGCCCGCACAGGGTTTCTACGCCCTCAGCGTCGTCACAGACTCTTATGTACTCTTCAGAAAGGCAGTAATCCGGCTGAAGCATGCTCGCCACCTGTACGAACGGGGAGGAACTTAGCTATACGTTGCATTTCATTGTCTCCGTACAATGTACGGTCAAGTTTTCAATATAAACAAAAAAACACCCTTCAGGTGTCTTGGTGTTAAAACTGGTGCCGGTGAGAGGACTCGAACCTCCACGGTTTCCCTCACGATTTTGAGTCGCGCGCGTCTGCCATTCCGCCACACCGGCATATGAAGTTAATCTGGCGTGCCCTAAGAGATTCGAACTCCTGACCTTTTGATTCGTAGTCAAACGCTCTATCCGGCTGAGCTAAGGGCACATATCACTCAGAAAGAAATGAGTTGGAGGCGCCACCCAGATTCGAACTGGGGAATAAAGCTTTTGCAGAGCTTTGCCTTACCACTTGGCTATGGCGCCATCTGGAGCGGACAACGGGATTCGAACCCGCGACCCTCGCCTTGGCAAGGCGATACTCTACCACTGAGCTATGTCCGCATAAATGGCTGGGGATATAGGATTCGAACCTATGCATGACGGAGTCAAAGTCCGTTGCCTTACCGCTTGGCTAATCCCCAAAGGTATGGGGCGATCGAGGGGAATCGAACCCCCGAGTGTCGGAGCCACAATCCGATGCGTTAACCACTTCGCCACGACCGCCACATTATGAAATTATTGGATTGGCAGGGGCAGCAGGAATTGAACCCACACTAACGGTTTTGGAGACCGCTGTTCTACCTTTAAACTATGCCCCTATGTATGGTGGAGGATGATGGATTCGAACCACCGAACCCGTACGGGAACAGATTTACAGTCTGCTGCGTTTGGCCACTTCGCTAATCCTCCATGATGGTGCCGGCGATAGGAGTCGAACCCACGACCTACTGATTACAAGTCAGCCGCTCTACCAACTGAGCTACACCGGCATAAGCCTATTATGGTGGCTCGGGACGGAATCGAACCGCCGACACGAGGATTTTCAGTCCTCTGCTCTACCGACTGAGCTACCGAGCCTAATAATATAAGTATAATGGCGGAGCTGACGGGATTCGAACCCGCGTTCTCCTGCGTGACAGGCAGGCATGTTAGGCCTCTACACCACAGCTCCAGATTGGTTGCGGGGACAGGATTTGAACCTGCGACCTTCGGGTTATGAGCCCGACGAGCTACCGAACTGCTCCACCCCGCGATAATATGGTGGACGCTGACGGGATCGAACCGCCGACCCTCTGCTTGTAAGGCAGATGCTCTCCCAGCTGAGCTAAGCGTCCATATTGTAGCGACTAATATATCTTAACAGATTGTTGGGGTTGATTTCAACCCTCAATTTTTACCAGTCGCAAGACATGATTGGTGACCCGTACGGGATTCGAACCCGTGTTACCGCCGTGAAAGGGCGGTGTCTTAACCGCTTGACCAACGGGCCATACTGGCGGAGAGAGAGGGATTCGAACCCTCGAGACGCTTGTGACGCCTACACGATTTCCAATCGTGCTCCTTCGACCAAACTCGGACATCTCTCCATGGCTCCCCGAACAGGACTCGAACCTGTGACAACTCGGTTAACAGCCGAGTGCTCTACCGACTGAGCTATCAGGGAATATATAATTGATAAGGTATTGTACCTTAAAAACTGAATGCGAAAGTTCGTCTTGCGAATCATCTTACTTAGGATAAGCCCTCGACCGATTAGTATTGGTCAGCTCCATGCATTGCTGCACTTCCACCTCCAACCTATCTACCTCGTCGTCTTCAAGGGGTCTTACCAATGTGGGAAATCTCATCTTGAGGGGGGCTTCACGCTTAGATGCTTTCAGCGCTTATCCCTTCCGTACTTGGCTACCCAGCTATGCCTCTGGCGAGACAACTGGTACACCAGCGGTACGTCCATCCCGGTCCTCTCGTACTAAGGACAGCTCCTCTCAAATTTCCTACGCCCGCGACAGATAGGGACCGAACTGTCTCACGACGTTCTGAACCCAGCTCGCGTACCGCTTTAATGGGCGAACAGCCCAACCCTTGGGACCTACTTCAGCCCCAGGATGCGATGAGCCGACATCGAGGTGCCAAACCTCCCCGTCGATGTGGACTCTTGGGGGAGATAAGCCTGTTATCCCCAGGGTAGCTTTTATCCGTTGAGCGATGGCCCTTCCATGCGGTACCACCGGATCACTAAGCCCGACTTTCGTCCCTGCTCGACTTGTAGGTCTCGCAGTCAAGCTCCCTTCTGCCTTTGCACTCTTCGAATGATTTCCAACCATTCTGAGGGAACCTTGGGGCGCCTCCGTTACTCTTTAGGAGGCGACCGCCCCAGTCAAACTGCCCGCCTGACACTGTCCCCGAACCGGTTCCACGGTCCCAGGTTAGAACTCCGATACGATCAGGGTGGTATCCCAACGGCGCCTCCACCGAAGCTGGCGCTCCGGCTTCTCAGGCTCCCACCTATCCTGTACAGACCGTACCAAAGTCCAATATCAAGCTGCAGTAAAGCTCCATGGGGTCTTTCCGTCTTGTCGCGGGTAACCTGCATCTTCACAGGTATTAAAATTTCACCGGATCTCTCGTTGAGACAGCGCCCAAGTCGTTACGCCATTCGTGCGGGTCAGAATTTACCTGACAAGGAATTTCGCTACCTTAGGACCGTTATAGTTACGGCCGCCGTTTACTGGGGCTTCGGTTCATAGCTTCGCCTTGCGGCTAACCACTCTCCCCTTAACCTTCCAGCACCGGGCAGGCGTCAGCCCGTATACTTCGCCTTACGGCTTCGCACAGACCTGTGTTTTTGCTAAACAGTCGCTCGGGCCTATTCACTGCGGCCCCCTCGGGCTATTCACCCTACCGGGGCACCCCTTCTCCCAAAGTTACGGGGTCATTTTGCCGAGTTCCTTAACGAGAGTTCTTCCGCGCGCCTTAGAATTCTCTTCTCGCCTACCTGTGTCGGTTTGCGGTACGGGCACCTTTACCTGGCTAGAGGCTTTTCTTGGCAGCATGAAATCAAGACCTTCGGTACTGTAATTTTCCCTCCCCGTCACAGCCCAGCCTTACGGTCAGCGGATTTGCCTACTGACCAGCCTCACTGCTTGGACGAGCATCCATCAGCTCGCGTCCCTATCCTTCTGCGTCCCCCCCCATTGCTCATAACGGCTACGGTGGTACAGGAATTTCAACCTGTTGTCCTTCGACTACGCCTTTCGGCCTCGCCTTAGGTCCCGACTTACCCTGGGCGGACGAGCCTTCCCCAGGAACCCTTAGGCTTTCGGCGGACATGATTCTCACATGTCTTTTCGTTACTCATACCGGCATTCTCACTTGTGTACAGTCCAGCAGTCCTTCCGGTCTGCCTTCAACCCGGTACACAACGCCTCTACCACTGATGCAGCATAAAAGCATCAATCCATAGCTTCGGCGGCATTTGCACCACCATCAGCCACATTTTGTGGGCCTTAGCTGATGGTCTGGGCTGTTTCCTCTTGACAACGGACCTTAGCACCCATTGTCTGACTCCCGGATAATAAGTCCATGGCATTCGGAGTTTGACTGAGCTTGGTAACCCTTGGCGGGCCCCGCACCCAATCAGTGCTCTACCTCCACGACTCTTCCTCCGAGGCTAGCCCTAAAGCTATTTCGGGAGAACCAGCTATCTCCGAGTTCGATTGAATTTCTCCGCTACCCCACCTCATCCCCGAATTTTCAACATTCGTGGGTTCGGGCCTCCAGTGCGTGTTACCGCACCTTCACCCTGGACAGGGGTAGATCACACGGTTTCGGGTCTACGCCTACGTACTCATTCGCCCTATTCAGACTCGCTTTCGCTGCGGCTACGGCTTTTCACCTTAACCTTGCACGTAAACGTAACTCGCCGGTTCATTCTACAAAGGCACGCCATCACCCATAAAGGGCTCTGACTTCTTGTAAGCACACGGTTTCAGGTTCTATTTCACTCCCTTCCGGGGTGCTTTTCACCTTTCCCTCACGGTACTGCTTCACTATCGGTCGCCAGGGAGTATTTAGCCTTAGCAGATGGTCCTGCCGGATTCCCACGGGGTTTCACGTGTCCCGCGGTACTCGGGATCCGTCTCGGAGGGCATTTACTTTCGAGTACAGGGCTATTACCTTCTTTGGCGGGCCTTTCCAGACCTCTTCGTCTAATAAACACCTTTCTGACTCCATGTGAGACGTCCCACAACCCCGGAGAGCAAGCTCTCCGGTTTAGGCTTTTCCGCGTTCGCTCGCCGCTACTGACGGAATCACTATTGTTTTCTCTTCCTGAGGGTACTTAGATGTTTCAGTTCCCCTCGTATGCCTCTTCACACCCTATGTATTCAGGTGTGAGTGACTGCCTATTACAGCAGCCGGGTTTCCCCATTCGGACATCCCCGGATCGATGCTTGCTTACAGCTCCCCGAGGCAATTTCGTCGTTCGCCACGTCCTTCGTCGGCTCCTGGCGCCTAGGCATCCTCCGTGTGCTCTTACTAGCTTAACCTAGCGGTAGTTTAAAAGTCCCCAAAGTGGCCTTTTAAACCATCATTATTATAAGGATGATTCTAAGCTTTACTTTCGCGATTCAGTTTTCAAGGTACAAAGGGATTATCCTTTCAAAACTG